>JAQXDR010000007.1 GCA_029251265.1 Pseudoprimorskyibacter sp. | reverse complement strand
CAAAGCCCGCCTGCCCAGAATTGAGCCAAGACCATTCGACCAAGGGTTCGACGCACTCACCGAAATCTGCAATCACTTCAGCCCTGACGACTGTTGGAACGTCTTCTGCGAGGCAGGATATGGATCGAACGAAAAGCGAGACGCTTTCAATCGGGAACATCCTCTGCCCACACAGGCACCTGTTTGTGCCGAGATGCATCGTCGTGTTGCCTATGTTTACAGCGTGAATGGTATCATCTCGCGCGTATAGATGGTGTCCTCATCAAGCCAGGCCAAAGGCGCAGCCTTTTCGCCATGATCAACCCCTTTTCGGGCATACATCTGGATGTCGCCCAAGACTGCGAGGACAAGAACGAATGCCACCAAGAAACGTCGATGAAGAAAAGCGTGTCAAAAAACACCCCTATCCGTCAGTTTCGCCGCGTGGCAAAGTTAGGTCATAACCTGCAAAATGCTCGCAACCGATTGCAATCGAAAACGCTTTGTTTAGTGAATAGATCGGAGAACCAAAGCCATAACACTGGCGTGCATTGGAATGCAAAAAGTCCCTGTCTAAGGCAGGGACTTTTAAAGGATGCAGAGGCTCAGCCAAACACGCGTTTCAAGGCGCCGTCCACCGCATAAAGTATCTGGTCAATATCGTCTTTGGTAGCGATTAATGCGGGGCTGAAGCACAGGGTATTGTTGTACCCCGGAAGCGATCTGTTGGTTGCGCCAATGATCACGCCTTGCGCCATACAATCACCGACGACGGCCTGAACCATCTTTTCCTCGGCTGGTGTGCGACTGTCGCGATCTTGAACAAGTTCGGCACCAAGAAACAGGCCCTTGCCTCGGACTTGGCCAATCACAGAGTGCTTGTCCATCAGCGCGCCCAACGAGTCGAGCATATAGTCACCCATCGCCGAGGTATTTTCCAGCAGGCCCTCATCCTCGATGATCCGCATATTTTCGATCGCGGCCGCGGGTCCGGCAGTGCAGCCGCCAAAGGTCGAAATGTCACGGAAATAATTCATAGGATCGCTGGCGTCATCTTTGAACATGTCAAAGACCTCTTCGGTTGTCACAAGACAGGCAATCGCCGCGTAACCCGACGCCACACCCTTTGCCATTGTTACCATATCAGGTTGAACACCATACTGCTGGTAGCCGAACCAAGTACCCGTGCGACCGACGCCGCACACAACTTCGTCGATATGGAGCAGAATATCATATTTTTTGCAGATTTCCTGAACACGGTCCCAATAGCCTTGGGGTGGCGTGATGACGCCCCCTCCGGCGGTCACCGGCTCAAGGCACAGTGCGCCGACGGTATCTGGGCCTTCTCGCAAGATGACCTGTTCAATCTGATCCGCCGCCCATTCACCATAGTTTTCGACAGGCGCGCCCTGATCGCCGGCCCGATACTCAAGGCAATGTGGGACGGATACAAACCCCGGCGTATAGGGCCCGTACTGTGCATTGCGTTCCTGCTGACCACCAGCAGACAGCGCTGTTATTGTTGTGCCGTGATAGTCCCGGTCCCGATATAAAATCTTGTGCTTTTTTCCGCCGTACCGTTTGTGCGCAATCTGGCGCACCATTTTAAAGGCCTTCTCATTCGCCTCAGACCCGGAGTTCGTATAATACGTGCGGGTCATACCCGGCATTTTGCTGATCAGTTTTTCCGCAAACAAAGCCCCTGGGATAGATCCGGCCGAACCTGCAAAATAGTTCAGCTTGATAAGCTGGTCATACACCGCCTTGGCAATCGATTCGCGTCCGTAGCCAACATTTACGGTCCAGACGCCTCCGGAGACAGCATCCAGATGCTCTTTGCCCTTTTGATCCCAGACGCGCATTCCCTTGCCCTCAATAATGATGCGGGGATCGCCTTGTTCAAAGGGTTTATGCTGGATCAAATGATGCCAAACATGCGCTTTATCAGCTGCTACCACATGGCTCAGGTCATTTTCTTTCAGCGCGCCGTCCATAGGTGTCCTCCATAGAAAAACAGGCCACCCTCGCGGCCGCAGGAATTTTGATCATATTATAGCACAATTGCCGCCGATCCATCGTGAATTCGACTGACTATGTGTCGTCAGCGCCGCCATTGTGTATCAAATCATGCAGCCAAAATCGAAGATCGTCCACAAAATTACTGTAGGCAGCCAGTGGTTGTTCCAGCCCGGGCATGTCGCGCGCGATCGAGGACGCGTTCGTATAAATCAGAGCTGCCGCAACAACCAAAGCCAGTCCCCAAAAGGCCCCAGCTTTCAGACGTGATGGTTTCGAGATCTCGTCCAATTGCGTTACAGGCGTGGGTTCTTTTTTGTTTACGGGGTGTTGGTCTTCTTTCGCTTTTAGCCCACGGCGTTCGGATGCAGAGCGCAGAGTCGAATTGATTTCATCCACATCGGGGAATGGATCGTTACGTCCTGCGTCACGCCGCTGGCGCGTGGGCTGTGTTAGCCCCAATTCGGGCTGACTTTCTAATGGGCTGCTTTCTTCGGCACGTGCGCGGGCTTCACGCTCGGCTTCTTCGCGCAGCACATCCTCTAGCGCAGGGTCCAATTTCCGCGGTTTAGGAGGCTGTGCCGCGGGTTGAACCGACATATCCTCGTCTAGAACAAGCGCTGATTCTTCTGCCGATTTGGGTGCCTGAAACCAGTTGTGACCGCAGTTCGAGCATTCGACGTCCCGTCCTTCCGGAGGGATGGCAGTATCTGGCACTTCGTATTGTGCCCGGCAATTCGGACAGTGTAGCCGCATTTTCAGTCTAATCCCTATTTGCACATTAGGACGGATATCCATTCCGCATAGCATAGGCGGCAAATACGTTACGGAAAAGCCCGGATTGAAACTGATCCGTCTATGCGTCAGAACAGGGTGACGCGATAAGGAGAACGCGCAGTGATCGAGCTGGACAAAGTGGCTTACAGTTACGGCGGTGCTGATCTGCTCACTGGAGTGTCTTTGACACTGAACCCGGGCAGTTTTCATTTCTTGACCGGCCCGTCCGGCGCTGGAAAAACCACGTTTTTGCGTCTTGCCTATGGTGCTTTGATGCCTAAGTCGGGACACGTTCGACTGTTTTTGCAAGATCGCATGACAATGAGCCCTGATGATTTGGCCGATTGCCGTCGGCGTATAGGGATTGTTCAGCAGGACTGCCAGTTTCTTGACCATCTCAGTGTTGCAGAAAATGTTGCTTTGCCGCTGACCGTTCAGGGCGGTCTGAACGCGGCCGCGCAGGAGAACTTGCGTGATCTGCTTGCGTGGGTGGGGCTGACCGAACGCGCAGATGCCCGTCCCCCTGAATTGTCGGGGGGCGAACGTCAACGCGCCGCCCTTGCGCGTGCAGTCATCATGTCGCCAGACGTTATTTTGGCTGATGAACCCACGGGCAATGTGGATTTTGACATGTCACAACGGCTTATCCGTCTACTGGTTGAACTTAACCGGATGGGAAAAACGATCATGGTGGCAACGCATGATTTAACTTTGATACGTACGGCCAAAACGCATGTTCAGGCGCGGGTATTGCGTATCACCAATCGTCAGGTGCAATCTGCGGGTGCAGACTTATGATGATGAAACCGGCGATACGAGCAATTTTTTCGCGTGACAGCGCTGCGGATCGTGTTGTGCCACCGTCAGGCTTCACCGCTCGGTTGGTATTATTTTCTGCGGCAGCTATGTCTTTGCTGGCAGTTTTAGCACTAGCGCTGGCGTTAGCCGCTGGACGTTTGGCCGAACGATGGGGGTCTGATCTTGCATCGGCATCCACCTTGCGCATTTCTGCGCCTGCGGATCAGCTGGGTATGCAGTCTGACCGGGCGCTGGCAATCCTTGCTTCGACGCCCGGAGTAGACTCCGCACGCGCGCTGTCGATCCAGCAACAGCAGGCTTTACTCGAACCTTGGTTTGGCCCAGACATGCCCATTAGCAGTTTGCCGATACCGCGGTTGATTGAAATAACCGAGACATCCGATGGATATGATGCCGCCGGTTTGCGTCAGCGTTTAGCGGCCGAAGTCCCCGGAGCAGTTTTGGATGATCATCAACGCTGGCGAAAACCCCTTTTGGCGGCAGCGTGGGGATTATGGGTGCTGGCGGCGGGAATTGTGCTGCTTGTGGGCGGAACGACGGCTGCTATTGTTGCCCTTGCAACGCGAGCATCGCTTGCGGCCAATGCCGGTGTCATTGCGGTGTTGCGGAATGTTGGAGCAACGGACGCGTATATTTCGCATGCATTTGTCAGACGCTACACAGTGCGGGTAACCACAGGAGCCTCGGCTGGAACGCTGATTGCAGTGGCTGTCCTTATGGTTTTGCCAAAAGGTGGCGATGCGAGTGTTATGACCCAGTTGGCCCCCCAAGGATTGCAGTGGGTGTTGTTGTTTATGGTGCCTATAGCTGCGGGAATTGTTGGATTTGCAGCAACCCTCTGGGCGGCTGCACAATTGTTAAGAGGCCTATCGTGATGTGGTTGCGCAGTTTGCTGTTTGTTGGACAAATCTATCTGATGATGGCGTTACTTGGGCTGGTTTTTCTGCCTTGGGCATTGTTTTCGTCGCGAGGCGCGTCTTATGCCTGCAAAACATACTGTGTCTGGGTGCGGTGGACTGCGCGTTGGATGGTGGGCCTGCACAGCGAAGTGCGCGGACCCGTCCCCCAGGGCAATGTTTTGGTAGCCGCAAAACATCAGTCGTTTTTTGACATTATACTCCTTTTTGGAGCGTTACCGCGTGCGCGGTTTATCATGAAACGCGAGTTGATGTGGTTTCCGGTTATAGGGCAATATGCGCTGCGCCTTGGATGCATTCCCGTAGACCGTGGCAGACGCGCCGAGGCTATACGCAAGCTGATTACGGATGTGTCTAAGGGCGCTGAAAAACCTGGCCAGTTGGCGATTTACCCGCAAGGCACACGTGTCGCGCCTGGGGCGCATGTCACGTATAAGGTGGGTACTGCGGTTCTGTATAACCAATTTGGACAAAAGTGTGTGCCGGTGGCAACGAACGTGGGCGTGTTTTGGCCACGCAAAGGTATTTTGCGGAAACCCGGCTTGGCCGTGATCGAGTTTTTGCCAACGATTGGGGCGGGCCTGAACAACGCAGACTTTATGAAGCGACTAGAAACAGATATCGAGGCGGCGTCAGATCATCTTATGGCAGAGGCAGGGTTTGATGCAAAAGATTAAAGACTGCAAAACACTCGAGGCGCGTTATGGTGTGGCTGTCCCGCTGGCTTTGACCAAGGTCGCCTCGGAACTGACTCCGCTATATCAGGCGTGGATTGAAGGGTCTCGATTTTGCATTTTGTCTACGGTTGGCGCGCGCGGTGTAAACGGCAGTCCCCGTGGGGATGACGGCCCAGTTGTTCGGGTAGATGGGCCAAAACGCCTTTTGATGCCCGATTGGAAGGGCAACAACAGGTTGGATTGTTTGCGCGATATCGTTGATGATGGTCGGCTCGCTTTGATATTTCTTGTGCCCGGCAGTACAACCACCGTCCGCGTCAATGGGACAGGATGGGTGACGGATGATACAGACCTTCGTCGATTATTCGCCCGCAAAGACGTCTTGCCAGCAACAGTGATCGGTATCGATATCAACGAGGTCTACACACAATGTGCCAAAGCACTGATACGGTCCGGCCTTTGGACGCGAAATGACAAAGACACGGTCCCAAGTGTTGGGGACATTCTGGCTGAGATGACGGATGGTGCGGCCGGTGGTCCAGAGTATGACCACACCTACAAAGACCGCGCTCAGAAAAAGATGTGGTAAACGGTCGGATATTAAGCATGAATCACTGGCGTCTTGGGTTTAGAAGTTTTTAGGGTTCTCGCTGTGGGGTGGGTTGATCACACAAGTGCACCAGATTTGTTCAAACCTATGTCGTTCGTGACGGTCCAACATGCTGGACCGTCACATCTCTGCCAATCAGCTGTGAATTGCACCATCGCCACAGGCAAGGGCTGCCTCGCGGACAGCTTCGGAAAAGGTCGGATGTGCATGGCAGGTCAGGGCCAGATCCTCGGCCGAAGCGCCAAATTCCATGGCCACGCAAATCTCATGAATCAGATCACCGGCCGCCGGACCGATCAGATGGGCCCCAAGGATCCGGTCGCTGTCTTTATCGGCAAGAAGTTTGACAAAGCCGTCACCTGCGAAAACTGCCTTGGCTCGGCCATTGCCCATAAAGCTGAATTTGCCGATCTTATAGGCGCGGCCTTCTGCCTTGAGCTCTTGTTCGGTTTTGCCGACGGATGCGACTTCGGGGTGGGTGTAGATCACACCGGGGATGACATCGTAATTCACGTGGCCATGCTTGCCTGCAATCACCTCGGCTGCGGCCATGCCTTCGTCTTCGGCTTTGTGGGCCAGCATGGGGCCTTCGATGGCGTCGCCAATCGCATAGATGCCGGGTATATTCGTGCGCCACTGACGATCGGTTTTGATTTGGCCGCGATCGGTCAATTCAACGCCAAGGGCCTCTAGACCAAGACCGTCGGTAACCGGACGCCGCCCTGTGGCAACAAGCACAACATCCGCATCAATCGAATGCGTGGTATCTTTTTTGCGCGACGTATACGTCACTGTGCACTGTTCGCCCGAGGTGTCCACGCTTTGAACCGCAGCCCCCATGGTAAATCCCAGCCCCTGTTTTTTCAGCATACGTTGGAAAGTTTTCTGTACCTCGGCATCCATGCCGGGTGTGATGGCATCCAGAAATTCGATGACCTGCACCTTTGTGCCAAGGCGGGCATAGACCGACCCAAGCTCTAGCCCGATCACGCCTGCGCCGATCACCACCATAGACCCCGGGATCTTATCCAGTTCCAGTGCACCGGTTGAGGTCACAACCCGCTTTTCATCAATTTCGATACCGGGGAGCGCGGAGGGTTCCGATCCGCTGGCAATGATGACGTTCTTGGCTGTGTGGACCTCGTCCCCAACCTTGACCTGACCGGCTGCAGGGATACTTCCCCAACCCTTAAGCCAGTCGATCTTGTTCTTTTTGAACAGAAATTCGATACCTTTGGTGTTCTGACCTATGGTATCGTTCTTGTAGCCCAGCATCTTGGCCCAATCGACCTTTGGTGCTTCGGCCATCAGACCCATTGTGGCAAAGTTGTGCTGGGCCTCGTGCAACTGATGGCTGGCGTGCAGCAGCGCCTTGGAGGGGATGCAACCCACGTTCAAACAGGTGCCGCCGAGGGTTTCGCGTCCCTCGACACAGGCAGTCTTCAGGCCCAGTTGCGCGCAGCGGATGGCAGCGACATAGCCGCCGGGGCCGGAACCGATGACGATGACGTCGTAATTAGCCATGGGAATGGTCCTTTTGAGTTGGGAGTTGGACGGGGCGCCGCCCCTGTGCGCAACGCGCATCTACTCCAGAATTTGTGAGATGGCGAGGAACAGATCGGGTCATAGCAGCGCCGCGATCAGCATGAGGGTGGTGGCGGCGAAGCCCGAAAACCAGATGAGTGATCGCCACGGGGTCCAGCCAAAGGCATAGGCCGGGACGTAAAGGACACGCGCGATCAGGTAGGCCCAGGCGCAGGCCGCGGTAAAGGGGGTGGACTGGTCGGTGAGGGTGATCACGAGTGTGGCGATTGTAAAGAGGATGAGCCCTTCGAAGTGATTGTTCATCGCCCGGTAGAGCCTTGCAATGACCGGACTAAGCTGGGATTCAAGACTTTTGCCGTCGCGCGGGGCGAGAGTTTTGGTTGTGCCAAGTTCGAGGTTGGCCGGAACAGCCATGAGGCAGAACTGGACGACCTGCAAAAGCGCGGCGAGTGTAAGGGCGGTGAGTTCGGGCGTCATACGGATTCCACAGGCTTGCCTTTGGCTGGGGCTGTTGCAACGATCACTTCAAGCCGGTCATTGATCGCGTTTGGTCCAAAGAACAGGACCAATACCAAAACGATCATCGCAGCAACTGTGGACTCTCCTACGTTTGGCCCATTTGGAACGGTCAGGTGCAGGACGGAAAAGACAAAGGACATCGTCACAAGAACGCTGAAACACAGAGGGAAATCGGCTACAAACATGTGGCGGCTTTGGATTTTTCCAGAAAGAAACTGGTATCGACCACAGGTCCCGCACATGTGAAAATCGGTTTTATTCCATCCACGCCAAGGGCTTGTGCGCCCAAGTGCTTTTGGGGACTGAACGCACCTGCATTGCGGGCACCGCATACCGCACCAGCGCGCCCTGATGCGGGGCCTGTCCCCAATTCCGGGCGCGCTGACTTTGAACGGTTTGCAGGGTTCGCGTTGCAATGTTTTACAGATCCATCAACAACCGACGCGGATCCTCGAGCGCTTCTTTGACGCGGACGAGGAAGGTCACGGCGCCTTTGCCGTCGACGATGCGGTGATCGTAGCTCAGCGCCAGATACATCATAGGACGGATCACCACCTGACC
>JAQXDR010000174.1 GCA_029251265.1 Pseudoprimorskyibacter sp. | reverse complement strand
AGACAAGCAAGTTAAAACCTGCGCCCGCACATTGGCGCGCACAGTTTCTTGGGAATGGCGCTAAATGATTAGCTTTGCGGAAAATAATCCTCACATACGCCTTCGCGAAAGACATCTGCCGTGCAGCAGTGCAATCCGCCCCCAAAGGCATAAGCATCGCGCAGTTCAACCTCGACCACATTCATCCCGAGCTTATCCATTTGCTCGGCCTGATACACTTCGGATTTTTCAACGCAGACTGTCTTGGGGTCCAAGACAAGAACATTCATAGACAACCACGTCGATGAATAACACAAGGGCGGGGGCGTGTTATGTGCAGGCTGTGCCGCGTCGACGATTTCCCAACCATTGCGTTCGAACAGACCGCGCTGATCTTGCGGTAACCGACGCTGTGGGTTGTTTACGATCAAACCCGGTCGTAGCGGCGTAAATGTTGCATCGATATGAATAGGATAAGGATCACCTGGAAAGTTTACGGTATGTACGCGGTGGTCGGGAAAGTGACGCCGCAGCCATTCGATCCCCTTTAGATTTGTTGTAAACCCGTGCTGCACCACCAAATCACGACCGAACCGCAGCACATCGGCTGCATCAAACAAAGGCTCTTCTTCTGTCGTGACAAAGAACTTCTCAGTCGCCCACTGCAACCGTTTTTCCACGCCTATTTTTTCGGACAGATAATCAGGATGGTAGTCTGCATCTGTTAACCGCGGTTTGGGCGCAGCCTCATGACGGAAATTTGGATCTTCATTCCAGTATTGCTGCATCAATGGACGGTAATTTAGATATTCAAACCAACGGCAGCGATAGGACATTGTCGCCTCGAGGATCTCTGAGCCGACTGTCAGCAAGACATCGCGTGGCGGCATACAACCAAACTGGCTTTCCGTATGAAAATCGGGTGTGGATGCGGGCAAACTGTGGTCAATGCTGGTCGGACGGTCCACCCGGATGCCTCGCGCGCGCAAAAGATCTGCGAAATTGTCAAGCAACTCGTTGGCACGGTCGATGGTTTCCTGCGGCCTGCGTCCCCACTGGCCGCGCATGTCGCTGTCCTCGGGCACTTTTGCATCAAGCGCGGGCTCTTCGGGTGGAATATGGCAATCGTCAGCACGACCCACAATCACGTGGCGCAATGGATCCCACTCGTTCCAACTGTTGACGACGGTTTTCTGCGACGCAGTGGTCATGGCGACTCCTTTATCTTTGCGATCGTCTTTTTGCCGTCTTCATAGAAACCCGCAATGCTGTTTCCGACACCCGATGGCAGTGTGCGACGCGATGATAGGCCCCGTCTTTGCTAAAGCACCAAGACGGCTCTGAAGTCATTCACATTTGTCAGTGTGGGGCCCGTGATTATCTGAGTGGCAGCTGCCTCGAAATAGCTGTGCCCATCATTTTCTGCCAGTGCCGCATCCAGTCTATAGCCCGCACGAGCCGCCCGCATGACCGTATCTGGGTGCAGGGTAGCCCCTGCGATTTCTTCAATCCCGTCAACACCGTCCGTATCGGCGCATATTGCATGAATTCCCGTTGCTCCTTGCAAGGCCTGCGCCATTCCCAAAAGGCATTCTACATTACGGCCACCCCGCCCCTTGCCGCGCAGAGTAACAGTTGTTTCCCCTCCCGAAAGCAAGACACACGGCGCAGGCACAGGCTGGGCATGTCTGCGAATTTGTTTTGCCATTCCGGCCATGACCCGCCCCAGCTCTCTGGCCTCTCCCTCTAGCGCATCACCTAGGATCAGGGGGGTGATCCCTGCCGCACGTGCAACTTTGGCAGCCGCCTCCAACGCCATTTGGGGCGTTGCAATCAGGCAAGCCTCGGATCGTTCAAAAATTTGATCGTCGATTGCCGGAGTTTCATTGCGATGATCTTTTAGTGCTGCATGTATCGTTTTCGGAACAGAGATATTGTAGCGCGACAAGATATGACGCGCGTCTGCAAGTGTCGTGGGATCCCCGACTGTGGGCCCCGAAGCGATCACCGCAGGGTCGTCCCCTGGAACGTCCGAAATCATCAACGTTAACAACTGTGCTGGCGCTACAGCGGCAGCTAAACGGCCGCCTTTGATTGCGCTTAAGTGCTTTCGAAGGCTATTCATTTCATCGATGCTGGCGCCACTGGCCAGCAAGGCTGCATTGACGGTTTGTTTGTCATGCAGTGTCACGCCGGCAGCTGGCAATGTTAAAAGAGCCGATCCACCGCCGGAAATCAGTGCCAAACACGTATCATCAGGCCCCAAGCTTTGAGCTAACTGCAGAATTTGCGCGGCGGCGGCTTGCCCTGCGGCGTCTGGCACGGGATGTGCCGCTTCGATTATTTTGATACTGCGACATGGCGCGCCATGTCCGTAGCGCGTCACCACCAGACCCTCGAGGCCCTCCCCCCACGCGGCTTCAACCGCTTGAGCCATACGCGCAGAGGCTTTGCCGGCACCGATTACCACCACCCGCCCCTTTGGTCGCGGCGGTAAAGCAGCTGGAACACATACTAAGGGGTCAGCGCTGCCGACAGCCGCATCAAACATCGACCGCAGAACAGAAGCGGCTAAATCGTCATTCATCTGTGCTCCCTCATATCATTAAATAGGAATTGGATTACGACACCGCTGCATTATGCAGACTGTGCACGCTATTCAATAACTCGCGGGCTGGTTCAATGACCATCTCGTCAAATCACTCTACACTATTGATATGCAAAATATGTGGTTTCTGAACAAACCTTTTAACTAGCGCCACAACTGTTGGAAAACTTTTTGCTCTGT
>JAQXDR010000238.1 GCA_029251265.1 Pseudoprimorskyibacter sp. | reverse complement strand
TCTACCAATTCCGCCACGACCGCACGCCGTGTAGATTGTTTGCTAGACCATGCTCAAGAGACCCGCAAGAGTAAAAAAATCAGTTCAGATGTACAATGCGTGACCTGCGCTGCCAAACCAAACGTGTCACGACAATCATCAAACCAACGCCGATTACGACAAAACCCAGATCTGGCCAACTTGGGAAGAGCATTCGACTGATTGTGCGGCCCGGCAAAAAGGTAAACAGGCCGGCCAGAAAGATGCCGTGCCAGTAGATACTTTGCATTGCGGCACGATGTGCGTCGATATTCCCGGCTATTGCGTGACGAACCCCATCGTACAGGGCCAAAAGCGTCAGAATGGCTAACAAATGCAGCGGACTGAAGGGTCCAATCAGTTCAAATCCACTGATAAAAAAAGAGGATACACAGGTAACAACCATTGCTGACACCCAAACATACCCAAGCGTTTTATGTATCCGATCGTAGCGCCGACGAAAAAGCGATACCGGCCCTAAAACCAACGCAAAGGTCGCTGCGGCGGCATGAATCTGTATCTCGGGTGGAGCGGTCAAAATTGGCGTGAGGGACATGGAATTCTCATATCTTTTCTTGTATAGATCTTGGTTGCCGAGGGTTTTCATCAGACCAATGACGGACACAAATCGAGATACGTCGAAAGCAGGAGTGATACGTGGAAAACACCGCGCTGCAAATCGCGCTTCGTGAATGGCGCCACCAGATCGTGACCCCCAAGGCCGCAATCGTCGGGATGGGGGTGGCAGGCGTCCTCGCGCTTGGTGGCCCGTTCGAGACGCTGGATTTGCTTACTCTGGCACCAAGGTTTGCATACTGGGCCTTGATGGTGGCTGTGACATTCTCAATCGGTCAGATTAGCGGCGGCATTGTCTATGCAACATTTCAAGGCAAGACCAACCAGTGGTCATTGGTACTGCTGGCAGGGGGACTTACGAGCATAGGCGTTACAATTTTTGTCTTGGCCCTAAATTTGGTCTTCTTGGACTATTGGCCGTCAGGGCGCGCGGCAATAAACCTATGCAGTACGATTTTGGCAGTGTCGATCATGGTGACAGCCATCACCAAAGTTCTGGAAGTCAGGGCAAATCCGGACACGGATATACAGGACGCAAAAGCGCCCCCACCAATCCTGAACCGCATGACTTTGGAAAAACGCGGGCGTTTGATCGCCCTGACGGTCGAAGATCACTACGTACGCATTCGCAGCCACAAAGGCGAGGACGTTGTTTTGATGCGTCTCGGGGATGCAATCAAAGAAGTCGGCGATGTACGCGGCTTGCAGGTCCACCGGTCTCATTGGGTGGCGGTCGGGGAAATCTCGTCCGTCCGACGTGAAAAAGATCGGGCCATATTGAGGATGTCGACCGGACCGGATATTCCCGTAAGCCGCTCAAACCTACCCAAGCTGCGCGATGCGGGGGTATTGCCGAAATAAATGTAAACCAGCTGACAGGCTGGACAGAGACAGGTTTCCCGCGATAGGTCCGTGGACATGGTGGAATGGCGTATTACTCCGGGGCTGACCCCCTACTTGCGGGCCGTGTCAGACATGGAGGCCCGGGCCAAAGCAATTGCGCGCGGCGAAGCAGACGAACAAATCTGGTTATTAGAACATCCCGCCCTGTACACGGCCGGATCTTCGGCACAGATCCAAGATCTGCGGGATCCCGACCGCTTCCCAGTTTACGAGACAAGACGCGGCGGACAATACACCTATCACGGGCCGGGCCAAAGGGTCGTCTACGTCATGCTGGACCTGACACGACGCGGTCGCGATTTGCGCGCCTTCGTAGAAACCCTCGAAGCTTGGGTGATCGATACGCTGGCCGAATTCAATCTAACCGGTCACATCCGGCCGGGCCGTGTTGGGATATGGATAGAGCGGCCGGATCGCCCGAGGGCTGCCGATGGCGCAACAGCCGAAGACAAAATCGCCGCTATCGGCATCAGAATGCATAAATGGGTCAGCTTCCATGGTCTGTCTATCAACGTAGAGCCGGAGCTGGATCATTTTGCCGGTATTGTGCCATGCGGGATTTCCAATCATGGCGTGACCAGTCTTGTAGATCTGGGGCTTCCAGTTACGATGAACGATCTTGACGTGGCCCTACACCGCACGTTCGCGCGGCATTTTCCGGATGTATGAGACAACCTCCTTGCAACCAAACAAAGTGCTGGCGCGACGTTTCCCATCTGGAAGACAACAAAGATCGGGTATAAAAACACGCAGCTTAAGCGCGTTGTCTGCCTGATCAGAAACAAGAACTTAAAGAAGTCTCTACGCACCTTCCGAGCCAGGTCTGTGCAGGGCGCCCCTGCAAAGGCCTCTGCGGTGCTCAAAAATTGTCCAAATGAACGCAAATCTGTCTACCCTGCGACAAAATTGTTTAAGCTGCGTCAAAAGCGGTCGTTGCCGCCCCCGACCAGTCAATCTAGAACACTACCTAATAAAGCGATCCGGGAATCCCTCCCGCAGGCTAAGTATAATTTTCCAGGAGGCAGATAATGGCAGATGCAGCCATTCACGGCCACGCACACGAAGACAATCGCGATTTCTTTACGCGGTGGTTTTTGTCGACCAACCACAAGGATATTGGGGTTCTCTACCTGATAGTCTCAGCCTTGGTCGGCTTTGTCTCGGTGGCCTTTACTGTTTACATGCGCATGGAGCTTATGGAGCCCGGCGTACAATACATGTGTCTTGAGGGTGCGCGCATGACGGCCGCTGCCGTTGGTGAGTGTACGCCAAATGGACACCTTTGGAACGTCCTGATTACCGCCCACGGCATCTTGATGATGTTCTTCGTGGTGATCCCAGCTTTGTTTGGCGGGTTTGGTAACTACTTTATGCCACTGCAGATCGGTGCGCCGGACATGGCGTTTCCGCGCATGAACAACCTGTCTTTCTGGATGTATGTCGCTGGCACCACGTTGGCAGTCTGCTCGGTCCTCGCGCCTGGCGGCAATGACCAGCTGGGGTCCGGAGTTGGATGGATCCTTTATCCACCGCTATCGGTGAATGAAGGCGGTGTATCAATGGATCTGGCGATCTTTGCGGTACACGTCTCGGGGGCATCGTCCATCTTGGGCGCGATCAACATGATCACAACTTTCTTGAACATGCGCGCACCGGGTATGACCCTGTTCAAAGTCCCATTGTTTTCGTGGTCAATCTTTATCACCTCGTGGCTGATCCTGTTGTCATTGCCAGTTTTGGCCGGTGCTATCACCATGCTTCTGACAGACCGCAACTTTGACACGGCGTTCTTCGACCCAGCGTTTGGTGGGGATCCGATCCTGTACCAACACATCCTGTGGTTCTTTGGTCACCCAGAGGTCTATATCATCATCTTGCCCGGATTTGGGATCATCAGCCATGTGATTGCAACGTTCTCGCGCAAGCCCGTATTCGGCTACCTACCAATGGTTTGGGCGCTGATTGCAATCGGAGCGTTGGGTTTTGTGGTCTGGGCGCACCACATGTACACCGTGGGCATGAGCCTGTCTCAGCAAAGCTACTTTATGCTTGCCACGATGGTGATTGCGGTGCCCACGGGCGTCAAGGTGTTCAGCTGGATTGCGACAATGTGGGGGGGATCAATCGAGTTTAAGACCCCCATGCTGTGGGCGTTCGGCTTTCTGTTTCTGTTCACAGTCGGTGGTGTTACGGGTATCGTCCTTAGCCAAGCGGGTGTGGACCGTGCGTACCACGACACCTATTATGTGGTAGCCCATTTTCATTATGTCATGAGCTTGGGCGCGGTGTTTACGATCTTTGCGGGGGTGTACTTCTACTTCCCGAAAATGACAGGTCGCATGTACAATGAAACCGCGGGCAAAATCCATTTTTGGATGATGTTTATCGGTGCCAACCTGACATTCTTCCCCCAACACTTTTTGGGACGACAGGGTATGCCACGGCGCTACATCGATTACCCCGAAGCCTTTGCCTACTATAACATGTGGTCATCTTGGGGTGCGTTCCTGTCCTTTGCGTCGTTCTTGTTATTCTTTGGAATTATCGCGCATGCGCTTATGTACGGACGCAGGGAAACATCGCCTAATCCGTGGAATGAATATGCAGATACGCTGGAATGGACACTACCGTCTCCTCCACCAGAGCATACGTTTGAGATCCTGCCAAAGCAGGAAGATTGGGACAAAGAACCAGCGCACCACTAAGCTGGGATCTAGACCAAACATTGCAAAGGCCTCGGGTTATCCGGGGCCTTTGTTATTAAAGGATGTAAAAAACCACGTCCCTTTCACACGCCTGAGACATCCTGACACTGGCCGCAGTCCCGCAAAGTTTTACACTAATGCAAGAGTGAAAAATAACGGATGACGGAATGCCATATACATGGACAGACTGTGATGCTGTAACCAAACGGCAAAGGCTGCACCTGTGGCCTCACAACGCGTTACCGGGTCGTGGCTTTGCCACCTTTGTTCTGATCACATTTGGGTTTATGAGCCTGCCCCTTGTTGCTGTGGTGGGCACTATGGTGCTTTGGGGGCTGTTGCCTTTTATGATGTTGGCGTTAGCCGGCATTTGGGTCGCCATACGGTCCAACCAACGCAGCCGTCACATTCTAGAAGTGCTGGAGCTTAGCCCTGATCGATTGCATCTGACGCGCCGCGCTCCCCAAGGCCAGCTACAAGAGTGGGAGGGCAACCCTTACTGGACAGAGATCATATGCCACCAAAAAGGTGGGCCTGTTCCACATTATATCACCTTGAAAGGGGCCGGTCGCGAAGTCGAGATAGGATCATTTCTGAGTGAAGAAGAACGTTTGGCGCTTTATGACGAACTGCATCGCAAAATCGGCGCGATCGCACATTAAACAGGTTTGACGTCGTATTTATTCTTACCAAAAGCTGTTCTCACAGCGAGCCAATGGCACCTTGCGCCGCTGAAACAAACCGCGCGATCTTTTTGCTATCCTTCACCCCTGGTTGGCTCTCAACACCAGAGCTGACATCCACCTGGCGGGCGCCTGTCATCCTGATTGCCTCGGCCACTGTGGCAGGATCCAGGCCACCTGCCAGCATCCATGGAACAGACCAGCTGCGTCCCGAAATCAAGCGCCAGTCAAATCGCAAGCCGTTTCCACCGGGCAGATCAGCCCCTTTGGGAGGTTTGGCATCTACCAAAATCTGATCTGCCACTGCTGAGTAAGCATCAAGAGACGCCAAGTCATTTGCATCAGCCACACCAACCGCTTTCATAACAGGACGTGCAAAACGGTTTCTAAGATACACCACACGCTCGGGTGTTTCTGTTCCGTGCAACTGGATCATATCTATAGGCACTTCGGCGAATATAGCATCCAGTTCCGCATCAGACGCGTCCACAGTAAGCGCAACCCGTGTCAGTCGGGATGGTGTCGCCTGACAAAGCGCTGACGCCTGCTTTATGGTTACATTGCGTGGCGATTTTTCAAAAAAAACAAAACCGACATATGAAGCGTTGGTAGCAGCCACGGATTCGATATCCTCGGCTCTGATGATCCCACAAATCTTGACACCGGCCTGCGTCATGGATCAGCTGTTTTCGTCCACAAGGGCGAGGATTTCATCTTTGCCTTCGTCTCGTTGCCCTTTTACACGAGCAACCTCGCGTTCGAGTTGCTTGAGATCGTTCGCCTGACGGGCTGCTTGACGACGATGCCCCCACTCGCGCAGGTATTCTATGATATACCCCATCGCCAAGCCAATCGCGAACGCAACCCATACGACTACAAACACAGGAAACATGCTAGTGTGTTGAAACCCAAAGGCATCAACAAGACCATCCGGCAGAAGGTTCAAGGTGAGAGGGTGCATATTGGCGACTGAAAGAGACACCAAGAAAGCAACCAATACGCCTAAAAAGACGTACAGAATGTAACGCATTAAGTATTTCCGTTCAGTCGGTCGCGCAACAGTTTTCCAGTCTTGAAGAAGGGAACGTGTTTTTGTTCCACTTGCACTGACTCACCAGTGCGCGGGTTTCTTCCAACCCTTTCATCTCGTTTCTTGACAGAGAATGCGCCAAAACCACGCAGCTCTACACGGTCTCCACGGGACATCGCAATCGTTATCTCTTCGAATATCGTGTTGACGATGCGTTCCACGTCACGCTGATACAGATGCGGGTTTTCATCTGCGATTTTCTGGACCAGTTCCGAGCGGATCATTTCGTCATTCCTCCCCTGAGCGGATTGTAGCTCTTCTAGAACTGAATATAGCCATAAAAACCAATACTAGAACACAAAGAGTTGCCTCTAAGAGCTACAAATTTACATCTAAATACGGTTTTTCAGGCGAAAGCACGCAAGCATGTGCCAAGTTGCCTAATCATAGGCATCTGTCGGTCCCAAAACGGTCCAGTCCGATTCGTTTCAAAAGATCATTTTCAAACTGAAAAGGCGGCCCCAACGTAAGCTGGAGCCGCCTTATTTCGGTACAAATCAAGGAGAGTGTTAATCAGTCGTCGCGGCTTAGCGCAGCGCCCAAAATGTCCCCAAGTGACGCACCACTGTCCGAGGAGCCGTATTGTGCCACAGCCTCTTTTTCCTCGGCGATTTCGCGGGCTTTGATAGACAGCCCAAGACGGCGTGATTTACTGTCGACGTTGGTAACGCGTACGTCCAACTTGTCGCCAACTGAAAAGCGCTCTGGACGTTGTTCTGCACGATCACGCGACAGGTCGGACCGACGAATAAAGGACTTCATGCCTTCATATTCGACCTCAACACCGCCATCTTCGATCGCTGTAATCTGTACAGTCACAATCGATCCACGCTTAACAGCACCGGCCGCTTCGGCAAATTTGTCGCCGCCAAGGGCTTTGATCGACAACGAAATCCGCTCTTTTTCAGTGTCCACTTCCGAGACAACCGCATTGACCAAATCGCCTTTGCGGTAGTTCTGGATCGCTTCTTCGCCACGTTCGTCCCAAGACAGGTCCGACAGGTGAACCATACCATCGATATCGCCCGGCAAGCCGACAAACAGACCAAATTCGGTGATGTTTTTGACTTCGCCTTCGACTTCGGTGCCGGTCGGATGAGTCTCTTCGAACAGTTCCCATGGATTGCGCATGGTCTGCTTCAGGCCCAATGATACACGACGCTTGCTGCCATCGATCTCAAGAACCATGACCTGCACTTCTTGGCTGGTTGACACGATTTTGCCCGGATGAACGTTCTTTTTGGTCCAAGACATTTCGCTGACGTGAACCAGACCCTCGACACCAGCTTCCAGCTCTACAAAGGCACCGTAATCGGTGATGTTGGTCACGCGGCCATCGTGGACTGATTCCAGCGGGTATTTCACCGCAACCAACTCCCACGGATCTTCCATCAACTGCTTCATGCCGAGGCTGATACGGTGGGTGTCTTTGTTGATCTTGATAACCTGAACCTTGACGGTTTCGCCAATGGTCAGGATCTCGGATGGATGGTTTACCCGACGCCAAGCCATGTCGGTCACGTGCAACAAGCCATCTACACCGCCAAGGTCGACGAAGGCCCCGTATTCGGTGATATTTTTGACCACACCATCGACGGCCATACCTTCAGACAGATTGGCAATCACTTCGGCACGCTGTTCGGCGCGGCTTTCTTCCAAAATAGCGCGGCGCGACACAACGATGTTGCCCCGACGGCGGTCCATTTTCAGAATCTGGAACGGCTGCTTAAGACCCATCAGCGGACCGGCATCACGCACAGGGCGCACATCGACCTGAGACCCCGGCAAAAAGGCCACGGCGCCACCAAGATCGACGGTAAACCCGCCCTTGACCCGGCCAAAGATCGCACCCTCGACGCGTGCATCGCTGGCATACGCTTTTTCCAGACGGTCCCAGGCCTCTTCGCGACGGGCCATTTCACGGCTGATGACCGCTTCACCACGGGCGTTTTCTGCGGCGCGCAGGTAGACTTCGACGTCATCGCCGACTTCGACCTTTGGTGCTTCACCGGGTTCTGCAAATTCCTTTAGATCAACGCGGCCTTCCATTTTATAGCCGACGTCGATGATGGCTTGGCCCGCCTCAATGGCGATGACTTTGCCGCGGACAACGCTGCCCTCTTCGGGGGTGTCCATTTCGAAGCTTTCGTTCAGGAGGGCTTCGAATTCCTCCATGGTTGATGTTGCCATGTGGCGTTTACGTCCTTTGGTATCTAATTTTCTGGCCGGGTGGTTGTCTCCACCGGTCTTGGGTTTGGCCGCTCCGGCCCGCCAACACACCAAAGAGGGCCGGTTTCCCGACCCTGCCTGCATGGTCTGTCGCAGCGGTTATGCCTTGTCGACGCGCGCGGTATAGACGGCGCGGGGCGCTGACGCAAGAGGTCTGGTTCAGTTTGGGCGGCCACCCTGCAGATCCCGGACGGCGTGCAACATTGCCTCATGATCGGGAATGTAGAACGCAGACAAGATATCCACCAATTTCGCGACGTGAAAATTCCTGTCCTCGGACAATCGGTATCGCTCTCTTGGCAGGTTGGTCAGTTCCGGGACCTGTTGCACGGCAATCTGGTTGGCCCTTCGCCATTTGTCTTCTGGGTTTCTTTCGAGAGAAAGCATTGCGTTATCTTCCCGTAGGCCAAGCACGTTAGAGCCATAACGCGGGCCAACCCCGGATCTTGGCAAAAACGCGGACCAATCCTTGGTATTTTTTCGTACTCTGGCCTCATGAAACGCAAGGTATATCAATAGCGCCGGATCAATAGGGTGATCCGCGTACATTCTAAGCACAAGATCCACACGTTCTAACAGCCGTTTGATCTGGCGAAGGGCCAGTCCGCTTTGAGGGGCCAGTTTAGCGGCCAGATCGACTGCTGCGTCGATGGAAAACGCCGGATCGTCGCCGTAGGGAATCGCCACGTGTAGCGCTTGCGCGAAATGGCGGGTTGCCTCGGACAGGCCCGCGTCGCTGTCCGGCAACCGCAGGCGCAGATCGATAAATTTGTCCAAGTAACGCTCGCCGTCTTCAAGCTTGCCAAACCGATGTTGGGCCAGATTTTCTAGATAGACATCGTTGATGAACAAACAGAAGACAAAGCCGTCTTCGTTAAATACCAGTTTCATAGCTTCCAGAAGATGAATGGCATACTCTGGATGGCAACGATCCAACTCGTCCACAAGAATTACCACCCGTTTGGAAGGCTTACCCGCCACCAAAGCATCGCGCAGCGCCCTGATTTGTTCCGGAATATCTTTCTTGCGAATGCGTTCAGCAAGCATTTGCGCGGCAATCATCCGACCGCCTGCGGCACTGACCTGCTCTCCCACATTGGCAATCACATCTGCGCCAGCGGTACCCTCGCCCGCCATATCCTCAACCGCCTCAAACACTTCATCGGCCGCGCTCCTGAAGACCGCGTGCATCACGCCTTTGACAGCGATCGTTCCATATTTTTTAACGGCCACTTTGGTTTTTTGGTGTTGTGACGTCTCGCTATGCGGCAGGGCATCCGCCAAGGCCCCCACAAAGGTAACAATAGGATCCCCGGTGTGATCGGTCAGCTGCGCGTCGATTTCGACGACAGTTTCTCCAGCAGCGACAAGCTGCTGTGCCCAGTTTCGCCGGAAAAAGGTTTTGCCCCGACCAAAGCCAGCCTCGGTTGACAGAACCTTGGATTGATCAATTGTTGTGATCAAGCGGGTAAAAATCTCGCCCGCCGTGCGATAGCCAAGACGATCGTTGGCCCATATCTCTGTATTTTCCATGCAGCCAATAAGGGCGGATCAGACGTCTCACACACCCCTCAACTGCACACCGTTCAACAATACCGTTCCGGTCCGATCCACTGCTGGGTTGAATATCGGTCGCCATGAGCCCAGCCAACAGGCAACACCGTCTCGATGCGCGCCAGATCATCTGTCGATAGCGTCGCATTGGCACCCGCAACGATTTCAGCAAGATGTGCAACAGACCGCGTTCCGGGGATCGGTAATACGTGGTCCCCCTGCGCCATGCACCATGCAACCGCCAGCCCCGCAGCAGGCAGTCCCATTTCAGCAGCTACCATCCGAAATTTTGCGGCATAGTCTAAGTTGGCTGTAAAGTTCGGCTCTTGAAAGCGCGGGATGGCGTTCAATAACTCGTTATCAGCGATTCTTTCCGACGTCAGGGGACGGTCTGTCAGCAGCCCACGCAACACGGGGGAAAATGCCACAAGGGCTGTGCCAAGCGTGGCACAGGTTTGCAAAAGACCCAGCTCTGGCAAACGTGTGCCAAGCGAATATTCATTTTGCACTGCTGCCACCGGATGAACCGCGGTCGCCCGACGCAAACTATGCGGTGCGATTTCGGAAAAGCCGATACTGCGTGTTTTTCCTTTGGCCACCAAACGCGCAAGGGACTGTGTCACATCCTCTATCGGGCGCTCGGCCTCGCGTCGGTGGACATAAAACAGATCTACGCAGTCTACGCCCATCCGACGCAGTGACCCATCCAGCATCGCTTCAAGATGCTCTGGGCTGTTATCAAATGGCTCTGCGCCCTGCCCGGATCTGTTGATTCCCCCTTTCGTAGCAATGTGCAGATTATCCCGTTCCCCGGGGTTATTGCGTAACCACATGCCAATCACCTCTTCGGACTGGCCCATCCCGTAGACATTAGAGGTATCAATATGTCTTACCCCGGCGGCGGCGGCGGCATCTAGGACCGCCAGCGATTGTGCAAGCGTCGTTTCGCCATAAAAATCTGTCAAGGACATCGCGCCAAAGCCAAGTGCCGACGTCTTAAAATCACCAATCTGGATTTGTTTCATATCGCATCTCGCTGTTGCTCAACCACATCAATTGCAGCTTGTATGGCCGCCTCTATCGTCAATTGTGATGTATCCAGCGTCACCGCATCAGAGGCTGCCACCAGGGGCGCCTGCGCGCGGTTCATATCACGCTCATCACGGGCCAGCACATCAGACAGAACTGTTTCAAAATCCGTCTTTGCGCCGGTGGCCAAAAGCTCTGACAGACGACGTTTTGCACGGACCTGCGGCGCAGCAGTCACGTAAAGCTTGGCCTGCGCATCCGGGCAGATGACCGTGCCTATATCCCGTCCATCAAGAACAGCCCCCCCCGTTCGCAACGCGAAAGACCGCTGGAACGCGATCAATGCTGCACGAACTTCCGGCAGTACGGCCACTTTGGATGCTGCTGCCCCGACCTCAGCCGTTCGCAAGGTGTCCCGGACAATGTCAGCTGGCGTCAACTCCTGCGCAGCACAATGTGGATCCTGCCCTTCAAGCACCTTTGAGGCGACAGCGCGATATAACAACCCAGTATCCAGATGGGCAAATCCAAAATGTTTTGCCAAGGCGCGACTGATTGTTCCTTTGCCGGCAGCTGCAGGACCATCAATCGCAATTGTAAAGCTCATGAAACGGCCCGGCATTGGGGTGATACCTGATTGCCGCGTGTTGCAATCTTGGACAGGCATGCGGTCATGTATCGCTCCGGTCGATCTGCGCACCCAAGGCCGCCATCAGGGGCTCAAATATTGGAAAAGAGGTGGCGATAGGCTGCCCATCATCAAGACTGACCGGGGCATTAGAAGCAAAGCCCATAACCATAAAGGACATGGCGATGCGGTGATCCAATTCGGTCACAACCGTCGCGCCACCGGGAACATTGCCATGGCCTAAGCCGTGCACCGTCCACCAATCCTCGCCTTCATCAACGTCCACGCCATTCAACCGAAGCCCCTTGGCCATAGCATCAATCCGGTCGCTTTCCTTGACGCGCAGTTCCTTGACCCCAGGCATATACGTTTTGCCCTCTGCAAAACTGGCCACAACAGACAGCACGGGATATTCGTCAATCATGCTGGCTGCACGGGCGGGGTCGACCTCAATCCCTTTCAAATCCGGAGAAAACCGCGCGCGCAGATCCGCAACGGGCTCGCCGCCCTCCTCTCGAAGGTTTTCATAGACAAGGTCTGCCCCCATTTCACGCAGCGTCGTATACAGGCCCGCGCGCGTTGGGTTGAGCCCGATGTTGGGAACAAGAACATCTGACCCCGGGGTGATCAATGCAGCACATACCGGAAACGCAGCAGAGGATGGATCGCGCGGGACGACAATCGACTGGGCCTGCAACTCTGGCTGACCGGTGAGCGTTATAACGTGCCCTTCAGGTGTGTCTTGAGTCGTAATCTGTGCCCCGAACCCTGCCAGCATCCGCTCGGAATGATCACGGGTTGCTTCGCGTTCGATGACCACCGTATCGCCGGGTGCATTGAGGCCTGCCAGCAGCACGGCAGACTTCACCTGTGCCGATGGCACTGGCGTGGCGTAGCGCACTGGCACCGGGTTTGCCGCCCCCACAATGGTCATCGGCAACCGTCCTTGTGAACGGCCCACAGCCTGCGCCCCGAACAAGGCAAGCGGATCGGTTACCCGAGCCATCGGCCGTTTATTCAGGCTGGCATCGCCGGTAAACGTCGCCGAGATTGGCGAAGTCGCCATGCATCCCATAATCAGACGCACACCTGTGCCGGAATTTCCGCAATCAATCACCTGATCCGGTTCAGCGAAACCGCCCACGCCAACACCATCAATGGTCCAATGCCCCGGGGCATGCTGCGTGACTTCTGCACCAAAGGCCTGCATGGCCTTGGCTGTGTCCAAAACGTCTTGCCCTTCGAGCAATCCCGTGACTTCGGTACGGCCAACACACAGCGCCCCCAAGATCAATGAGCGATGAGAAATCGATTTGTCACCGGGCACGTTTGCTGTACCGGTCAAGGGCCCGTTGGCCCGCGACGTCATGGGAATGGGCGTGCCGTGCGATGACATGGGCAAGATCCTTTGGCTAATCAGGCGAGTTGTGAAGTAACGCGAAGCCTGCAAGGGGTCCAGCGCGATTTCATTCGCCACGCCGAAAGGTCAGATAGTGCGGCACCCTGTCCTCGCGCAACGCTTTTTGTTCATACCGGGTCGAGATCCAGTCATCCCATGGCTGACGCCAATCATTGGGACAGGTTGCGGTCCAATGAAACCCTGCCTGGGATGCTTCGATCAGGGTCTGGCGCACGTAATCGGGAATATCCGTGGCCACCCTGAAAATTGAGCCCGGTGCCATCCTTTTGTACAAGGGGCGCAAATGATCAGCCGTGACAAACCGACGTCTGTGATGGCGTTTCTTTGGCCATGGGTCGGGATATAGTAGAAAGGCCCGATCCACACTTTGGTCTGGCAATACATCAAAGAGGTGACGTGCGTCACCGGGATAGACCGACAGGTTGGATATGTCCGCCGCCTGGATTTTGCGCAACAACATCGCGACGCCATTGATGTAGGGTTCACACCCGATAATATGCACATCCGGGTTGGCTTGCGCCTGATGAACCAGATGTTCACCGCCTCCAAAGCCGACCTCGAGCCAAAGCGCGCGACCCCGGCAGAGCTGTTCTAAATCCAATGGCACACGGTCTGGGTTATCCTCCCATGACACAGCCCCTGGAGACAATGCA
The DNA here is from genome assembly GCA_029251265.1 of Pseudoprimorskyibacter sp. Taxonomy (GTDB): domain Bacteria; phylum Pseudomonadota; class Alphaproteobacteria; order Rhodobacterales; family Rhodobacteraceae; genus JAQXDR01. The sequence goes on along the minus strand of JAQXDR010000238.1, from coordinate 15,670 downwards.
TCCAAATCTTTTTGCAAGGCATTTTCCTGCGCCTTGCGCAGGCCTTTACCTTTGAAACGTCCATAGAAATTTCGCCAGGGCGCGCCGGATGGGTGGGTATGGTCAGTCATGCGGTTGGTTTAGCGGGGTTTGTCATGCGGTACAATGCAGGGATGGCAGCCGTCAGCCATACCTGTGTCGACTGCAATCGCCCCATAAGGCATGGTCAGCAAAACCCAGGCTGAGCGGACATCCCTGTGAACCGATCAAGCCGTTATGCTAGCGTGCCGAACGACGCCGTATTCCTGCCAGACCAAGCGCCATCAAACAAAAAATGATAACCGGCCAATCTGCAACACGGGCATAGAACGTAGGTGAAACGGCACGAGGCAACGCGGCGTCCAGATATCCCTCGGCCGCTATTGGAAGATGGTCAAGAATGCGTCCTGCGGGATCAATCATCGCCGATATGCCGGTGTTGGCGGAGCGAACGACCGGAAGGCCGAATTCGATTGCCCGCAACCGCGCTTGCATCAAATGTTGGGCAGGGCCTCCACCCGTTCCGAACCAGCCGTCATTTGTCAGGTGGACCACATAATCTGGTCGCACGGTCCCGCGCAAATCCCGTGCAAAGACAGCTTCGTAACAAATAAGTGGTAATGCAATGCCGGCGGCAGTCTTGATCACCTGCGGACCAACCCCGGCAGAAAATCCAGCCGGAAAACCCACCAAACCACTGATACCCAATTGATCAAACAGACCGCTAAGCGGCATGTACTCTCCGAAAGGGACAAGATGGTGTTTGTCATATGATGCAGTCAAATGTCCCTCGGCGTCCATTTGGACGGCGGAATTATAGAACTGGCCATCCACAAGACGCTGTACGCCAAAGATCAGATCGCCGCCGGGACTGACCGCAGACATCGCTTCCAGAAAAGGGTCAGCTTGATGCAGTAACACAGTTAACGCCGTTTCCGGCCATAACGTCACATCAGGGGCAGGCTCGGCCGCACTGAGCGCAAGCAGACGGTCAAAAAAAAGACGACGGTATTCCGGATCCCACTTTTTATCTTGTGGTATATTTGGCTGCACCACGCGCACGACAGGGCGCCCTGTCAGGTCCTGCGCCTTGGGTTGGATGATCACGCCACCCACCCAAAGACCCGCCGCGATCAACAGTGCAGACAGCACCCCCAGACGGGATCTTGACGCAAGCGCAGCCAAGGCCAGGGCCATCGCTGTCAAACCGAAAGAACCCACAATAGCCGCCCACTGCACAAGGGGTAATGGTGCCAGGCTATAGCCTATCAATCCCCATGGAAAACCGGTGAAAACCAAGCTGCGCAAGACTTCTGCAAGCGTCCATAATGCGATCAGACCAAGAGACCCAACGCGCATTGTCGTCGCCAGCGCAAACGCGCCTCCCCAGAACAGCGCAAGTCCCCCCGCCATAAAAAACGCGGCAAACGGTGCCATCCAACCATGACGCGCTGCATCAACTAAAAACGGTTCCGTAATCCAGAAAAGTGACAGGAAAAAATAACCAAATCCAAAACACCATCCCAGCCAGAAACTCTGCCTCGAACCTGACAAATCCTGCATCAAGACAAACGGACAAATCAAAGCTGGCAAAGCAAGCCACCACAACTCAAACGGTGGCTGTCCCAACGCAAAAACCAAGCCGGCAGCCAATGCAACGGACAATGGCAGGCGTCTGATTGTCGCCACTATTTTATTCAAGGTGTCACTCTTTGCGCATCAGATCATTCGCCGGCAACCGCCTTTTGAGGAGCAGAGGCCTCTTTAGAGGAGGCGCCCGAAGACGGCACTGCGTGTCCAACACTGCCGCTGCCAGCTGCCGTTTGTCCTGATCTGCGGACCCTCAAACGCTTAACGCGACGCGGGTCTGCTTCAAGCACTTCAAAGACATAACCCGAGGGATGCGGTACGACCTCGCCGCGTGCAGGCACACGACCTGCCAACATAAAGACCAGCCCGCCAAGGCTATCAATTTCTTCGGCATCGATGTCTTCGTGATCTGTCAGATCTATTCCCAGCTCGGCGCCGAAATCAACCAGAGGTGTCCGAGCAAGCGCCAAATAGCATCCAGACCGTTCACGCACCCAGCTGTCGGCATCCTCTTGGTCATGTTCGTCTTCAATCTCGCCGATGACCTGCTCGATAAGATCCTCGATTGTGACCAATCCGTCCACGCCGCCATATTCGTCAATCACCAAGGCCATATGCCGTCTCTCGGCCTGCATCTTTGTCAACAGAACGCCAATCGGCATAGAGGGTGGCACGAACAACAAAGGCCGCAGCATCGCAATCAGGTCAAACCCATCTGCATCGCCTTCAAAACCGTGAGACAGCGCAAAATCCTTAAGGTGAACCATCCCCAAGGGCTGGTCCAAAGTGCCGTCGTACACCGGAATCCTCGTCAGAGCGCTTTCTGCAAAGACGCGGACAAGTTCCTCACGGGTGGTTGTATCCGGAACAGCGATTATCTCGACCTTGGGAATGGCAACATCCTGCACCCGCATGCGGCGCAGGTTAATTAATCCCAACCGAGCGGGGGCCGAAACCGTAGGTTTGGGCAAATCAACCGGCGAAGTGTCCGGTGTTCGGGAAAACAGTCTGCGGATCAAACCGCGTTTCTTCTGCACATATGGCTGCGCGCTTTGCGCTGCCATAGAAGAGCCGTCTTGGTCGCCCATAGTCTCTTTCAATCAATATCCGGCGCCGCCATTCGACGCTCATTTGAATATGGGTCGGAAATACCCAGTTTGCCAAGGGTTTCCGTCTCAATTCTTTCCATTAGTGACGCATCCGGGTCATTTTCGTGGTCATATCCCAAAAGATGTAACATTCCGTGTACGATCAGATGCGTTACATGGTCTGAAAATGGCACATTTGCACCATCGGCTTCGGCGCGGCACGTCTCGTACGATATAGCAATATCGCCCAGTTCAGGATCTACAGGAAGACGCGGCGTGTCTCCGGCTTGTCGGGCGGTACGTACTTGGGATGGCCAACTTAACACATTGGTCGCACGCGGCTTACCCCTGAATTCTGCATTCAGCTCCGCTATACGCGTATCATCACACCCCATGACGCACAGCTCTGCCTGCGCAAGACCAAGATGATCCATTGTAGCCGCGACAGCATTTTGGCACAGACGCTCCAGCTCGTGCTGTTGCCACCGCGCATCTTCGATAACAACATCCACATCCATGTTGGCCAATTATCCTGCCACCACTGGAATGACCATAGCGAGCCCCTTATCCGGGGAAGGTATATCACACATTTCAAGTACCTCAGATGGGACAAGGAAGCGCCTGCAGGAAGACATCACATTACCTGAAAGCATAGGCAAAGCAAACTGGCTAGCCTGCTTCTGTGTCTTTCTCATAGGCTTCGATGATCGCCGCAACCAGCGGATGGCGGACAACATCTTTAGCTGTAAAGTAATTAAAGCTAATCTTTGGGACGTCGCTCAACAAACGTTCTGCATCGGCCAATCCCGAGGCTACCCCGCGCGGAAGATCGACCTGTGTCCGATCGCCCGTCACCACCATCCGAGACCCCTCGCCCAGACGGGTCAGAAACATTTTCATCTGCATCGATGTCGCGTTTTGCGCCTCGTCCAGTACAACAAAGGCGTTTGCCAGCGTACGACCTCTCATGAACGCCAAAGGCGCAATTTCAACGGTCTTTTCCTCGATCATGCGCGCCAGCTGTTTGCCCGGTAAAAAGTCGTCCAACGCATCGTACAAAGGCTGCATATAGGGGTCAACTTTTTCCTTCATATCGCCGGGAAGATAGCCCAGTTTTTCACCCGCCTCGACTGCAGGGCGCGACAGGATAATCTTATCCACCGCACCATTGACCAACATGTTCACGCCAACCGCAACGGCGAGGTAGGTTTTCCCAGTGCCCGCAGGCCCGATGCCGAAAGCCAGCTCGTTGTTGTATAATGACTGAACATATTTTTTCTGCGCGTCCGTGCGCGGTTCAACCAGCTTTTTACGCGTTTTGATTTCCACTTTGGTCGCGTTGAACATTTCAAGCTGCGCGTCGTGCGTCGCATCAGAAGTCCGGAACTCGCGGTCAATGTCCCCGCCTTCGACGCTGCGACCCTGTTCAAGACGACTGTAGAGCGCCTGCAACACGTCCTGCGCTTCGGTTAAAAGACCGGGCTCACCAAAGATCGCAAGGTTATTTCCTCGCCTGAGGATCTGTACACCCAACCGAGTTTCTATTTCGGTTAGGTTGCGATCATATTCCCCGCACAGGTCGACCAGCAGTCTGTTGTCAGGAAATTCTATACTAATCTCGTTCGCAGTCGCCGTGTCCACGCAGCCCTCCTTTGCTCAGGTAAAGCAAGCGTGCCAGCCAAGTGCACGGGTTTCAAGGATTCTTGGAACAAGATCGCAAAACTTTGCCCGACATGGACGACAGCACACAGGATATAGCAACTACACCAAGGCGCCCCGCAGCGAATTTGACTGGCTTTCGACAATCTGAACGCGCCGAACGTCCCCCGGCTTCACCCCATCCGTCATCACATGCACTGCGTGCAAATGTTCGGATTTTCCGACCATTTGGCCCGGCATACGACCGATTTTTTCAAATAGGACCGAGACCTCTCGACCAACCATATCGTTTTGTAACGCGCGCTGTTGTTGCGTCAAAAGTGCCTGAAGCCGTTGCAAGCGGTCGTTTTTTTCATCCTCGGGAACTTCGTCACGTTCCGCCGCAGGGGTGCCTGGACGAGAGGAGTATTTGAAACTAAACGCCGAGCCGTATTTGACCCGTTCAATCAACGCCAATGTGTCTTGAAAATCAGCCTCTGTCTCTTCGGGAAAACCCACTATAAAATCGCCTGATACATGCATGTCGGGCCGCGTCGATCGCAGGCGGTCGATAATGTCAATGTATTGCGCCGCTGTATGTCCACGGTTCATACGCTTCAGGATCCGGTCTGATCCAGCTTGCACAGGTAAATGCAGGTAGGGCATCAGTTTGTCACAATCACCATGGGCGGCTATCAAATCGTCTGTCATGTCATTTGGATGGCTGGTGGTGAATCTAATCCTAGCCAGATCCTCAATCTCTGCCAATTCACGGATCAACCGCGCGAGGCTCCAGTCGCCGCTATCAGCCGCACCGTGATAGGCATTTACATTCTGCCCCAAAAGCGTGATCTCGCGCACGCCACGCTCCACCAGATCGCGCGCCTCGTCCAGAATGCGGGCCGCAGGACGACTAACCTCGGCGCCACGGGTGTATGGCACAACACAAAAGGCACAAAATTTGTCACACCCTTCCTGAACTGTCAAAAAGGCTGTCGGTCCACGACGCGCCTTGGGCCGCTTTGACATGTGGTCGAACTTCATCTCGGTCGGAAAATCGGTATCCACAGCCTGCGCGCCGGCCTTTTCCAACTCAGGCAGCCGATGATAGCTTTGTGGTCCAACCACCAGATCCACCATCGGCTGGCGGCGCATGATCTCTTGACCTTCTGCCTGTGCAACGCACCCAGTGACCCCAATTTTCAGACCCGGCTTGGCCGCTTTCAAGCCCTTGTAGCGTCCCAATTCGGAATAGACTTTTTCAGCTGCTTTTTCACGAATATGACACGTATTCAGCAAGATCATGTCAGCATCATCGGGCGTTTGCGTTGCCTCATAGCCCTGCTCGCCCATCAGTTCGGCCATGCGCTCACTGTCATAGACGTTCATCTGGCAACCATAGGTCTTGATATAGAGCTTTTTCGGGCTGGTCATGGGGGCTCCGTTTGGAAGGGGTGATAACCGGTTCGATAGCGCGGAACAGGGGGCAGTGTCCATGGGGCGTTAGGGCGCTGTTTACCACACGTGCGTTAACCATCCTACATGCGATATACCAGCGTAGATGATATGATCAGCCAAACCGGATCACTGTCCGCATTCGGACCTCTGGCCATTATTCTGGTGGAAGAACCTGTAGATCTCGAAGACTGTATTGAGCACCACCTAAACCTTGGCTTTCAGCGTGTGGTGCTGGCTGTAACGGATTGGGTCAACGTGCCTGACGGACCGATCTGGCAGTTGCGCGCACCGGTACGTGCGCCCGACGCACTGAAACGTGTCTTGTCGCCCCTCTTATCAGCCGCAAGAGGCGTCTGGATTTATTGGGGATATCAGGGCGAATACCTGTGGTTTCCATTTGCGAATACACGCGACGTGCGCGATTTGTTGGCTTTTCATGCTGAAGAGCGCCGAAAGGCAATGGCCGGCGTCGTTGTGGATCTTTATGACTTCAACGGTACCGAAGCGATTGATGCCACCGGTTATTTCGCCCGGGAGACCATTCCAAGGGCCCCTAGAATATATGGGGGATTACGACGCAGGTTTGCCCCGCATGTACCACTTGAGCGGCGTCACATTAACCGCATTCCTCTTATCCAAGGCAGTCGCGGACTTTCAATTGATGCAGACGGAACTTTATCCGATCCCGAAAGGAACACCCGGGCCTGTCTCTGGCACGCCAATTTAACATGCGCGGTGCTAAGCCGGCGAACCGTGCGCGCACTAAAGTGTCACCCTGAAGCATCATCGGAAGTATTTGACATCCAATGGGAGGGTTCTGTCGCATGGTCAGGACAGGCCCAACAGCTGATGGACTTGGGTCTTATGGAGGCGGGACAATGGTTCTAACGGCTGCGTCAGTCACGGTACAGCCTGCGGAGCGTTTGTTTAATGAGAGCTATCTGACGATCCGCCCATATTTTCAAGACGTGGCATCCCAAGAACATGATAGCCACCGTCAACACGCAAGACTTCGCCCGTTGTGCAAGCCCCGGCATCAGATATCAGATAGGCAGCTGTGCCCCCCACCGCATCAAGCGACGCGTTAGAGCGTAAAGGCGCATTCATTTCAGTATGACGATAGGTGCGGCGCGCCCCGCCAATCGCCGATCCTGCCAGAGTTTTCATGGGTCCGGGCGAGATTGCATTTACGCGAATGCCGTCTCCTCCCAAATCCGACGCAAGGTAGCGAACAGCGGATTCAAGCGCCGCCTTGGCCACGCCCATAACATTATAATTGGGCGTCACTCGATTTGACCCCATGTAAGTCAGGGTCAGCATCGTCCCACCATTTTCAACCATCAGCGGATGGGCGCGGCGTGCTATATCGACAAAACTAAAAACCGAGATGTCCATCGAGTTTTTGAAGTTCGACCGACTGGTGTTCAAAAAGCGTCCCGCCAATTCGGATTTATCCGAAAATGCAATGGCATGTACGACAAAGTCGATGGTCGGCCACCGAGCTCCAAGAGCGTCGAAAGCCGCATCAAGCGATGCATCGTCAGTCACATCGACGTCCACCATGAAGTCGGACCCAACACTGGCTGCCAGCGGCGCCAACCGTTGACCAAAAGCATCCCCCTGATAGGTAAATGCCAGTTCTGCCCCCGCGTCGTACAAAGCCTGTGCTATTCCCCACGCGATGGACCGTTTATTGGCCACCCCCATGACCAACCCGCGTTTCCCAGCCAGTGCACCTGTCATTGTGTCACCCTTTATATCTGCTCATCAGCATAGAGCCATTCGTTCCGCCAAACCCGAAAGAGTTCGTCATCACCGTGTCCAGACCCGCATTATCAACCCGGTTTATCGCTATTTCGGTCGGATCCAACGCTGGATCAAGCGTCTCTACGTTGATGGATGGCGCGATGAAATCATCCCGCAGCATTAGCATACAGTAGATCGCTTCTTGCGCACCGGTAGCACCTTGGCTGTGGCCTGTCATAGATTTTGTCGAACTGACTGGTGGCGTGCTTCCCTGGCCAAAGACACGGCGAACGGCTTCAATTTCTCCGACATCACCTACAGGTGTCGAGGTCCCGTGAGCGTTGATGTAGCTGACAGACCGGCCTTCGGGCAGCATCGCAAGTGCGCCGCGCATGGCGCGCTCGCCGCCTTCGCCCGAGGGCGCAACCATATCTGCACCATCCGAGGTCGCCATAAAACCCGTGACTTCTGCATAAATTGTTGCGCCTCGCGCCAGCGCCCGTTCAAGCGGTTCCAAGACCACCATGGCCCCGCCACCCGAAATCACAAATCCATCGCGGCCAGCGTCAAATGCCCGACTGGCCCGATGTGGTGTGTCATTATATTTCGATGACATCGCACCCATTGCGTCGAACAAACATGACAGCGTCCAGTCAAGCTCCTCTCCGCCGCCAGCAAACATGATATCCTGCGTGCCAAGAGCAACCTGCTGTGCCGCCATGCCAATGCAATGCAAGGACGTGGAACACGCCGAGGTGATCGAAAAATTCATACCCTTGATCTGGTTGGCCGTCGCAAGATTGGCGCTGACGGTTGACGACATGCATTTAGGAACAGCGAAGGGTCCGATACGCTTGGTCGCGCCAGTTTTGGCAACCGTTTGGTGGGCTATCAGCATGGCGCTGGTAGATGGCCCGCCGGATCCTGCAATCAGACCTGTCATCGGGTTGACCACCTCTGCCTCGGTCAAGCCTGCATCCGCGATGGCCTGTTGCATGGCAATATAGGCATATGCCGACCCCGGCCCCATAAAGCGCAGGGTGCGTTTATCCACATGCTGGGTAATATCAAGATCAACAGCCCCTGCCACTTGGCTGCGAAATCCATGTTCAGCCATAGCACTGTTCGCGGTGATGCCAGAGCGTCCAGCCTTGAGCGAGGCCGTTACCTCGTCCGTGTTATTCCCGATGCTGGAGACAATCCCCAAGCCTGTAACGACGACGCGGCGCATGCGGCCTCCTTCATTTGGTTAGTACGGTATGTATGCTATGCGACGGGTCGGACGCAAGGCGGGTCAGGGGGTTCGAACGTAACGTGTCTTTGTTTCGCCGATCTGCAACCAATAAGGGGTCATATCATCGCATTGAGGTCTGCAAAAAATTCTGCGTCAACATATGCCAAACAGCGGAAAAGATACCAAACCGGCAAGCGCAGCCGTCTAGAACCACGCCTGTCCAGTAGGTGGTCAGGCACGTTGCGGCTGCGCCGGGCAATCAGGCCTTGCGCGCCGTCAGCTTTCGGACAGAGCGACCTTCATGTCTTTAACCAGATAAATCACCTCACCATCCGCCTCGACACGGCCATCTGCGACGCCCATGGTAAGACGACGTGTTTGGATGGCTTTGGTGAAATCCACAAAGTAGGTCAGTTTTTTGCGATCTGGACGCACCATCCCCGTCAGCTTGACCTCTCCGACGCCAAGGGCATACCCGCGCCCCTGCCATCCACGCCATCCAAGGTTGAAGCCAGTCAATTGCCAAAGACCATCGAGCCCCAGACATCCCGGCATGATCGGGTTTCCCGGAAAATGGCAATCAAAGAACCAAAGATCCGGCGTGATATCGAATTCAGCAACCACATGACCTTTGCCATTCGGCCCTGCATCTCCCGAGATTTCTGTAACCCGGTCCATCATAAGCATGGGCGGTGCAGGAAGCTGCGCATTGCCCGGTCCGAACAATTCCCCTCGTGCGCACGCCAAAAGATCTTCTTTGGTAAAGCTGTTAGGGAAGTCTGCCATGGGGAATGTGTCCTGTTATAAACGCCCGTTGTGAGCTATATTTATCGTCCCGCGAGGCTTTATCATCCAGTGGCAGGCCCGCGCAAGCCCACCCAAATACCAGTTTTTGAGCAACCCTCGAAACCATGCGACGCATTTGTATTTGAATTTTGGAACCGTTCCTCTTTATAAGGGTACATTATGGATGCTCACACACACACATTACCTTCTCGGGTCCGCGCTGCAAAATGGCTCGATGCTGGATCTGTTCGCCCAACGCGACAGCGCGTGACTTTGGCCGAGCTTTTGATAGGCGACGGACAGAATAGGCATGTGACCGCAGAAAGTCTTTACGCCGCTGCACGCACAACAGCCGACGCCGTGTCGTTAGCGACTGTGTACAACACTTTGCGTGCGTTTTGCGACGCTGGATTGATGCAGGAAATCACTGTTGACGGGTCAAAAAGCTATTTTGATACCAACACCAAGGACCATCCACATTTCTATTGGGAAGACGACGCGCAGTTGACAGATGCACCGGCCGAGGATCTGAAAATCTTGCGGCTGCCTGACCCTCCGGACGGGGCTGAAATCGCGTCAGTCGACGTAATTATACGTCTGCGTCGGCGATAGACCGTTTGGCGCTCTAAACTTTCCTTTAATCGAGTTGCAGCAAAAAGGCGTCCATGCTCATTGTCTGAGGCAATAACACCCTTTGAGGAGCGACAATGCAACTGATCAAGACCCCCATGCAGGGACTTTGCGTGCTCACGCCGCAGCGATACGGGGACGATCGCGGCTTTTTTGCAGAAACATGGTCCGCGCGCAAAATGGCTGACCTGGGCTTCGCTCATGAATGGGTGCAGGACAATCATTCTGTATCTGCAGTGACTGGCACGCTCAGAGGTCTACATTTTCAATCGCCGCCAAATGCCCAAGACAAGCTCGTGCGATGTGGGCGGGGGGCGCTTTGGGATGTGGCAGTGGACATCCGCCGCGGGTCACCCACTTACGGACAATGGTACGGAACCGAATTGTCAGCAGAAAATGGCAGTCAAATGCTGGTACCAGAAGGATTTGCGCACGGGTTCGTGACGCTCGAACCCGATACAGAAGTCATTTACAAATGCAGTGGGTTCTATGCACCGGATTGCGAAGGCTCTGTTGCATGGGACAGCGTAGGTATCTCTTGGCCCATATCGCAAAACCCGGTTTTGTCGGACAAAGATGCCCGTGCCCCGACCTTGGCGCAACTTGAAAGCCCCTTCGAATGGAGCATCACATGAAGCTGCTTGTGACAGGAGGTGCAGGATTTATCGGTTCCGCTGTCGTGCGGCAAGCCATAGCGCAGGGACATGAGGTGGTTAACCTTGATTCACTGACCTATGCGGCATGCCTCGACAACCTTACTTCTATAACCGATGATCCGCGCTATCACTTTGAACATGCCGATATTCGCGACAGCGCCGCTTTGACACGGATCTTTGAACAGCATGCTCCCGATGCCGTCATGCACCTGGCCGCGGAAAGTCACGTGGACCGATCAATTGATGGACCCGATATTTTTATAGACACAAACGTGATTGGCACCCTGAAACTGCTGCAGGCAGCACGCCACTATTGGGAAAAAGCGGGACGCCCCAGGTCGTTTCGCTTTCATCATATATCGACCGATGAAGTCTTTGGCAGCCTGCCAATGGATCCCGCGGTGAAATTTACCGAGACCACGGCCTATGACCCGCGCAGCCCCTATTCGGCAAGCAAAGCATCCAGCGACCATTTGGTTCGCGCGTGGCATGAAACCTACGGCCTGCCGGTGGTTTTGTCCAATTGCTCAAATAATTATGGGCCGTTTCACTTTCCTGAAAAACTGATCCCCGTCGTGATCCTGAACGCTCTTGCTGGTCGGGACATCCCGGTCTACGGCAAAGGCGAAAACGTGCGCGATTGGCTGTTCGTCGAGGACCACGCCACCGCGCTTTTGACCGTCGTTGAAAACGGCGCAGTTGGACGCAGTTACAACATTGGTGGAAATGCCGAGGCGACAAACATCGAAATTGTCCAGAAAATTTGTACGATCCTTGATAATCTGCGTCCGGCCCAGGCACCCCATAACAGATTGATAGCATACGTTACTGACCGGCCCGGCCATGACCTGAGATACGCGATAGATGCGACCCGCATCCGCGATGAACTGGGCTGGCACCCCAGTGTTACATTGGATGATGGGCTTCAACGGACTGTGCGGTGGTATCTGGACAATACATCCTGGTGGCAAGCCCTTCAGGCGCGTGACGGCGTTGGGACACGTCTGGGACACGGGACATGAGCCGAATTTTGGTGTTTGGTCGGACAGGACAGGTGGCACAAGAGCTGCAACGTCTTGCGCCGGTCGTGTCGCTGGATCGTTCCGCAGCAGATTTATCCGAACCCGAAAGCTGTGCGGCAGCTATTCATGCCAATGCCCCGTCAGTTGTGATCAATGCAGCAGCCTACACAGCCGTGGACCGCGCTGAAGACGAAGAAGCCCTTGCCACGAAAATCAACGGGAGCGCTCCAGCTGCGATGGCCCAAGCCTGCGCTCAGCGCAATATCCCCTTGCTGCATCTGTCCACAGATTACGTGTTTGCCGGATCTGGCAAGCAGGCATGGACACCCTCAGCAGCAACCAAACCGATCAATGCATATGGTCGCAGCAAGCTGGCAGGGGAATTGGCCATCCGGAACAGTGGCGCAAAGCACATCATTCTTCGAACGGCTTGGGTTTTCTCTGCGCATGGGTCAAATTTTGTAAAAACGATGCTGAGACTTGCTGAAAATCATCCGGTTTTACGCGTGGTATCCGATCAGCATGGCGGGCCAACGTCGGCACGGTCGCTGGCACAGGCGCTGTTGCAGCTATCCGATATTTTGCAAGACGGCGCTGACGGGGGCACATATCATCTGACCGGCACGCCCGCCACGACTTGGTCAGATTTCGCGCGGGCAATATTTTCTGACGCAGATCTGAACAATCAGGTTATAGACATCACATCAGATCAGTACCCTACTCCAGCCGCACGACCCGCCAATTCAGTTCTGGACTGCACGACATTGACAGATGATTTCGGCATAATGCCACCAGATTGGCATGCCGATCTTCGCACCACCCTCAAAGAGCTCGGAGCCATCTCATGATCCCATCAGCACGAAAAGGTATTATTCTTGCGGGTGGCTCGGGGACCAGACTTTACCCAATTACAATGGGCGTATCCAAGCAGCTTTTACCAATCTACGACAAACCCATGATCTACTACCCGCTATCCGCTCTGATGCTGGCCGGAATACGTGATATAGCCGTCATCACGACACCACAAGATCAAGAACAGTTCCAGCGGTTAATGGGCGATGGGCAACAGTGGGGTCTGCGCTTAGACTATATCACTCAGGCAAAACCCGAGGGACTGGCCCAAGCTTATTTGCTGGCAGAGGATTTTCTGGATGGTGCATCCAGCGCAATGGTCTTGGGCGATAATATCTTTTTCGGACACGGTTTGCCTGATCTTATGGCGGCTGCTCCAGAGGAAGGCGGCACGGTTTTCGGCTATCGCGTTGCCGACCCGGAACGCTATGGTGTTGTGGATTTCGCTCCGGACGGCACTGTGCGTGGGATTGTAGAAAAACCCAATGTCGCACCGTCAAACTACGCCGTCACGGGCTTGTACTTTCTGGATGGAACTGCGCCAGCGCGTGCTGCGCGTGTTCAGAAATCTGAACGGGGTGAATTGGAAATCACTGCAGTTCTGGAAAGCTATCTTGCGGATGGTGAATTGCGTGTCGAGACAATGGGGCGGGGCTACGCGTGGTTAGATACGGGGACCCATGCCAGTCTGCTAGAGGCGGGCAACCTAGTTCGCACATTGTCAGAACGGCAAGGGCTTCAAATTGGTAGCCCCGATGAGATTGCTTATGCCCAGAAATGGGTGACTGCAAAACAGCTGCTCGCCAGAGCCACACTGTTTGGTAAAAACGAATATGGTCGATACCTAGAAGGACTTTTGGAAGATTGACACCCGGCCCGCCTTGGGGTCCATACTTTCGTATATGATATCCACCCCAAAGATTAGTGCCGGGGCGCACCTGAAATCTTCGGGGTTCATATGACTTTAAGATTAACCTTTGGCTAAGTCGCACAACCGTTGGTCCCCAAGTATGGTTAACCAGTCCACTCATCCATGACGAGGTTACCATGTTCGAGACTGAGCAACAAAAAGCAGGTCCCACGCAGGGCCATTCGCCTGACCCACGATTTTTATTCTGCAATATCGGTGCAGCACGCACACAGATAGTTGCCGCTGATGTTTCAAAAGAAATTCCGGCACAGCCTCGTCAGCGCGTGACGCTGTTCTAAAAGCGTCGGCACCCATCAACGCTTTGGTATTCTGCTATCTCACAATTTGACTTAGACGCGTCATGAAAAATTTTGGCGCGTCGAAGTTTGCTTCAACAGTGATAAACTGTGTGATGTTACCCGCCCGTTCGAAAACAGTGCGACCTCAAACGGCGTGATATCGAACGCACCTCTCTTTCCCCTATATTTTTGATCAGGGCCTTTCGTCTGATACCTATTTCAGTTCTCGCTGTTTCGCATAATGTGGGCATCTAAAGCTGCCAGTCCTTCGTCTAGTCCCATTCTACCAAAACCTAGCCTGAACCTGTCGGTAGGCGTGGGCCCTAAATTCGAAGCGTATATGGATGCTGGCAACAACAAAACACCAGCCTCCTCCACCAGGCGTTGTGTGAACACCTCAACACCTTCGCTTCCCAAGTAACGCGGATACGCCGTACAAGACGCCTGAGGACGTTGCCAATCAAATAAAGACGGATGGCGTGCGAAAAAGGAATCCCATTTCAGCAAATTTTCATCGATCAAAGCGTTGTTACGCGCCAGTATCTTATCTCTGACCCGTAATGCCATAAGTGCAATGCGTTCCGAAGGTCCCGAATTGCAGATCGACAAATAATGCTTCAATCGCTCCATGCGGCTTAACACCTTATGATCCTGACAGGCGATCCAACCGATGCGGAGACCCGGCAATCCATAGGATTTGGACATAACACCAAGCGATAGCCCGCGTTCGTAGATGTCTGCAATACAGGGAAGCATCGGTGCGCCAGTTGGACCAAGCCCCCGAAAAATTTCATCGTGCAAAATCCAGATCCCATGAAACCTGCATAATTCTATTAGCGCCTGATACCGATCTGCATCCAAAACGGCACCGGTTGGATTATGCGGAAAATTGATCGTTAGCAGCTTGGTATTGGGACGAATAGCACCCGCCACACGATCAATATCCAACGACCAATCATCATTTTCATCCAGTGGAACACCGGAAGCAGAGCAAATCGCACTAGGCAGGCTCTCGTGGGATTGATAATTGGGCGTGATTGCAATCGCATGGCTATCGCGGTCCAGCAGTACCGAATTTGCGGCGTAAATGCCCTCACTGGCACCTGCAAAACATAAAATCGAGTCCCTGCGTTGCGCACTATAGGTTTGTGCAATCTCGGCGCGCAAATCGGGCGCCCCCCAGGTTTCGGTATACCCAAGCCACATGTCATCAAATGCTAACACATCACGAGGATCTGACATGCCGCGCAAGTCCTTCAACGAAAGGCTTTCCGCATCCGACGCAGTCATATGATGGCGCGCTTTAAATTCCCATTTGGCAAAATGGGTCTCAAGGCGAAAGTCTGGTAGTGTAGTCATGGATGGGCCCTCATTTGAGTCCGCAAGGTCAGTCAACCAAAACATCCCTACAAAGCTTGAACAACCACAAAGTCTCTCCACCGTCTGTTCATTCCAACAAGCCCAAAGACCTCAGCATCATGGGACATGGTGCGCACAGATACGGTTGATACCTTCACAGGAGTGATGTTCAAACGTGTACGCAGAATAATAAAATACAACTTTGACCATGACGCATTGACATTGACTTCAACTTTAGGTCATTTTTACACGTCAGACTAGGTGATCAAGACCAGACACCAGTTAAAAGCTAAACCGCCCAGGTAATTCGAAATTACCGTCATATAACAGCTATCACAAACCAATTTTAAAATTTTCAGAAATTATGTCTGCATTTGTATAATG
>JAQXDR010000227.1 GCA_029251265.1 Pseudoprimorskyibacter sp. | reverse complement strand
GTGCTTGAACCAATGGCGCAAATGGCTCCCTTCATCTCCTTTGCTGCAGTAAATGCTATCAAAGGGGCGGCATCAAACCGCGACAGGTCCACCCGTGGTTCTCGCGGGTCGTTATGCCGCGAGCATATATGCTGGCGATCAGCAGCGGGTCGAAGGTGTCGTTCCGACCACGGGGGATGTCCAGAACCGCCTTGCCATTGTTTGTGATCACCGTCTTCTGGCTGCAACAATTGCGTCGATTGGGGGCTGGTTCCGGCCTCCAGGCGCTGCCCCTACCCGCTCTTCATCAAGATGGAAAGCTATCTCTGTGCACAGCACGCGTTCTGCCGGCGCCTTGATCAGTTTCGACAGGTTGCCGGCCTTACCAAACAAATCACCAAGCGAGCGGCCTTCCATCAGGCGGTCCAGCAGGTCTTTGTCGATGCTCACACGTGGGTCACCTCTTCGCGCAGGGACCACGTCAGCACACAAAATTCACGAACGTCCCAAACGGGCACATACGTTATTAACGCTCTGCAAATCCTTGGCAGAAATAGCCACTGGACATAACATAATTCTTGCGTGGCCCAACAACAGTCCAAACAGTTCGCCACATTGGCCAATCATCAAGATCATAGAATACTTTGTAATGATCTGGGTCGCACCAGTGTTCGGCTGTGCAATAGCCCCTTGGGTCAAAGGTATGAAAAGGCCGTCCATCTTCAAAAAAAACGCTTATCGCGCCTTCCGTCCAACGCCAAAAATACTTGCGTTCAGCCGGGACCCTTATGTCTCCGACCATCAAAACACCTCTTTCTGTATACTTAAGTCCCAACGCATCGCGCGTCAGTTCCGCCCGCCCGGAGAAGTGGGAAGACGTCTTGGACAAATTATCAGAAATGGACCGCTCAAGCAGCCAGCACCCTTCAAAATCCAACAGCGTCTTTGCCACACCAACCTCGCATTGCCTTAGTCAACACCACGGTCTATCACGCGCTCGACCCGCCGCAAAGGATGACCGCCATGATCCCCCGTTACGCCCGCCCAGAAATGACCGCTATTTGGTCCCCCGAGACTAAGTTCCGCATTTGGTATGAAATCGAAGCACATGCGTGTGATGCGCAAGCAGATCTGGGTGTCATCCCTCTCGAGAATGCCAAGGCGGTTTGGAATGCAAAAGAGGTGCCCTTTGATGTCGCTCGCATCGACGAGATCGAGGCCGTTACCAAACACGACGTCATAGCGTTTTTGACGCATCTTGCTGAAATAATCGGCAATGATGAGGCGCGATTTGTGCATCAGGGCATGACGTCTTCGGATGTTTTGGACACCACCTTTAACGTGCAACTGGTGCGAGCAGCAGATCTTTTGCTGGCAGGTATGGACCGCACATTGACCGCCTTAAAAGCACGTGCGTTAGAGCACAAAGATACCGTTCGTATCGGGCGCAGCCATGGCATACACGCCGAACCCACGACGATGGGCTTAACCTTTGCGCGCTTTTACGCGGAAATGGACCGTGGCAGAGATCGGTTGCGCGCGGCACGCGCAGAAATAGCGACCGGGGCAATTTCGGGTGCAGTCGGCACTTTTGCAAATATTGATCCCGCCGTTGAAGAGCATGTATGCGCTCAATTGGGACTGATCCCCGAGCCCATCAGCACGCAGGTCATTCCCCGTGATCGTCATGCAATGTTTTTTGCAACACTCGGTGTCATTGCGTCCAGCATTGAAAATATCGCGACAGAAATTCGCCATATGCAGCGCACAGAGGTACTGGAAGCTGAGGAGTTTTTTTCCAAAGGACAAAAAGGATCCAGCGCCATGCCTCACAAGCGTAATCCCGTTCTAACTGAAAATTTAACTGGATTGGCACGACTGGTACGGATGGCTGTCATTCCAGCCATGGAAAATGTCACCCTTTGGCATGAACGCGATATCAGCCACAGTTCTGTTGAACGCATGATAGGACCAGACACAACGGTAACACTGGATTTTGCCCTGAACCGTCTTGCCAGCGTGATTGAAAAGCTCGTCATATATCCAGAGAACATGCTTGCAAACATGAATAAATTTCGTGGCTTGGTTATGAGCCAACGCGTGCTTTTGGCGTTAACACAAGCGGGTGTAAGTCGCGAGGAATCGTATCGCTTGGTGCAACGAAATGCGATGCGCGTTTGGGAGCAAGGCGCCGACTTTCAAGAAGAATTGCTGTCCGACCCAGATGTGACTGCCGTCCTGTCGCACAACGAAATCATTGAGAAATTTGACCTCGGGTACCACACCAAACATGTCGATACCATTTTCGCACGCGTGTTTAAGGAATAACCCTACCCAATCAACCATAATTGAGACAATTTTAACCCTGCGAGCTTAACCCTGATCGAATAAGTAGTCAGGGTGAACAGAATGTCCCTTCCCTCAGTGTCCGGTGTACTGACGTCAGACGGTTCGTTGAACCGGCCAGCAAAAGCGGCCATTGTTGTTCAGTTTCTCTTGCGCGAAGGCGTGGATGTTCCACTGCACAAACTACCGATCCCCGTGCAAGAGCAACTGGCATTGCAGCTTGGTTCACT
This sequence comes from Pseudoprimorskyibacter sp., assembly GCA_029251265.1. Lineage (GTDB taxonomy): Bacteria > Pseudomonadota > Alphaproteobacteria > Rhodobacterales > Rhodobacteraceae > JAQXDR01. The sequence continues at coordinate 7,051 of JAQXDR010000227.1, read as the reverse complement.
TAAAATGGTAGATCGCGAAACGCTGCTCAATGTGGTTGAGGAATTCGCCAATGAACTGGACGGCGTGGGTTTGCGTTTCCCCAGTGGTATTGCTGGGGCCCTGAACCAGTTGGAAGGGAAAATTTCCCCTTCTCTTGCTCGGCGACTGAGACGGGAAACAGGTGCACCCAGATCCACCGACCCTTGGCAACGTATTGAAGCATTGGATGCCGATAAACTGCGTACCATTGCAATGGCCGAAAGCATCGAGGTTGCAGCGGTTTTGATATCAAAACTGAATGTCGATAAGGCCGCGGCATTACTTGGAAAACTACCCGGAGAACGTGCGCGTCGTATTACATTTTCAGTTTCCATGACTGAAAATGTCACGCCCGAAGCAGTCGCCCGCATCGGACATTCGATTGTCACGCAATTGGATGAAGAACCAGAACGCGCTTTTGCCACAACCCCCGTTGAACGCGTGGGCGCCATATTGAATTATTCCGCCACCAATACGCGCGAGGATGTCTTGACAGGCTTGGATGAAGCCGACGCAGGGTTTGCCGAAGCGGTGCGCAAAGCAATCTTTACTTTTGCAGATATTCCTGAACGCCTGGAACCTCTCGACATCCCAAAGCTTGCCCGTGACGTCGACCAAGCTGATATCGTTGTAGCTATGTCGGGTGCCACAGACGGGGATGAACAGAAATCTGTTGAATTCATTCTATCCAACATGTCCAAACGAATGGCACAAACGCTTCGCGATGAAATGAATGATCAACCGTCCCTCAGTCGAAAAGAAACTGAGGCAGCTCAAAGCACTGTTATTTCTGCAATCCGTGATCTAATCGCAACCGGTGAAATCAAACTGCGCGTTGTTGAAGAGGACGATTAAGACCCAACGTCTTAGGAATTGCATCATGGATTGCGCGGTGCAGGTCTTGCAAGCAGGCGCGGTGGCGGCGTATCACTTTGCAAAGGACACAGCGAAGAGGTGGTCGGTGCCACAACAGCCAAAGCTTTCCGACCCGCCTGACGTCATTCGTGGCACGTTCGGTCAATGGATCTCTGACCGTGTCGTTCGAGCCATGATAACATGTGCGCTCGCGTTGCCATTACGTGTGCGGCTGACTTTATTTGGTGCGGCTGTATCGCGCATAATCGCCCCATTTGTGGGGTATCAAAAACGGGCTGAAGACAACCTGCTATATGTCTGGCCACATCTAAGCTCTGCGGAACGTCGTCGCATTGCCAGAGCGGTGGCAAATCAGGCGGGACGGACAATTATTGAGAACTATGACATGCATGGGCTAAAGCAACGTATGGCTCAGGTACCACTTCAGGGAGCGGGTGTGGACGCTCTAAAGTCAGCGCAGCGCGATCGCACACCAGTTGTCCTAGTAACCGGCCATTATGGAAATTTTGAAGCTGCCAGAGCCGCTTTGGTCGCTCGCGGCTACCAAATTGGCGGACTTTACCGGCCAATGCGAAATCCCTATTTCAACAGCCATTATGCAGCCAATATGCACAGCATGTCAGGGCCGGTGTTTGCACAGGGGCGTCGCGGCACGGCAGGCCTTGTGCGGCATATCCGCGACGGAGGCATGGCAGTCCTACTTTTCGACATCTATTCGTCAAAAGGCCTCCCACTGCCCTTTTTGGGAAAACCTGCGCCGACCATGCTGTCTGCTGCTGAGATTGCTCTGCGCACCAATGCTTTGCTGATACCCTTTTTTGCGATCAGACGGTCGGATGGACAAAACTTTGACGTCGTTTTTGAAACGCCCGTCGCGCATAACGATCCTGAAGCCATGATGCGCGAGGTCACGACACGTCTGGAGGCGCGGATCGAGGCGCAGCCTGAGCAATGGTTCTGGATACACCGTCGATGGAAACCGGAACGTCAGAAAAATACGTCGCTGGATTGACAATTAAACCCTGTGCGGATCTGGAAAAATGCGTGGGCTACTTTAGTTGTGCAGCCGCAAAAATTGCTCCAAAGCGTTCCCCTTGAAGCAAAACGACAATAGGCGCGTCGCCCGTTACCTCAAAATCTTGTCGATACTGTCCAACACCGTCCCATGCGCCCGGTGTTACCCAATCGGTGACAATATGCGTGTATTTTTGGTTAAGGCCGGCATTTTCACCATGCGTAATTTTTTGTATTTGCTCGGGAATATAACGAATAATATGAATTTCGGCTGCCCCCAATTCAACGAGGGCCTCAGCCATGACGGTCAAGGTCTCTGCGTCCCGCGCAATCTGGAGCGTTGCCTTGGGTGCTTCAAACTTGGCCGCAATCAACATCTCTGCCATCTCCAAGGGACGGTTTCCGGCCCCTGCGTTCGTACCGTTTACGATCATCTGGGGTGTAAAAATAACATTTCGCTGACTTACACGTGCATAGGCTTTTTGCCGACGGGTAAAGGCATGCTGTGCGTAGGTGTCCTTCCAGCCAATATAATCCCAATAATCAACATGTAAGGCCAAGGGAATAACATCATCGCGCAACCCTAGTTGTGCCAAAAGATTATCTGCAGCCGGGCATGACGCACACCCTTGCGAGGTAAAAAGCTCGATCACGACTGGCGACTGGGCCTGACCCCACCCGGCCAACCCAAACCAAGCAATAATAATTTTACACAATAACGCGCGCATAATGACTCAAGTGTATCCCCAGAATGTATGAGTACGGGATAAAGACAGAGCGTTCAAATAGCCAATCAAGGTTTTGCGAGACGATTTGTGAACACAACTCGAAATTGCGGTATTTCCAGACAGGACCACCAACAAAATAATGCTCCGACCAGGTTCCTGTCTCCAAAGTATTAACCGATCCAGCCTCTGCATCATGGTCTGTTTATCGAACAGAGCACAAAGATTCTCCATTTCATAAAATCATATAACCCACTGTTAATAATGTTGTTTTCAAGAATATTCAGAACGATGACATCAGGCTTTTTTCAGTTTTTTTCATCAATCAAACCCAGTTTTCAAACGCTCAACAACAGAAATATTTGTCGAATGGTTATTAAAATCTGAGCGTTCGATATGTCTAAAATCCGTGGTAATAAGGTTGTGATCTATTGTTACACCCTTCGTTATTGCTTTCTTCAGACCCCAGATAATTTACCCAAAATGAAATTCAAACTAATCCAGCAAACGCGTCCGCTCTGGATTCTACAAAAAAAAGCAGTGTATCGTCGTAAAGACCGCGCTTCGGGAGCTCAAAAAGGTATAAACCTGAAGATCTTTATGGTCGCGATTGAAAAGGAGGTTTACGTCTCCATTCGGCTCTACACACGACGTCTAGGTAAATTCAATTTTGCCCGTTTTTTTATCATCTGGCTTACCGTTTTTGATCAAATAATGTGGGCTGCGTCAGCATGCCGCGAAATCCATAAACCTGCTTCTAGGTAATTCAAACAAAATAGAAAAAATTTGTTTGAAGGAAAAAGTTAACTTTTACGTACGCTGTTTGGCAAACGAACCCAGTGCGTCCCCTTAACAAACGATGTGCAGATCCCCATTGTCTAGATTGTACACATGATTAGGTGAGTCGTTTGAAAACCATTAGCATTATTCAAGCTGCGGCTTTGGCTTTTATTGCGGTGTCGGTCACCGTTGCTGAACCCTTGCAAAGTGCTATCGTGCTCGTTCCCTAGATGGGGTTTCCACATTTGAACACAACACTGCGTGCAGGCTGCTAGAGTCAGTCTGCTAGAGTCAGGCCTCATAACCAGAAGACGACGGTTGCAACGACATAAATTGCTGAACCGAATATGTGAGCCCACCTTTCGTATCAGCGTTGCGCCGCCAGCCCTTGAGGTTGGCGAAGAGGTTTTCAATTTTGTGCCGGATCTTTTAAAGAATCTTGCAATATTCGACCGGTTTCTTGCGTATTTTCTTTGACGGGATGCAGGACGTTATTCCCTAATCCGTTAATTTGTTGCGAATATTATCGCAGTCTTAGCCTTTGTAACCGATGCACGTTTCCGCCTTTGGCAGGTTTTTCAACAGCACATCTGTCCCTTTAAAGTCGCTGCGCTGATCGTCGGTAAGATGGATGATACCACTCAACGCTTTGCGTTCATTTGCACGGGCGACCCCAACTGGCTTTGGGAACAAGTGTTGTATGCGTTTCAGGTGCTTCGGCTCGAGCCAGTATTGATACGACATGGGCAATCCTCCTGCCGCCGTGGAATCATGATGCCAAAATGAATGGAAACGGCCATCATAATGTCCGCTTTACATCGCGATCCAGCCATCCAACAAAAAGTCTCAGATGACCGCAATGATAAAGATTTTCCGATGCGGGCCAGTGTGCATGGTTTCGGCTGGGCTCGACTTTGGCCTGCGTTGGAAATCTCTCAGGGAGGAAGCCGCGGGAGCTGGGCGGTGTCTATGAGGAAAGAGTGCTGTCAGTTGTGCCTGTTACTGCAAAAGATGCGTTGTTGCTGAGACTGCAGGCGTTTGTTTTGGCGTTCCGCGAGCGCGTTTGCGTCAGGTTCAATCCGTGTAGCTGTCGGATTGCGGGTTTTATGCGATCAGCCGGGTCGCTGAGCACAAGGGAGTTTGTCCGGTGTGGTTGAACCAACCGGTCAGCAGCGGGTGGGATGAGCGAGCAATATCGGGGAACCTGGCCGCGCTTGAACGTTTCGATGATCAGCATTGTGCCGCTGCAACAGGGGCACGGTTCCCGCAATGTGAGTGGTTTGGGATCATCCTCGGATGGTGGTTCTTGCTCTGGTGCGCTTGCCCCAATCAGGGCTCGGACCTTTGCAATATTGGTTTTACGTTGCGCGGACGCCAGCAGGCCATAGTGCCGGATCCTGTGGAAACCGTCCGGTAAGATGTGCATGAGGAACCGGCGAATGCACTCAGGTGCGGCCAGTCACATGATCTTCAGTCTGTCGCGGCGATTAATGCGGTAATCCTTCCGGCGAAAAGACACGGTGTTGGCATCGGCACTGACGAGGCGGCTGTTCGAGATTGCCACCCGGTGTGTGTATCGACTGAGATAGGCCAGAAGCGCGTTGGGCCCGCCGAAGGGTGGTTTGGCATAGACCACCCTTCGGTTTTGTGGAAGGGGGCCAGCCATTTGGCAAAGGCATCAGCGTCCACCAACCAGGCCAGATCACTGAAGAAGGCAAGTTTTCCTGTTCGGTGCAGCGCGACCAGCCCTTCAAGGAACAGCCAACGGAATAGACGCGCCGGCACGCGGAGATGCAGAAAGAAGCCCGGCGCGTAGGCCACCCAACGGAAGCCGCCCGGTGACAGGCCACCACGGGGAACGATCATGTGGATGTGGGGATGATGGGTGAGCGCCGAGCCCCAGCTATGCAAAACACTGGTCAGGTCAACGCGAGCACCAAGCCGCTTAGGATCAGCCGCGATGGTCGCCACGGTCTCGGCGGACGCCCGGAACAGCAGGCCGTAAATGGCACGTTTGTTCCAGAGGGCGATCCCGGCAATCTCAGCTGGCAGGGTGAAGACCACATGGAAATTCTCATCAGGCAGCAAGTCTTCGGCGCGCGCCGCCATCCAGTCGTGCGCAGCCGGACCCTGACACTTCGGGCAATGCCGGTTCTTGCAGCTATTGTAGGCGATATGCTGGTGATCGCACTTGGTACAGGCTGCCACATGTCCACCGAGTGCCTCGGTCCGGCAGGCCTCTATCGCTGGCATCACCTTCAGCTGGCTCAGGCTGACATGCCCAGCATTGGCCCGCCGCCACGCAGGGCCATGCTTGCTGAGTATGTCGGCAACCTCAAAGGTTGTGCGGGGCAACCCTCGTCCGTTACCCCGGTCGCTTTTTGCGGGTTTGCAGGTTTAATTGATTGAGCGCCTCAAACGGGCCGGTCGTATCCCGGATCATCTTTGTGGCGACTTTGGTGTACTGGGCTGTGGTCGTCAGCTTGGCATGGTCAAGCAGCACCAGGATCACCCGCACATCCGTCCCGGCGTCCAGCAGATGGGTCGCAAAGCTGTGCCGAAGCGTGTGCAGCGTTGCGCGTTTGTTGATCCCAGCCATGCGTTTGGCCGACGTGAACGCCCGATTGAGCTGGCTTGGTGAGATCGGGTTGATCTTCGGCTTGCCGGGGAAGAGCCAGCCTTCGGGCCGTGCTTTACACCAGCAATCCCGCAACAGGTCCAGCAAGCCTAGGGACAGCATGACCTTGCGATCGTTACGCCCCTTGCACTGCACGACATGGATCAGCATGCGATCACTGTCGATATCGCCAGTTTTGAGGTTGCAAACCTCTGATGCGTGCAACCCCATACCATAAGAGATACTGAGCGCAGTGCGGTACCTGAGCCCGGGACCAGGTGCTGCGGCCAGAAGCTCGGAGACCTCCTCAACGCTGCGTACAGCATGCAGCTTGCGTGGTTCAGTGCCGAATTGCATGTACTTCTTCATCTCATCACGCCCGCAGGTCGTCGAGAAAAAGAAACGCAGCGCGGTGATGTACTCGCTGGGATTGGTGCCCCAGACCCCGAATGCGCATGTCTTCGATCATCCGCTCCCGAAGCGGTGTGGTTCTCTCACTGACTAGGACATCCTCCTGTCTGTCGATTGAGAAACCTCAATCGTCAAACAAGTGACCCAGATCGCAAAATGCGCAGCTCTATCAGGTGCAGATCAACCGTCGCCACACGCGCCAATGTCTGCTGTCAGAAAAGTAAACGAACAAACCAACCATTTTTGAATATGGTCGCATTTGACTCGCAAAACATGACTGAAAGGAATTTGAGCGGTGAGAACAGGTGCATAAACAGCTTTCAATTTTGACGTTTGCTCTGTGGACGTCCATGGTCAATGCGAATGAACTTTGTGTTGTATCCGTAGCTGAAAGCGAGCCACAGCTACCTGTGGAATTTGAACAGCCATACAGGATTGCAACGTCGCCACGCACTGTGCCGGGTTTTAATGAGATGATCGTAAAAGCGTTTTGGACCTGTCGCGGTTTGATGCCGCCCCTTTGATAGCATTTACTGCAGCAAAGGAGACTGACTATGGGACTGAAACGGACGGACGAATTCCGCCAGGATGCGGTGCGGATTGCGCTAA
>JAQXDR010000164.1 GCA_029251265.1 Pseudoprimorskyibacter sp. | reverse complement strand
GGTCGCACGTGTGTCACCAGCTGGCGCCCAAGTGATCGAACCAGCAGAGGGATTCATCCGCATAACGTCGATCCAGTTTGAGCCTTCTGCACTTATCTTAAAAGACAGGCTGGTATCACCAGCAAGACCAATCTCTGCATGACCAACCCAATCACTTTGCAACAAAAGCGAAGCGGTATTGCCTGCAGCTGCTTTGTTAATCTTAAGTTGATGATCGGATCCTTGATGCGACAGTAATGTCGCCGGAGACGAAACCGACAACCGGTTATTAGCATCATAGCTGGTACCTATACCAATACCTTCTAGGTTCTCCATTTGGGGAACCAGTTTCTGCCAGCCATTTTCCTCAAACTTTACAATATCTTGACTTACAATATCATAGGCGATCCAGCCTTTAGCAGGCAAGATGAATTGCCAACCGGTTCCATCCCACAAAGCGACTAAACCAGACTGACCATCCCAAGCTCCTGTCGGGTTAGCGCCCACTGCATGCATCTCTCCATTTGCAGGTGATAGTGGCGGGGTTACCGCCTCAATCGTGGTCAAGGTCAATTGCACCAGCGCATCGAGGCGCTGTAATGACTCATTCACGGTGACGTGTTTCTGTGCTTGTGAAGGCATCAGGTAGGGTAGTTCTAGGCGTGGTGATGTCTCAGTCATAGGGCGCGTCCTCGTTGGCATGACGAACCCCAATAATTTATCCAAAGCTATCAAAGAATGGCTTATGCAGCGTGCGCGCAGGGTACATGATGGGCAACACTAACTTGTGCTTGACATCTTGGCACATTCCAAGCGTGCTGCACGCACCGTCCACCGAGGGGTATGCAACATGCCAAGATCACAACCCGTCACGGACACCACAGTTTTGATCCTCATGGCAGTCCTGAATGGTGGCCGGTTCTTACAAGAACAACTAGATAGTATCTCAGATCAGACGCATAGGGATTGGCAGCTTTTGGCCGCGGATGACGGATCTCGTGATGCGAGTTTGGATATTTTATCTGCCTTTGCCGAAAACCAAAAAGGCCGCGTAACGATATCAAAAGGCCCGCAAACCGGATTTGCACGAAATTTCATACAGTTGATTCAGAACGCTCCTAACGCGCCCTACATCGCGTTATGTGATCAAGACGACGTTTGGTACCCACCAAAGCTGGCACGTGCTGTGGCTGCACTTGACAATGTTCCGGCTGATCGCCCTGCCCTTTATTGTTCTGGTACGATGATATGCCACCAGAATCTTGCACCAGTGCGTCTGTCGGAAACCTTCCCGGAACGTGCAAGTTTCAGAAATGCCCTTGCCCAAAATATAGGCGGTGGGAATACTATGGTTTTGAACAGAGCAGGCCACCAGTTGGCCGCATCCGCAGCCGCTATCTGTCCTGATCCCATAGCGCATGACTGGTGGCTTTATCAGATCATTACAGCCTGTGGCGGGATCGTGATCCGTGATCCTGAAGCATCGTTGTTGTACCGTCAGCATGATAACAATTTGATCGGCGCCAGATTGACAGCCGGGGCAAGCATAAGACACCGTTGGGCAATTCTGACTGGAAAGTGGCAAAACTGGAACCCCAAAAGCCTCGCAGCAATCGCACCAATTCGTGACCAGATGACCACTGATTCAAAGGACGTTTTCGATAAGTTTAATGCAGCACGAATAGGGCCTGTCTGGCGCCGGTTGCGCAATCTTTGGGGCTCGGGGGTCTATCGCCAAAGCATTTCCGGAACATTGGCGATCTACGTTTTGTGCGCACTGGGACGGCTTTAAAGTTCCAAGGTTGGGATCTGGGATGCAATTTGAGATATGACATCGTTCAGCAGCGCGGCATCTTCAGATTCACCCATTATCCGAATCAATGGTTCGGTCCCTGATTTGCGGATAAGCAATCGTCCTTCCTGTCCAAGCCGCTGTTCACCCTCGGCGATTGCGGCCTGAACCTGCGTCCGCTCCAGTGGCTGCATTGACGGATCATACCGGATATTTTCAAGTATCTGTGGGACAGGCTCAAAGCATGACAAAAGTTCGCTCGCACTACTGCCGCTTGTTTTCATCTTGGCCAAAATTTGAAGACCGGCGACCAGACCGTCGCCCGTTGTTGAATAATCGGTCATCACGATATGGCCGGACTGCTCTCCACCTAGATTGTAATTACCGCGTCGCATTGTCTCGACCACGTAGCGGTCCCCGACCGGTGTCCGTTTCAAGCTTATGCCCTGAGCGGCCAAGTAGCGTTCTAACCCGAGGTTAGACATAACCGTTGCGACCAGTGCATTATTGTTCAAACGCTCTTCTAATGCCCATTCAGTCGCAAGACGCGCCATCAGCTGGTCTCCATCTGCAACCTGGCCAGTCTCATCGATGACAACAACCCTGTCAGCATCACCGTCAAGACAGATACCTAGATCTGCTTTATGTTCGATCACAGCCAGTGCAGCCTCTTCGGGATGTGTTGAGCCAACACCAAGATTGATATTGTAACCATTGGGACTGACACCGATCGGAATAACCTCAGCCCCGAGTTCCCATAATATTTCCGGGGCAGCTCGATAGGCAGCACCATTTGCGCAATCTAGGACAACCTTAAGGCCGTTTAACCGGATCTTATCATCCAACGTGGTTTTAGCATATTCGATATAGCGCGCGTAGGCGTCATTCAGGCGCGTCACCCGCCCAATATCCATTGCATCAACAGGAGGAAGATCTTGTTCCATCAGTGCTTCGATCTGGGCTTCGGCCGCATCACTCAGTTTATAACCGTCAGGGCCAAAAAATTTGATCCCATTGTCGCAATGCGGATTATGGCTGGCCGATATCATCACGCCGATATCCGCGCGCATAGAATGGGTCAAACGCCCCACAGCTGGCGTCGGCATCGGCCCCAATGCAAAGACATCCATGCCCGCCGCCGTAAATCCAGCCGTCAATCCGTTTTCCAGCATATAACAGGATCGACGCGTATCTTTGCCAATCACAACGCGGTGACGTTTCTCATCAGTATTGAAATAGCGTCCAACAGCCTGGGCCAACTGTACAACGTTTGCCGCAGTCATAGGATAAACATTGGCACGACCGCGTACACCATCAGTTCCAAAAATCTTACGTGACATAAAAAGTCCTTCAAACGTTGAGCACCACAGAACCGTGCCTAACCTATCTAACAAACACAGCCTTAGGCCAAGTGGTAACACTGGCGGAAACCGGCACATCATCATCACAATCGGTCACAATATGTCGACATCGGGGTTACGGAAACTCGGGCCTTGCAACAATCACGCTGAAAATGTCAAGGTTTTGACTGCCTAAAGCAAAATCGCTAACTCAGGATGAGGTTAAGATAATGGCGCGTGGGGTTCCCCTCTTTTTTGATCCCCAATGGTATCTGCAAATTCATGCCGATGTTGCGCAGGCTGGGATGGATCCCCTTCGTCATTTTAGACGCTATGGCCATCGCGAGAGGCGACAATTCTGTGCGTCGCGCGCAGTATCTCATGAACGCGACCTAGCATGGGGCATGCTTGACCAAGGCGTAACGCGGCTTGAGGCCATAGTACACGACCCTCATGCCTCCCGCGCAGAACAGGTTCAAGCCATTATCGCAGTCGCACGCTTTGCAGCCCAAAACGATGACTGGTCACAAGCCAATGCACTGCTGTGCACCCTTCAGACTGAAATCGAACTTGTAAGAGGCTACGCAACGCACGATACTTCTCTGCTTGCCATCGAAGCTGCCGTTGTTGTCGGCCAATTTGATCGCGCCCGGCGAATTTGGGAGTTGGCAAACCGGTGGTTAACAAAAAGTCCTGATCTTAGACTAGCGCTTGCCAATATTATCGGTGCGCGCAACAGCCGTGGTTGGCAGCGTGCATTGCGCCCGTTGTACTGGCGGTACGGCTTGCGCACACCCTCTTTGGATTGGCGCAACGGCACATCCGACGGGTTTAGTGCTCTGGTGCATTCGCAAGCCAAATATGCGCGCCAATACGGGCCAAAGGTCAGCATTATCATGCCTGCATATAATGCAGCAAAAACAATTGACGTAGCACTGCGCAGTTTGCTGGCACAAACACACGGACATCTGGAAATCATTGTTGTTGATAATGGATCAACCGATTCCACATCGACCTGCGTTGCAGTTTTGGCGCAAAGGGACCCTCGAATTCGATGTATTTCGGCTCCGGACTCGCCCGGTGCCTACGCCGCGCGGAATCTCGGGTTACGCGCAGCAACCGGAGATCTGATGACCGTCTTGGATGCCGATGACTGGGCACACCCTCAACGGATCGCAAGACAAGTGCGGTCGTTACAAAACAACCAAAAACATGTGGGCGTTTTAACCCATACGGTCCGCGTCACTTCCGACCTACGGTTTACGCATGGTAGTTTGAACAAGGCTCACCTGCATCCGGATATGTCCTCTTTGATGATACGCGCATCGCTACGCGACACTCTGGGTGAATGGGATCGGGTATATGCAGGGGCGGACAGTGAATATATGGAGCGCCTAAAACGACATTACGGTGACACAGCCTTATTACAAATTTTGCCCGGTGTCCCAATGAGCTTTGCGCGCAAGCACTCAGCTAGTCTGACTGGGAGCGAAGCAACACATATTCGTACACACATTTATGGACCCCGTCGAAGCTATTCCCTCGCAGCCCGGCGTTGGCATACGTCACAAGGTGTAAATTTACATCTTCCCCTAGAGGGAAACCAACGACCCTTTCCAGCTCCTGCTGTGCTGGCAGTTTCTGATCCACCTGCTGTCTCTGGATACGCTGAACATCTGACAAATTCAGGTATTTTTGATGATACCTGGATGATGACAACATACCCTGATCTGCGTGCGGAAAATCTTGATGCGCTTGACTACTATCTGACCCAAGGGGCCGCAGAGGCGCGTGATCCCGGCCCCCGTTTTTCGACATCTGGGTATACGCTTTGGCGTGGTGTTGATATGTCCACCGCGTGGCAACACGCACTGGATGACCCCGACCCCAGTGCGTGGCTTCCGACCTGGACAGGCGAACGCCCGAGGCAAGATAATCAACCCCACGCCGTGATTTTTGGACATCGCGCGCTTGCGTCTTTGTTTGGCGCCGAACGGGGCCTTCTGCACGTCGTGGATCAAGCTTACGCATCAGGGGTGTCAGCGTCGGTGGTGCTGCCCCATATTGCCAATCCTGACTTTTTGGAAAAGCTATGTAGACGTTGCAATGCTGTCCATATTCGACCTTATGGTTGGCATTACGCAGGTGTTCATCCGCATCCTGAAACCTTGGACGTATTAACGGACCTGTTACGCAAGGAAGCCCCAGACCAGATCCACCAAATGACCTGTGTGCTGGACGCTCCTTTATTTGCAGCGCAAAAGGTAGGAATACCATCCACACTGCATCTGCGAGAGCAACCCGCACTTGATCCTTGGTTATGTTACGAACTGGGAACAACTGCCCCCGCATTACGAGAGCATTTGCTGCGGCATGCAAATCGTTTTTGTTCGGTGTCTGACGGCGGTTTGGGTTGGCTGGATGCGCCAGACCGCAGCCTGAGATGGCACAATCGCGCGGAACCTGCATTGGAATCTCTGACGTTCAAGCCAGGCACGTCCCCGCGCATCGCGATGATCGGCAGTTTGACAAGGCGTAAAGGCCTGCATGACATGGTGGCGCTCGCCCAGGCGTCGCTGCGTGACGGGCTGTCTGCCGAGTTCCTACTGATTGGCCCAGACAGCGAAGACTTGCGCGCATTGGGCCGATTGCCCGCGAACCTGCGACATACCGGATACGTCACAGGACCTGTCGAAGCGATGCAATTGTGCGATATCGTGGTTAACCTTAGCCATATGAGCGAAAGTCATGGCATGACCATACACGAAGCTCTCTTGTCAGGTCGTCCAGTGGTTGTGTATTCGCGCGGTTCCCTGCCACATCTTTTGGACGACAGCAAAGCTGGTATTTGCGTTCCCGCAGATGATGTCGCGGCCGTTTTGAAGGCCTTGAAAAAGATCCTTGCGGGCGATCTTGAAACATGGTCTCGCGCAGCTCGGGCGCGTGGAAATGTACTGCAGACCCGTGCGCTTCAGGGCAATAAGCGTGCCTTCCTACAAAAATGATATAATGAATTCTTCTTTACAGAGTTGCGTGTTAAAGCGGGCTTGTATCTAGGGGTGGGTTTGTGCGCTCAGAACTTTCAATCATCGGCCTCGGCTATATCGGTTTGCCAATGGCCGCACTGTTCGCATCACACGGCTTTTCCGTCGTAGGTGTCGATGTTCAGCCAGCCGTGGTAGAGACAGTCAATGCCGGTGGTATTCATATTGTCGAACCAGAGCTCGCAGATCTGGTCAACATGGCCGTTAAACAGGGAACGCTACGCGCCACCGGCCAGCCGGAACCATCTAAAAATCACTTGATTGCCGTACCAACGCCATTCAAGGCAGATCATACGCCTGATTTGCAATACATTCATGCTGCAGCCCGAGCATTGGCACCGGTTTTGAACACTGGAGATCTGGTCATCCTTGAGAGTACAGTGCCTATTGGAACAACGCGTCAGCTGGCCCAATGGCTTGCCGAAGCACGACCAGATTTAAGCTTTCCGGAAAGAGCCGGCAATGAGGCTGATGTGCAAATCGCACATTGCCCTGAACGGATAATGCCAGGCAACGCGATGCGTGAAATTATTGAAAACGACCGTGTGATTGGTGGACTTAGCGCCCGGGCGACGCAAATGGCGCAAACATTTTACCAACGTGTCATATGCGGAGCCTGCATCGCAACTCGGGCAGAGACGGCCGAAATGTCCAAACTGGTAGAAAACAGTTCGCGTGATGTTCAGATCGCCTTTGCAAATGAAATCTCGATCCTGTGTGATCGATTTGGCATTGATGTCTGGGAAGTCATCAGACTGGCCAATCGTCACCCCCGGGTGGATATTCTTCAACCCGGTGCAGGTGTCGGAGGCCATTGCATTGCGGTGGATCCATGGTTTCTGGTGGCGTCTGCACCAGAGGACGCAAAACTTATCAGGGCGGCCCGACTGCGGAACGCTGGCAAACCGGATTGGGTTTTACAAAAAATCCGTGACGCAGTTGTAGAGGTTCTGTCGCGTGACCCAAGACGATCGATGGCCGATTTGACAGTTGCCTGCTTTGGGCTGACGTTCAAGCCTGACATAGACGATCTGCGCGAAAGCCCCGCACTGGAAATTGCAATGGATACACTGGAATTCGGGTGTCATGTGCTTGCCGTAGAACCACACATCACAGGCGTCGAAGGGCTGACACTTAGCTCTCTAGACGACGCGTTAGAGCAGGCCGATATTGTATGTGTTCTTGTAAAGCACACATATTTTCAGGGGGTTCGCAATCGTTTGCGCCCCGATCAAATTCTGGTGGACGTCGTAGGCGTGTGAACTGAATGCCCCCACAGCACATAAATTAAATCGACGTTGCACCTGATCATAATAGCTCACGTCCGGCACGCGGAATTACTACCAAATCTTGCCACGGGCTGTAACTGGCCAAACTGCCTCTACCAGTCCACCTCGCATGCCGACATACCAATCATGTAGATTGACCGTGGGATCACAATGGCCTGGAACCAGAAACAGCCGTTGTCCAACAGTCAAAATCCCGTCTAGGTCGTTGATTTTACAATGCTCGTCGCTTAGGTCCGTGCACACCAGTTCTGTATTTTGGAAAACAGTGGGAAGCCCGCTCTCGCCCGTCAGGGCTTTCAAACCAGCATCACAAACAGCGCGATTTTCACCAGCCGTACTCATTACCTGTGTCAGGATAAACATCGCATTACGCCAGTTTTCGTCATCCAACCGATCCCCCTCTGCATTCAAAACACGCCCGTAGTCGGCATCCATAAAGGCATAGGATCCACACTGTAACTCTGTGTACAGGCCCGAAGCTGTTTCAAGAGGGTAGCTGCCTGTACCTGCGCCGGTAACGGTTTTACAGGTAATCCCAGCAGTCTTCAGGCCGTTTAGAGCAATCCGAAGAGCATCAGCAACAGCGGCAAACTTGGCCTGCCGTTCGGCAAAAGTTGGTAGGTGCTGCATAGCACCTTGATAAGCCTGTATACCCGCAAACCGGAGCCCTGATATCTGACAAACGGCACGGGCAAGATCCGGTACAGCCGCAGGTGGAACGCCACAACGCTCCGCACCACAATCCAGCTCAACCAAAACATCCAAAACAGTGCCATGTCGGGCCACTGCAGCGGCAAGTTCAATCACGTTTTCAAGGTCATCAATACAAACGCCGACTTTGGCATCGTAGTTCGGCAATTGCGCCAGGCGGTCAATCTTGACAGCATCACGGACTTGATTGCTCACCAAAACATCCAAAATCCCAGCCTTCACAAAGGCTTCAGCTTCACTGACCTTTTGACAACAGATGCCGCAAGCGCCGCCAATTTCCATCTGACGTCGCGCGATATCGGCAGATTTGTGCATCTTGCCATGCGCGCGCAGCGCCACCCCGTGATGTTGAACATAGCGTCCCATACGACGAAGGTTGTCATCCAACGCATCCAGATCCAGTACCAAAGCGGGCGTTTGCACCTGATCAAGGGTCATACCCGGACGAGCTGGTACATCGTATCCAATCTCAAGATTCAAAACCATCGCGCACGACCCTTGCTCATTATATCCTGACCAGCACTCTGCCACAGAGGACAATACGATCACCACCCTTTGTAATTTCAATAAAAAGGCTTTTGGACTTACGGTGGCGCGGACTATGCTCGCTGAAAAAGGGGACCCTCCGCATGGCTCGCAAAGAATGGAACCACCATCCTGACGTTCTGCCACTAGGCGTCAATCCGCTCTGGTCATGGCCCCCCCGTCCACGTGCCGTATTTGAATGGTACTGGTCGGCTTGGCTGCCGGTGTCACAAAATTTGGCATTTGTCGCTCTGGCTTGTTTCGTCTACCTCGCTGCCAGTCCTACCCTCGAGCAGACCGCGACACCTGGGGCGTGGATCGCACTCATTTGGGTACGCAATGCCACTTTGTTGATCGTGCTGGCCCATGGGCTTCACCTGATTTTTCACAGGCACCAATTGCAGGGGGGCGATCATAAATATGACCCCCGCCCCTTTCCCCGCGCAGGACGTATGTTCACCTTTGGCCATCAGATGCGCGATAATATATTCTGGTCAATCGCATCCGGTGTCACAATCTGGACCCTATACGAAGCGCTCATCTGGTGGAGCTACGCAAACGGCTATGCCGCCCTTTGGTTCTGGTCGGATGGACCGATCTGGTTCATAGCCTTTTTCCTGCTGGTCCCAATTTGGGAAAGCTTTTATTTCTACTGGATACACCGGGTCCTTCATTCCCGCCAGTTGTACCGGTTTCATGCCCTGCATCACCGCAATACGGATGTGGGGCCGTGGTCCGGGCTTTCGATGCATCCGGTTGAACATCTTTTCTATTTTGGCACCGCGTTCATTCACTTTGTGGTGCCCAGCCATCCGATCCATCTGATCTTTCATTTGTTGTTTTACGCACTTTACGCGGTCACAACGCATACCGGATTTGAAGGGTTTTGGGTTTCAGGACGCAAGCGTCTTGATCTGGGTAAGTTTCACCACCAGATCCATCATCGCTATTTCGAAGTGAACTACGGAACGCTTGAAGTGCCTTGGGACAAATTTTTTGGGACGTTTCACGACGGCAGCGAAAGTGCGGCACAGCGTACACGCCAGCGCCTTAGGGATCGCGCATCCATGCGCAGATAGCGGAAGTGCAAAAAAAATGGGCCGCCTTTAATCAGGCGGCCCACTCTAATCTTTCACTTTATGTGATCAGACACCGACGTACGTGACATCTTCAACGTTGATCAGCGTCAAATCTAGCGTCGCAATCGTCAGGCTTGAGAAATACTCTATCTCTTCTGCACCAGCACCTGGATCGCTATCTGTCAAAGATGCCAGCCATGCGTCAACCTGAGCCTGTACAGCCGCCACGTCAGCATTCGCCAAGGTGATTTCCACGGTATCATAGTCTAGCCCGCCGTTGATAGTGGAGGCACCGCCGAGAGCAACGTGGGTGAACTCGAAATCATCATCGTCGTTGCCGCCCAGCATGATATCGCTGCTGCCACCACTCAATGTGTCCTCACCGTTGCCACCAACAAGGGAGTCAGTACCAGTACCGCCGTCCAGAGAATCGTCGCCATTGCCACCAAGCAATGTGTCATCGCCGGCATCGCCACTTAGATTGTCATCGCCGTTGTTGCCTTTGACGCTATCGTCATCGGCACCACCATTAATCGTGTCATTGCCTTCGCCACCGTCAAGGTTGTCCTCTCCGGCGTCACCGTCGATGCTATCATTATC
>JAQXDR010000110.1 GCA_029251265.1 Pseudoprimorskyibacter sp. | reverse complement strand
GGTGAAACTGGCAGTTTTGCCTGTCCCAGTCTGAGCTATGCCCAGAACATCCTTTCCCTCTAAGGCCGGTGGTATCGCCCCGGCTTGTATCGGTGTCGGGCTTTCGTATCCCGCTTCGTCAATGGCTTTAAGAACCTTGGCACTCAGATTTAGATCAGAAAATTTGGTCATGTGTGTCCGGAATTTGCGGACACGTTCCTTGGCCCGCCATGCGATCTGATCAGGTCCGTCCGACCTTGGCGCTCGCCATGTGTGATCAGTTGAAGACCGCATACCGGAAATATGTCCCACAGGTCAATCAAAAGCACAGGTTTCACTTACAAACTGCGGCTATCAAGTCGCAGATTTAAGCATAAATCACTTAAATTACGTTGAATTTAACACAATCTGTCGGCTTGTGGATGCTGCCTGAGTGGGGCACATAGCCTTTGGAACGTTACTGAATTAAAAGGAACCCCTAATGAGCCAAGCTCTTAATCGCTCCGTTCTGGTAGATATGATCGGATACAACGAAGGTGCAATCCTGCGGATCAAGCAAGCCGTTTTGGTTGTGGCGGGTATTTTGGCTTTGGCTGTGTCAGCCAAGATCCAGTTGCCAATGTGGCCTGTCCCAATGACCATGGGAACATTGGCAGTTCTCACAATCGGTGCCGCCTATGGACCGCGTTTGGGCCTGACAACAATCATTGGATATATGATCGTCGGCATGCTCGGCTTTGATGTATTTGCCTCATCCACGGCCGAAAACAACGGGTGGGCGTATATGATTGGCGGCACCGGCGGATATCTGTTCGGCTACGTGCTGGCAACGCTGGCGCTTGGATTTGCAGCACGCAAAGGATGGGATCGCAATCCCGTGCTTCTTACGGCAGCTTTGCTGGCTGGTAACGTTTTGATTTACGTTCCCGGCCTATTTTGGTTGGGGCAGTTATATGGCTGGGATCAGCCAATCCTGCAGTGGGGTCTGGAGCCTTTTTGGATTGGTGATTTGGTAAAACTGGGCATGGCAGCACTGATCTTGCCAGCGATTTGGTCCATTATCGGCAACGCCCGACAGTAATATCACAGCCCTTAAATAATTGGGGCGGCGCGGACGTATTCCGCGCCGCTTTTTTATTGCGCATCTGGTTGCTGCAGGTAAATTTAATCTTATGATCCTGCAGACCCGTTTGCCCTACAACGCATTTGAAGCCCGCCCACTGCCATCCATCCAGCTGTTAGAGATGGACAACTGGCTGCACGTGGACGACGCCTACGCCGATCAAATGTCAGAACGGGCCCGGTTGATCGCGACACATGGTCGGGATGTTCTGGACCGGTGTCCGGGTTCTGATGATGCCGAAACCGAAGCGTTGGACACCGTGCTGAGGCATCTCCCGCGTGGCTTTGACGTTGATGGCAGGCAGGTGCAATGCCCCGATGGTCGCGTCGTGGACGTGGATGACGCACCACCGCTTGAAATCCTTGGCCAGATCATTCAGGAAGATATTTGCCTGATGCGCAAGAGCGATGATGGCCCAGAACATAGCCTGATAGCAGCGGTTTTATGTTTTCCAGCCAGCTGGCGACTTCAGGAAAAGCTGGGGCGCCACTTGGTCGGCATTCATGCGCCGGTCCCTGAATATGACGACCGCTTGGCGCGTAAAGTGCAGCGCCTGTTCGACGGTATGAAATCAGGCCGCGCATTGTGGCGATTCAACGCCCTGTGGTACGAAGATCCAACGTTGTATCAACCGCGGTCAGCCGAAACGCCGCGACCCGCCCAAGACGCTGGCAGCGCTCCATTTTTTCGCAGCGAACGACAGTGTCTGGTTCAGTTGCCACGCAGCGGCGCAACTATTTTTTCTATTCACACCTACGTACTGGATCGCACAGCCGCCTTGGCAGAAAAACAAACCGCCCAAGCCGTATGATCACAGGCTGGGGCGGTTGGGAAAAATAATCTGATCGGTGTGTTTGTTAGTACTGTCCCGGCAATCTAGGGGCCGTCATCACGCCCATTTGTGCCTGACTGGACACTGCAGCAACATCGGGACCCGTCGAAGAATTATCAGGGGCCAGAAGCAGACCAGCAGTGATTGCCAAAACAACCGCCAACGCGCCACCGACTGATCGTATCGGTAAGCTATACATTGGATTTTGAAAGCTCGCCTCAACTGGTTCGGGAATTGCTTCGGCAATTAGAGCAGACGCCGCATCAACTGTGTGATGTGCAGGAATATTTGCTTTCAGTGAAGACTTTAGACCCTCTCCGCTCAGGCTGGCCGGGGCATCATTGTTTGCGGTCTTCGGAGCAAAACCGGAGCGATGTGCTCCGTTCGCCCACCCGACTGTCACCCTTGGTGATGCTGCAACAGGTGCGGCATCAGTCGTGGTGTCAGCCGGCGCTTCGGCTAAAGGGATAACGTTCTCCCGCTCGCTTTCTGCCATTGCCACCGCTTCGGCGAAGGGATTTTCTAGTGTCACATTGACAGGTGCCGCCGTAATCTCTGAGGGAACAGGCGCCTGCGTCTTTTGCTGCATGAGGTTCGCTGCGGCTGCAGAAATCTCGGGAGCAGGATTAACGGTAGCACGCGGCGTGGGCGCGGACACGGGCTCTTGTATAGGCTGTGCCGCCGGCTCGGCTTGGGGCATGGGCTGGGCCGCCACTGTTAGGGGCATGGGCTGCGTTGGAGCTACGTGTTGCGGAGCGGGCATCGGTGGTGCCGAAACAGGCATTTGTGCAGACATAACGGCAGCAGCGTAAGGCGACGCCATGGGCGCCTGCGCAATGGGCATGGCCTGAGGAGCCGGCTGCATAATCGTCGCAGGCGCAGATTGTACAGATGGACTGTGAGGTTCGATCAACGTCGTCATACCCGGATAGCCTGCTGTCACTGCATAGACATCAGGTTTCTGCTGCGTGACTACGATCCGCCCCTGTGGATCGGTTGCATCAGGCATTTCGTGACGCAGATACAGCGTTGGAAAGCCCGGTGTTTCCAGACCAGAGCCATGCTCCAGCATCAAACGACCTTCGATCCGTTGGGCTGTCAGCCACATGACAAAGCCCATGCTTTCCGCAAACGGCAGCGAAGACGGCTCCATAACCATAGTGCGTCCAACAAAACGTTCAGATCCGTTGAGCCGCACACCGATGTTCGGGTTCCCATCCGCACCAATGCCCGCGTTAATCGGCATAGGCCTTACGACCAACGGCAGCGGAAACAACATGTCTGAAGCTTCGGCGACTTCTTCGGGAGAGTATACCATATCTGACTGCGCCCAATACACCAATTCAGGAACATCATGCTGGATCATCTGTTGCACAATTGCGTTCAACGCGACCAGTTTGCGTTCAACCGGAAAACTGGTGGTTTCTTGATGCTTTCCCATCCGGCCCATCCAGTTACGGATTTCCGGAGTGACGTGCATCGGACCATCGCCAACTGTGACCGCAACATACATCTTGTGCGCGCCTATTGCGTCGTCATAATCAAAATCTTTGAACCCCAGTGTAGGCGCCTGCAACGCCGTCGCCAGAAACGCGCCGTCTACGCGTTCGGTATGCAACGAGATAATCGCGTGATAATTCGGGTTCGAAAACAGGATGTGGGTTTCCCCGCCAGAGGGACTGTGCCTCAGTGTCATGTCTTCAGCGTTCATCCATGTATTCACAGCATTCAGCAAAGCCGTGTAATCCAAAGGACGAAGGGTGCGGTAAAGAAGAGCTGCCTTCACATCCATTGCCAGTAATCCTCTAACTCGTACTTATCCGATAAAGACACAGTAACATTCGGGCACATTCCGGGCATTTGGTTTGCCGTGATGTGCATGACGCATATGTGACGCGATGTGTCCATGTTGCAGTCGCCGAACGAACCGGCCCTTAATACCTGCGAAAAACCGATCCTGAAACGATCTCATTGGCACATGCCTTCAAGACCCGGTAAAACGCTGTTGCACTTGGCCTTATGGCGCAAGAGGGGCATGGCCGAGTATCGAGGGGCTGCGAACCGACCGGCTCGGTGTATTCCCCATGAAACCGAGCCACCATTGCGCAAGATCACACGACCGGTCTTTGTCGTTGTGACCCTAACCCACAAAGAGCCAATGCATCAAGCACTGGTAGGAAGGTCACATGATCGCTGCATGCGTAACGCCGGTTTCGGCTTTGTCCGAGTATCTGAATGACTCTGCAAAACGGCGTGACTGAGAAAGACATGTGGCAAGTTCGGGGCATTAATAAGCAAATTTGACAAGTATTGCCACTATTTTAGTCTAAATTTCAATCCAGAGCAGACAGTCATGTGGAATTTCTATTTAAAGTTGAAACTTGTGCCTTGTCTGCTGAAAAGGCAGGATTGGCTAATGGGTGCCATTGAAAAGATGTGGGTCAAGGTGAGATCGATGGCAAAAGTCACCAAAATTGAAAAGGCGCCCTTACAAGAGCGCCTTTTGGATTTATCAAAGATAAGATCAGCAGCTGTAGTACATCTGGAATTCCACGGGATGTGGAGTGTGCTCGTACGCCTCGATCTCTTCCATCTTCAGGTCGATGTATCCACCGATCTGATCTTTGGTGAAAACGTCACCTGCAAGCAAGAAATCCATATCAGCCTGAAGTTCTTCCAGGGCCTCACGAAGCGAACCACAAACTGTTGGGATGCCAGCGAGCTCTTCTGCAGGAAGGTCATACAGGTTTTTATCCATGGCTTCGCCCGGATCAATCTTGTTTGTGATACCATCTAGGCCCGCCATCAGCAGTGCTGCAAAACACAGGTACGGGTTGGCCGACGGATCAGGGAAACGGGCCTCAACGCGCTTTGCCTTGGGGCTTTCAGTCCATGGAATGCGAACACAGCCAGACCGGTTGCGGGCCGAGTATGCACGCAGAACAGGGGCTTCAAATCCGGGGATCAGACGCTTGTAGCTGTTGGTCGAGGGGTTCGTGAAAGCATTCAACGCTTTGGCGTGCTTAAGAATGCCACCAATGAAATACAGGGCTTCATCCGACAGGTCTGCATACTTGTCACCCGCAAAGATCGGTTTCCCGTCCTTCCAGATGGACATGTTAACATGCATACCTGTGCCGTTGTCTCCGGCAATCGGTTTGGGCATGAATGTAGCAGATTTACCGTATGCCTGCGCAACGTTGTGGATCACATATTTGTATTTCTGCAACTCGTCCGCCTGCTTGGTCAGGCTTGAGAAGATCAGACCCAATTCGTGCTGACAGCTTGCCACTTCGTGGTGGTGTTTATCGACGGACATGCCAATCCGCTTCATCGTGGACAGCATCTCGCTACGGATATCCTGCCCGTCGTCCGTTGGGTTTACAGGGAAGTAGCCGCCCTTGATCCCCGGACGGTGCCCGGTATTGCCGACCTCATATTCACTGTCTGTGTTCCATGACGCGTCAAGAGCGTCGACTTCATAGGACACTTTGTTGATCGATGTTGAAAACCGCACATCGTCGAACAAGAAAAATTCTGCTTCTGGTCCCATAAAAGCAACATCGCCAATACCTGTGGATTTCAGGTAGGCTTCGGCTTTTTGAGCAACACCACGGGGATCGCGCTCGTATGCTTCACCTGTGTCGGGTTCGACCACGGAACAGTGGATGCAAATCGTTTTTTCCGCGTAGAAAGGATCGACGTAGACGCTTTCCGTATCTGGCATCAACTTCATATCAGATGCTTCGATTGATTTCCAACCTGCGATGGACGACCCATCAAACATGAAACCTTCATCCAAGAAGTCTTCGTCAACCTGATCAGACATCACCGTGACGTGCTGTAGCCTGCCACGAGGATCAGTGAAACGGATATCGACATACGCGACATCTTCGTCTTGAATCAGTTTGAGAACGTCTGCTTTGCTCATTCCCTTGGTCCCTTTCAGTGTGTATTGTGAATTTTTGTGGCTAGTGTCAGCGCGTCAAAGCGCGTCAGGGCCGGTTTCGCCGGTACGAATGCGGATGGCCTGTTCAACTGTGCTCACAAAAATCTTGCCGTCACCGATCTTGTCGGTCTTGGCAGCGCCGATTATCGCATCAATTGCTCCATCAACTTGATCATCATCCAAAACGACTTCGATCTTCACTTTGGGTAAAAAATCTACGACGTATTCGGCACCGCGATATAATTCAGTGTGACCTTTTTGACGACCAAACCCTTTAACCTCAACCACACTAAGGCCTTGGATGCCCGCATCCTGCAGGGCTTCTTTAACCTCGTCTAGCTTGAACGGCTTGATTATGGCTTCAATCTTTTTCAATGCCCCTGCTCCTTTTGCGGTAAATTTTCTTCGGCAGACCATGTCAGACACGTTCCTGCAACAAGCATAATGGCCAAACAGGATGGAAATGACTTTCCGACACCATAAAGTATCTAAAAATTAGGCGGTTTGATTATTTTTTAGGCAAAATAAAAACAGCTCTTACTGGCTTTGGGCGAGCATTATGCATTAATGGGTTTTGCCAAGGCTGGCCTCGGTGCAAATTACAAAAACGCTCCAAAGACTCGCCCTAGGGGGCACAAGCAAAGAGGACTAAATATGGGTTTGGGATCACTGTTTGCGCGTCCGCTGGCTTGGGGGGTGGTGGTTGCATTATTACTGGCAATCAATCCAGCGCGTTTTATTTTTGGGGCGCCGGACGTGCCTCGCTACGAAGCATTGGACCTAAAGGCTCCATTGGTGCCACCGGGTCGGCCTGCTGCGTCACCAACACGCGAGCAACCCACCGTAATACCTACAGTGTTGCCAGCGCCAATCATAACTCCTGCCCAAAAACAGGAGCAAACCATTGAGAAACCGCGGGACGTACCAGAACAGATGGAGCGCCCCACGCTCGAACCAGAAACATCAACTGATAGGGCTGTGGCACCCAGGCCATCGCGTCAGCCTGAGCGTGAGCCTGCGTCACGGATCACGGCTAAACCCGCGCCAATTGTGACAACACCCGATCCAGGCCGTGCAAGCCCACCCAAACAAGTCATCAACGCAGCTGATGATCAGCCATCAGCGATGTTACAAGCGACACAGATCGCGCGCTACCATCTGCCACGGTTTATGAATGCAGCACTGTCAACCCCCGACAGCTGGACCACATCCGGTGTGTTGATCAGGATTAACGACGGCGGAGTCAGCGAAGATCTCTGGGTCGAAAACTTTGTAGCGGATGATACGTTAGGCTTCGTTGGAACTTTGACCAATGCCGCGACCAAGGTGCCAAATCGTGCTGCCGGAGCTAAACTGATATTTTCAGTTGATCAAATACAAGATTGGGGATTTGTGAGCGGTGGCAAAGGTTATGGATACTTCACCGCACATGCCGAATTACCGTTTCTATCTGCAGAACGACGTGCGGGTTTGCAGGTATTTCTGGCGACAGAGCCCGTACCACCAGGCTGGGATGAAGACTGAAGACTGAAGATCATGAACCTAACCGGTCCGTCATCCTCCAACCTTTGCCAATGTGTTTGAGTGGTGTCATTGTAGACCAGATCATACGCAGGACTGCGACAATCAACTGGCTTTGCCTACCCGACAAGGCACCACGGCTAACAGTCGCTATGCCGAAGGCAAAAAGCGTAAAAATAAAGCGGACAAAAAAACGGTCAGCCGCAAAGCCCAGCTGGTTAAGTTAGTGATTGTGCTTTTGGCCCAATGAACCACGTCTACTGCCGCACAAGATCGGTGGCGCAATACGAAATTTGATGACCAAAGCGCAATTTTCCTCTCGCATACTTGCGACAGCTTTGCTAAACGGTCCGTGTTTCGTGGATGTCTCCGCGCAAACAGGTTGCGGGTGTGGCGGAATTGGTAGACGCACCAGATTTAGGTTCTGGCGCCTTTGGCGTGGGGGTTCGAGTCCCTTCACCCGCACCATCACAGGGCTGTTAAGTACTGATATAAAAAGATAAAAAGTACTTCTCCTGCTTTCTATCCCCCTTTTATCTTTTGATGACCTCCGTCTGCGCGCGCGAGGCTTCGGATTAATCGCTTACGGTTTTTCGTGTTAGCGAAAAAGCGCATGAACACGCACCGATGTTTGTTCTTATGACGCTGGAAATCAACATCCCCCCCCTGTTCTGAGACACGAACCTATTGACGATGACCTCACTGTTTCAGACAGTGCGGAAGATTACATAGAATTGTTCAGACGAGATTTTTGAAATCGTTTTGGGCGAAGCAATGGCGATGTGGTTTGATGCACGCGCGGAACTGGCCAGGCTGGGTTTGGAAGGTCGCAGCAAAACTTGCCCACCTGCTACAGTTGCTACAACTGCGACAAAGTACACTCGCGTAGCAGTTATAGCAGATGTAGCAACGCCCCCACGTCTGTTGCTTGAGATACGCGTAGGGAATGCGCATAGATCCTCCTGTCTGGGGCATCCGCCCCCGATGTCGATGT
>JAQXDR010000090.1 GCA_029251265.1 Pseudoprimorskyibacter sp. | reverse complement strand
TGCACGGGTGGACCTTCGCCGAATTCTGTCGTGTGACCACCGAATGGACGCTGATAAATCTTGCCCTCTTCTGTGCGTGAGAAGGGAACGCCGTAGTGCTCCAACTCATAGACCGCTTTAGGCGCTTCGCGCGCGAGGTATTCCATCGCGTCGGTATCGCCCAGCCAATCAGAGCCTTTGACGGTGTCATACATATGCCACTGCCAGTTATCCGGGCCCATGTTCGCGAGGGATGCGGCAATCCCGCCCTGCGCGGCCACGGTATGCGAACGGGTCGGGAACACCTTGGTCACACAGGCCGTACGCAGCCCCTGTTCGGCCATGCCGAGCGTAGCACGTAGCCCTGCGCCACCAGCGCCAACGACCACGACGTCATAGTCATGCGTCTCGTATTCGTAAGAGGCCATAGTCTCTCTTTCCGTTGGTTAAAGGGCCATTTTTGCGAGTGCAAATAACCCGATAGCAATCAAAGTGTAGGAAAATGCAGTCACCACAACCAGCAGTATTTTTTCAGCAACGCCATGGACGTAATCTTCTATCGCGGCGTGGGTCTCGCGCATTGTATGGATCACAATCACACTTAGGCTAAGCCCAGTGATAAGGGCGGGTAGCGGGCGACCAAAATAGACAGTGACGTCCTCTTGAATTCCGGAAAACCCAATGCCCACGGTAATGAGAAAAGCTGGCACCGCGACGACCAACAGCATCGATGTCACCATCATCTGCCAGTGATGATGGGTGCCCTGCCGACCAGAGCCTGACCCCGCCGCGCGCTTTCTATCAGTGACATAATTCATTGGATCACTCCAAATTGGAAAAGTGCCACCAAGCCGGTCACCAACGTTGCCGTAATTACCATCGCGTAGGCCATTTTTTCAGATGCTGGAACATTTACCAGAAAACCAAAATCCCAAATGACGTGCCGCAAACGCCCAAGCATGTGATACGTCAATGCCCAGACGCCACCCAGCATAATCAAACTCCCAAGCCAGCTGGTAAGGACACCGTTTATAATGCCAAAACCATTTGCGCTTGATGACGCAGCCAGCAGCCAGATCACAATCAAAGGCATCAAAAGCAGGCACCCAATCCCAGTCAAACGCACAAGGATCGAGCTCATCGATGTCCACTGCGGGCGATACACCTGCAAGTGGGGGGAAAGCGGGCGACCGCCTCGATTGACATCTGCCATTGGGGCTATCCTTTCGGTTGGCGTAATAGGCGAGTAATATACGAGTGAACTTTTTGCACGGCACCGTTATATATGCACCCATGTTAAGCGCGGTTTTTTGGCGCAACCAACAAGAAAACCAATACTTGTGATCACAGCCGAAGTTTGTGTGATCACAAAAATATTTGATATCCTGATGATACCACAAAAAATTAGGGAACAAACAATGAGTCAAGGTGGAGCACGAATTCACTGCAGAATCGAATCTCGACCGCACTGGGATCATACCAAGCGTTTGCCTCGCCGCATGGCCCTGCGGATACGGTTAGTTTTTCAGGCCAAGTGAAGTGTTCATTTAGCGCCGCCACCTCCGCAGCCAGAAAATCCACCCAATAGCCCGAAGCATCAGATTGAAAGGTAAGTTTGGCCCCGTCCAGGTCAGACAATGTCTCAAATGCCGCGCCCCAGCTTTTTAAAGCCAAATCATATTCCTCTGCACATGTCTCGGCACGTTCTGTCGGCAGCTCCATATACTCGGCGAAATCTCTGCGACTTTCAGGATTGCCTCCGTAAAACAAGCAGACCGTGTTGTAAAAACGCTGTGCATCCGGACCATGGATACCCCAAAAGGCAACATCGTCTGCGTCGACCCTTCGAGCTTCGGCATAAAAGCCATCCGCGGTTGCATAGGCAAGATCCAGAGCAGTGGCATCCTCCCACAGCAAATCAATCATCAAGATCGACGCAACGTCTGCGGCATCTTCTTCCTGACCAAAAATTGGCAAGTCCAACAGGTCAATCATGGCATGGCCAAGCTCGTGATAGAAAATCCCTAAAACATTCGCCTCAACAAAAGCGGCGCGGTCATCGTCCGCCTCTGCCGTGCCAGCCAACAAACCTGCACAGACGAGTGTGGCAAGAAAACGTAACATAAGGACCCTCCATGAGATCGGGTTTATGACTTTGCTCAGGTCTCCTGCGGATCGGACCCAGTAAAAACGGCAGTACTTTCAGCACTCGATGTATCACGATATGCGCCGTTTTGCCGTGATCCGGCGCAAAGGTCCTGATAGTCGGACGTCTACATCGGCACCAGCACCCAGTAGTCCAGATCCAGAAGAACCGAAGGAAGGTATTTACCGTCAGGACCGCGTAACTCAAATGGGTCTCCGCCCGATGTCGCAACAAGCCGCAGCCGCAGGGCCCCAACGCCGGGCGCTTTGGTCGGAGCACGATCCAGCACTTCGGACCAGGCCTTGATCGTTGTTCCGGCAAAGCAGGGGTTGGCATGGGTCCCGCTGTTCAATCCCGCTATCATTTGTGCATTGGCCAAACCGTTGAAGGACAGGGCACGTGCCATTGAAATCACGTAGCCACCATAAATCAGTCGTTGTCCGTCGGGTCGATATGTTGCGTCGAAATGGACCTTGGCGGTGTTCTGCCAAAGGCGCGTGGCCATCATATGTTCTGCCTCGTCAACGGTCACACCATCGACATGATCAATCTGTTCACCCACATCGTAGTCTGACCACCGGTGCGGTTCACCGCCCAGAACGGTATCATACCGGGTAAAGTCCAGCCCCTTCGGAACCGTCAAATCATTCGCGTCTAGCACCGCCTTGAGGTCAGGCAGCACAGTCACCGGTGCAGGGGCATCAAAATTGGCTTTACGCACCATGACCCAGCGGACATAGCTGAGGACAACGTCATCATGTTGGTTCAAACCTTCGGTGCGCACGTACACAACGCCGGTCTTACCATTTGAATTCTGCTTCAAACCGATGACTTCGGATCGTGATCTGAGTGTGTCGCCGGGAAACACCGGCAAGAGCCATCGTCCTTCTGCATAGCCGAGATTTGCGACCGCATTCAGCGACACATCCGGCACTGTCTTGCCAAAAACAACGTGAAAAGCGGCCAGATCATCAATTGGTGATGCTGACAGGCCGCAGCTTTGGGCAAACGCATCCGACGAATACAACGCATGCCGGGCGGGATAAAGCGCATGGTATAGGGCTCGCTCGCCGCCCGACACGGTGCGAGGCACAGCATGATTGATAATCTGCCCCACGCTATAGTCTTCAAAAAACCAACCACGATTGGTCTTGGCCATTCACTGTTCTCCGAGTTTGATGTCCGGTGTATAACTTCCGTCCACCTCTTTGATCACTGCCTGACCACAGCGCATCACACCGTTTGCCGCATCGAAAGCGTAAGTGGGCGAGCCGTGTAGGTGCCACCCAGCATTCAACGCGGCCGTCACTTTATGACAGAACGCAGATGTGTCGTCCTCGCTGAGAAATCTGTAAAGTTGCATGTCATCCACCCGCAAATGGCCATGGCCCAAGGTATTGATGAACCCAGCCTACCACAGCCAGCGGCACGAAAGAGATCGCCAAGAACATGATATCTTTTGCGATCGGCCCTTTGGCAGGTGGTGTCCACTCTGGCTCTGCCAGATTGATCAGCAGCATTGCAACAACGGACCACAGTCCCAGTCCTCCAAAAAGGATAAATGACGGAACGTCTCCATTCACCAAGAGATGCGCGATGGTGAAAATCAAAAACCCGGTCAACATTGGGTGGCGCATTCTATAAAAAAGCGCCCCTTTTTTCGGCCCGGGGCTCATAAAATAAAACGCGAACAACATCAGCAAATTGTTCAGATGACCCATCGCAGGAGTACGGCCCCAGAAAAAGGCACCTTCGGCACCCCGATAGCCGATCACCATCAAGACTATCGATGCAAGCAACACGGCCACGACGCCTAATTTACCTGAGTCACCCAACAGGTCACGCAGGCCAGGCACAGTCCTTTTGAAAATATGCGCGCCCCACCAAAGCGCCACGCCAAGTATTAGCAATCCCATGGGTCCCTCCTAGGTAAGCTTTATTCAATAGTGACGTCACTCTGACAGCGCGGCAATGATTTCCGCTTTGGCTATCATAGATTTTGCCGTCACAACGTGCAGATTCTCCACAATTTTGCCATCGACGACGGCAACGCCCTGTCCGTCTGCCTCTGCCGCATCAAAGGCAGCAATCTGTCGGCGCGCCATATCAACCTCTGCGTCGGTCGGAGCAAAGGCCGAATTTGCCACATCAATTTGTGCAGGATGGATCAAGGTTTTGCCATCAAAACCCAAATCGCGACCCTGATTACATTCAAAGACCAGTCCCTCTTGGTCTTTGAAGGCATTGAAGACACCATCAACGATGATCACATCATGGCTTTTTGCGGCCAAAACACACAGCGACAGTGACGTGACCAAAGGCAGTCGGTCTTTCCGAAATCGAACGCCAAGATCCTTGGCCAGATCGTTGGTTCCCATGACCATTCCAGCGACCTTTGGATGACCCGCAATCGCATCAGCGTTCAGCATAGCACGGGGGGTTTCCATCATGACCCAGATAGGCAAGTCGCCGGTAACTGCTGCCAAGCCGTCCAGCTGCGCAGTTGTTTCGACTTTGGGCAAGAGCACCGCATCACATTCCATGCCAGCCACACTCTCGGCGTCGGCAACACCCCATTCTGTATCAAGGCTATTGATACGAACGATTTTGACGCTCTGCCCGTACTGGTTGGCCTTTAAAGCCGCTGCGAGTTTCCCTCTGGCATTGACCTTTTCCTTCGCCGAAACCGCATCTTCCAAGTCGAAAATAATTGCATCCAACTTCAAAGACTGAGCTTTTTCAAGAGCACGGTCTTTTGATCCAGGAATGTATAGGACGGACCGATAAGGTCGCAGATGCATCGTCATGCGGATACTTTCTGGCTAATAAAGTTGCGCAGACAAGATATGGAATTTGCGAAAAATACAACCTGAATTTGCCGCATTGCAGAAAATTAGGATTATACGAATTGGTGAAACTCGGGCGTCGGGGCCATCATACTTTTTCCAGCCAACCTGACGTTTTGCCGGTTTAAGGCGTAGATTGAAGGACATGCCACGCGCTCTCGAGGCAGACTTGGGCTCATGACGCTTAAACCAACCCGTCATAGATCAATTTTATTCCCGTTAAGGTCAACATGACGTAGGTCAGTGCAAAGAACAATCTTTCAGACACCAAAAAATGCGCCCGTATCCCGAGCCAAGTTCCCAATACTGCTACGGGTGCAAAAATCACTGTTGTTGTCACACCTTCAAATGTGAATATTCCCATCCCAGCATACAAGACCGCCTTGGCAAAGTTGACCAACGCAAAAATAATAACGGTCGTCGCCTGATAAGTTGTTTTGGACAGCCTTTGTCCCAAAAGGTACACAGCCGCTGCCGGCCCACCCGCATGACTGACAAAACTGGTAAACCCGAGGATCACACCGGCTATCAGACCAGCACGCGCCCCGAAACGGCTTTCATTCAAGCTTAGAAAACGTGACCGGCTCAGCATCTGCCATGCGACAAAAGCTAGGCTGATTGCGCCTATCAAGACCCGAATGGCATCGGGATTCACAACCACAAAAAAGACCGCACCGAGAAATGTGCCCGGCAGGCTTCCAATCAATAAAAGACGCGCATCCGTCCATGACCATTTGCCCCAATAGGCCCGCAGACTGGTCGTGTCCATCAACATCAACAACGGCAACATGATGCCAAGTGCTGCCGCCGGAGGCAGGATGATCGCCAGAATCGCCGAGCTTGCAAACGCCGCCCCAGACCCGAATCCCCCTTTGGAAATTCCAGCAAAAAGAACCGCTATGCCGGCAAAAACCAAAAAAGTTATATCCATACTGTAAAGGCCTTTTTGAAAGGGTTAAGGACGAAATTCGCCGCTATCCTGAACCCCTTAACCCGTTCTTGACGGGGTGGCAAAATTGTTCAGACTGCTGCGTCGCAGCAATGCACACTTGCGCGATGCTCTTCAAAACTTTAACCGGTTTCCCAACTGACAACCAGGACCGGAGAAAATCCCATGGCCAGACCCAAAATCGCCCTGATCGGTGCAGGACAGATTGGTGGTACACTTGCCCATTTGGCAGCCATCAAAGAACTGGGCGACGTCGTCTTGTTCGACATCGCTCAAGGGACACCAGAAGGCAAAGCGCTGGACATTGCAGAGTCTGGTCCATCTGAGGGTTTTGACGCGCAATTACGCGGCACTCAGGACTATGCCGATATCGCTGGTGCGGACGTATGTATCGTCACTGCCGGTGTCCCGCGCAAACCCGGGATGAGCCGTGATGACCTGTTAGGCATAAACCTGAGGGTGATGAAATCCGTCGGCGAGGGAATCCGTGACAATGCGCCCGATGCCTTTGTGATCTGTATCACGAACCCCTTGGATGCTATGGTTTGGGCTCTTCAAAAATTCTCGGGCCTTCCCGCCAATAAGGTCTGCGGAATGGCGGGCGTTCTTGATAGCGCTCGGTTCCGCCATTTCCTGAGCCTCGAGTTCAACGTCTCAATGAAAGACGTCACGGCCTTTGTGCTTGGTGGACATGGTGATACAATGGTGCCGCTGACCCGTTATTCAACAGTGGCAGGGATCCCGTTGCCTGATCTGGTGAAAATGGGCTGGACCAGCCAAGAAAACCTAGATGCTATCGTCCAACGCACACGCGATGGAGGCGCAGAAATTGTCGGATTGCTGAAAACCGGCTCGGCCTTTTATGCGCCAGCAACAAGTGCCATTGAAATGGCAGAAGCGTATTTGAAAGACCAAAAGCGTCTGCTGCCGTGTGCTGCTGAATGCCAAGGTGAATTTGGATTAAACGGTATGTATGTCGGAGTGCCTACAATCATTGGTGCGGGCGGGGTTGAAAAGGTGATTGATATAAAACTCACCGCTGATGAGCAGGCAATGTTTGACAATTCAGTAAACGCGGTCAAAGGCTTGGTCGAAGCGTGCAAAGGCATCGACAACTCTTTAACGTAAAACACCCTGCTTGAACGAATAACTAACCGCGTCCCTAATAAGGCGCGGTTTTTTTGCCGCAAACCCTTAAATTTTTCAATACAGAGCATATTTATGCAGCGGTCGCACAAGGCGGCATATGTCATGAAAACTCGGACACATAATGTCTGTACTGTTTAAGACTGCAGACCATCGCTGATCGTGAAGAAACAAAAGACATTGCCGACGGTCACATGACCATAAGATTACTTTTTGATAAACCGGAGACGTCGAACAATGGAGTCGATTGTTTTCTGCCATGGTATGCCGGGCAGCCCATCAGATTTCGAATTACTTTTGGAAAAAAACCCAACTGCTGCGTTTATTCCGCTAAGTCTGTTGGAAGGGTCCCCGAACACGGTCGACGCTACGTTTTCAAAAGCGTTAGACGCAAAAGGCCAGGGCACTGCATCCAACAAAATTCATCTGGTCGGATTTTCCATTGGTGCCATGGTTGCAATAAAAATTGCAGCGGCTCATCCGGACCGGATCTCGCGGGTTACTCTGGTGTCTCCAGCGGTTCCCTTGCAGCTTGGGGATTTTTTGCCAGTTATGGCCGGCAAACCTGTGTTCGATCTCGCCATGAGGCGGCCGGGATTACTGCGGGCTGTTACCGCACTTCAGGGCATAGCAACCCGCATTGCACCCAATTTCCTGATTAAGAGCTTATTTGCGAAATGCGGTCCTGCGGAACGCGCGCTTCTTGAAGATCAAACGTTTCAGACGGTTATGCGTAAAGCCCTGTCTGACAGCTTTGTTCATCATCCAAAGGCGTATCTTGGGTATATATCTGCCTACGTTGAAGATTGGCGCAACGATTTGCTCCGCATAAACTGCGATGTTGATCTATGGCATGGAACAAAAGATACATGGTCCCCCCCCGAAATGTCACAGGCATTAAAAGACCAATGGGGGGAAAGATGCACTCTGCACCGCGTGCCGGACACCGAGCATTATTCAACTCTGAAACATGTGACGCTCTGACCAAGGCCAACACCATGAATCCGTCAAGAAGACCCTCATAGTCACAGCCGACGCTATACCTTGGCGTCGCATGCGCATGCGGTCCATGATTTGAAGACGTAGCTGGGCAGGGAACTCTTTGCAAAGATACAACCGTTTTGATCTGCGGCTCTGACACTCACGCGGCGATCTAAAACGACCAATCTGCAAGAGCGATTCCGCTTTTAACGACGCCATATGTTACGTATGAAAAATTTTTGTGATCACACTTTTTTTTCATGTGATCACAAATGTCGCTTTTTTCTTTGGAAAGTCTCTTTCAACGCAAATATACGTGGCACCAAAGTAGGATGCAGGCTTATACCCGCAGAAACCGAAGCAAAGACGGAACAGTGTCTCAATGAACATTCATGAATACCAAGCCAAAGCCCTTTTGCGCAGCTACGGCGCTCCGGTGTCCGATGGCCGCGTCATCTTGAAAGCCGATGAGGCCAAGACCGCCGCCAGTGAAATGGACGGCCCCCTGTGGGTCGTCAAAGCACAGATCCATGCAGGCGGTCGCGGTAAGGGCTCTTTCAAAGAACCAGAGGCTGGCGAAAAAGGCGGTGTGCGTCTGGCGAAATCGGTGGAAGAGGCCGCCGAGGAAGCCAAAAAGATGCTGGGCCAGACCCTCGTGACGCATCAGACAGGCCCCAGTGGCAAGCAGGTCAATCGCGTCTATATCGAAGACGGCAGTGATATCGAACGCGAGCTTTATCTTGCACTTCTCGTGGATCGTGGGTCCAGCCGCGTCAGCTTTGTCTGTTCGACAGAAGGCGGCATGGATATCGAAGAAGTCGCCGAAAACACGCCCGACAAAATCCTGTCTTTCAGCGTTGATCCCGCCACCGGATATCAGGCCTACCATGGTCGCCGCATCGCCTTTTCGCTTGGGCTGACAGGCGGTCAGGTCAAACAATGCGTCAAGCTGATGGGTATTCTATACAAAGCCTTCATTGAAAAAGACATGGAGATGCTTGAGATCAACCCCCTGATCGTCATGGAAAACGGTGATCTGAAACTGCTGGATGCCAAGCTCAGCTTTGATGGTAATGCCGTCTACCGCCACCGTGATATCGCGGAACTGCGCGACGAGACCGAAGAAGACCCCAAGGAACTGCAGGCCTCCAAGTTTGACCTGAACTACATCGCACTGGACGGGGAAATCGGATGTATGGTGAACGGCGCAGGACTGGCCATGGCGACGATGGACATCATCAAGCTTTACGGCGCAGAACCTGCCAATTTCCTTGACGTCGGCGGCGGTGCGACCAAGGAAAAGGTAACAGAAGCCTTCAAAATCATCACCTCAGACCCACAGGTCAAAGGCATACTGGTCAACATCTTCGGGGGCATCATGCGCTGTGATGTGATCGCAGAAGGTGTTGTGGCAGCTGTCAAAGAGGTCGGATTGCAGGTGCCCTTGGTGGTGCGCCTTGAAGGTACGAATGTTGAAGAGGGCAAATCCATCATCAACAATTCCGGCCTCAATGTCATTGCGGCTGATAACCTGTCTGATGGCGCCGAAAAAATCGTGAAAGCAGTCAAAGGCTAAGCTGTGTCATCGTATCCAAACGCCACACCCTTGCACCCTTTTGACACTCCAATGCACGCATTGGTGGTGTCAGGTGCAGCGCTGATGTTTCGGATGCCAGAAAGAGCAATCAAAGAAATCGCTCAACGCGGCGGACAAATGCCTGAAATATCGAAGCAAAATCCGTGGACGATTCTGATAAGGGCGCGCGCGAATACCCACAAAGACCAATGGCCGTTTCTGCCGAACGTCTTTTTCAACGTCTATGGCGGTTTTGGATCTGTCTCGATCCCCATTGGGTATGCATTTGGCGTTTGGGGTCTAACCAGCCTTGCGGTTTCGCTTTCAAAGAAACTTTTTTAATAAGGGATCCAAATAAATGGCCATCCTCATCGACGAAAATACCAAAGTTATCTGTCAGGGCCTGACCGGGTCACAAGGGACCTTCCACACCGAACAGGCGCAGGCCTATGGCACCAAAATGGTGGGTGGTGTCACACCGGGAAAAGGCGGCCAGACACATCTGGGCCTGCCGGTCTTTGACAGTGTTCATGAAGCCAAACACGCCACCGAAGCAAACGCATCGGTGATCTATGTGCCGCCTCCCTTTGCCGCCGATAGTATCCTTGAGGCGATCGATGCCGAGATCGAACTGATCGTTTGCATAACCGAAGGCATTCCGGTGCTGGATATGATGCGCGTAAAGCGCGCGCTGATGGACTCGCCTTCGCGCCTGATCGGCCCGAACTGCCCGGGTATTATCACGCCTGATGCCTGCAAGATCGGCATCATGCCCGGGCATATCCATAAACGTGGCAGTGTCGGAGTTGTGTCACGCTCCGGCACGCTGACCTATGAGGCGGTCAAGCAAACGGCGGATATCGGTCTGGGCCAGTCCACTGCTGTCGGAATCGGTGGCGATCCAATCAAAGGCACCGAACATATCGATGTGCTCGAGATGTTCCTGGCGGACGACGAAACACAGTCGATCATCATGATTGGCGAAATCGGCGGCTCTGCCGAAGAAGAAGCCGCACAGTTTCTTGCCGATGAGAAAAAGAAAGGCCGCTGGAAACCCACGGCCGGTTTCATCGCAGGCCGCACAGCCCCTCCGGGCCGTCGCATGGGCCATGCAGGTGCTATTGTCGCTGGCGGCAAAGGTGGCGCCGAAGACAAGATCGAAGCCATGCGCGCTGCGGGCATTGTTGTCGCTGAAAGCCCCGCCACGCTTGGCGAGGCGGTGCTAGAGGCGATTGGATAAAAACGAAGTTGGGGGCGGGCTGTGTTTGCCCGCCCGAATATAAGGAAATTCAAGTGACGCGTACTGTCGACATCGGACGTCTTGATCACCCTGCCAGAACTGGTGGGCAACGGATGGGCGATATGAACTGTGCCAACGATCGCATATCTTGGCCGGTTGATCAGACTTGCGCTCAGGGCACGCCTGTCGCTTGGACGCCGGCAGCAGCCGTCACGACCAGCGCTTTGCCATTTCTGGTTTTAGGGAAATGGCGGTACGTGTTTGATACACTATTTTCAGGCTTCGTTCACGGTGGGTCTGGCTCTGCCATATGGGGCTGTGATCGCACCCGTGTTCAGGACGTTTTCATATGAGTGATGTACTGCATTCAAAGGTCCTGTCCGCGCATCGGACCAGTCCCGCCCACCCAAGAAATGGTGCCAACCTGCAAGAGATACACCCATGACCGATCAAAGCTCGAATGACCTTTTTCATGCCTCTTCATTTATGCAGGGGGCAAACGCAGAATATCTGGAACAGATGTATGCGCTCTATGCCAACGACCCTGATGCCGTTGATGCGGCGTGGCAGTCATTTTTCAAAGCAATGGGGGATGACGATATTGTCATCAAACAGGAAGCTTCGGGCCCCTCATGGGCACGCAGTGACTGGCCACCCCAACCGCAGGACGATCTCACGGCCGCGCTGACAGGGGAATGGCCAGTCGCGCCAGCTGAAACCAAGGCCGCTGGAAAGAAAATCGCTGATAAGGCAAAGGCTGTCGGCGTCCAATTGACAGATGATCAGATACAGCGCGCGGTTTTGGACAGCGTTCGGGCCCTGATGCTGATCCGCGCCTACCGGATCCGGGGGCATCTTGCCGCTGATCTTGATCCTTTGGGCATGCATGGCCAAAACCCACATCCCGAGCTTGATCCGAAATCATACGGCTTCACAGAATCGGATATGGATCGTCCGATTTTCATTGATAATGTGCTGGGACTGCAGATCGCCAGCATGCGGCAGATCATAGACATCGTTCAACGCACCTACTGCGGTACATTTGCGCTGCAATACATGCATATTTCGGACCCCGAGCAGTCATCGTGGCTGAAAGAACGGATCGAAGGATACGGAAAAGAGGTCCGCTTTACCCGCGAGGGGCGCAAAGCGATCCTCAACAAAATGGTAGAAGCGGAAGGTTTCGAAAAGTTCCTGCATGTAAAATACATGGGCACCAAACGTTTTGGTCTGGACGGCGGAGAAAGCCTAATCCCCGCCATGGAGCAGATCATCAAACGCGGCGGTGCGCTTGGCGTTCAGGATATCATCATCGGCATGCCACATCGGGGGCGGCTGAACATCTTGGCAAATGTGATGGCAAAACCCTACCGCGCCATTTTCAACGAATTTCAGGGTGGAAGCTTTAAACCCGAGGACGTCGATGGATCGGGGGACGTGAAATACCATCTAGGAGCCTCGAGCGACCGTGAATTCGATGGAAATTCTGTGCACCTCAGCCTGACGGCAAACCCAAGCCATCTTGAGGCCGTGAACCCGGTTGTACTTGGCAAAGCCCGTGCCAAACAAGATCAGTTGAACGATGCAAGCCGCAGCACGGTTTTGCCGATTCTTCTACATGGAGATGCAGCCTTTGCAGGACAGGGAATCGTTGCGGAATGTTTCGCATTGTCCGGACTGCGTGGGCACAAGACCGGTGGCACGATCCACCTTGTCGTGAACAATCAAATCGGCTTTACCACCGCACCGCATTTTAGCCGGTCCAGCCCCTATCCCACGGACAATGCATTGGTGGTCGAAGCCCCCATTTTTCATGTGAACGGTGACGACCCAGAAGCCGTGGTCCATGCCGCCAAGGTTGCAACCGAATACCGTCAAAAATTCCACCGCGATGTTGTCATCGACATATTCTGCTATCGCCGGTTTGGTCATAACGAAGGCGATGAGCCGATGTTCACCAACCCGATCATGTACAACAAGATCAAAGGTCACAAAACAACGCTCTCGCTCTACACCGAGCGGCTGGTCAAGGACGGACTGGTGCCCGAAGGCGAGGTCGAGGATCTGAAAGCATCCTTTCAGGCCAAACTGAACGAAGAGTTTGAGGCTGGGAAGGCGTGGAAACCAAACAAGGCTGATTGGCTGGATGGCCGTTGGAGCCACCTCGACAAGCATGAAAAAGACAAATATCAGCGCGGCAGTACCGCGATCAAGCGCGACACCTTTGATCAAATCGGGACTGCCTTAAGCCATGCACCAGAAGGCTTTCCCCTGCACCGCACAATTGGCAGGTTTCTAGACACACGTCGCAAGATGTTTGATAGCGGAACGGGCATTGACTGGGCCACGGGCGAGGCCTTGGCCTTCGGGTCTTTGCTGACCGAAGGATATCCGGTACGCCTGTCCGGTCAGGACAGCACGCGCGGCACATTCAGCCAACGGCATTCGGGCCTTGTGAACCAACAAACCGAAGAACGCTATTACCCGTTGAACGGGATCCGCGAAGGACAAGCCCGCTTTGAGGTTATCGACAGCGCATTGTCGGAATATGCTGTTTTGGGCTTTGAATACGGCTTTTCACTGGCAGAACCGAATGCACTCACCCTTTGGGAAGCGCAGTTTGGCGATTTTGCCAATGGCGCACAAATCATGTTTGATCAATTCATAAGCTCGGGTGAAAGCAAATGGTTGCGGATGTCCGGACTGGTGTGCCTGTTGCCCCATGGCTTTGAAGGTCAGGGACCAGAGCACAGTTCAGCCCGTCTTGAACGTTTCCTGCAGATGTGTGGTCAGGACAACTGGATCGTGGCAAATTGTTCAACACCTGCGAATTACTTCCACATCCTGCGACGCCAGCTGCACCGAAGCTTTCGCAAACCGCTGATCCTTATGACGCCGAAATCGCTGCTGCGTCACAAGCTTTGTATTTCGGATACCGAGGACTTTGTCGAAGGGTCGAGCTTTCATCGGGTTCTCTGGGATGATGCGCAAAAGGGTCACAGCGATACAGAGCTGAAACCCGATGCAGAGATCAAGCGCGTGGTGATGTGTTCCGGAAAGGTCTATTATGACCTGCTAGAGGAACGCGATACCCGTGGCATAGACGACGTGTATCTGATGCGGATCGAACAGTTCTATCCCTTCCCGGCAATGTCTTTGGTTCAGGAATTGAACCGGTTCGCGCAGGCAGAGATTGTCTGGTGTCAGGAAGAGCCCAAAAATCAGGGGGCATGGACCTTTATCGAGCCCAATATCGAATGGGTCTTGGGCCGCACAGGCGCCACCTACAAACGCCCACGCTACGTGGGACGCACGACCTCGGCATCACCTGCCACGGGTCTGGCCAGCCAGCATAAAACGCAACAAGCCGCGCTCGTGAACGAAGCGCTGACAATCGAAGGAAACTGATCCATGACGACCGAAGTCCGTGTCCCAACACTTGGGGAATCCGTGACCGAAGCCACAGTGGCCACCTGGTTCAAAAAGATCGGTGACACAGTGGCCGTGGATGAAATGCTCTGCGAATTGGAAACCGATAAGGTTACTGTCGAAGTGCCATCGCCTTCCTCTGGCGTATTGGCAGAGATCGTCACCGGCGAGGGCGAAACCGTTGGTGTTGACGCCCTTTTGGCAACGATCAGCGCCCAAAGCGCAACCACAGCCCCTAAGACTGCGTCCGACACATCAGCATCCACACCCACACCCACACCCGCGCCTGAAACAAGCGCCGTTGATGTCATGGTCCCCACCTTGGGAGAATCCGTGACCGAGGCGACAGTGTCAGCATGGTTCAAGGCCGTAGGTGACGCCGTCACTCAGGACGAAATGCTCTGCGAGCTGGAGACTGACAAGGTGAGTGTCGAGGTCCCCGCCCCTGCCACAGGCGTGTTGGCCGAAATCACAGCCCCCGAAGGAACAACCGTAAATGCATCCGCAAAACTGGCCGTGATCGCCGGTGGCGCAAGCGCTCCTGCTAAAGATGCAAAACCAGCCCCCGTTGCGGCGCCTGTCGCTGGTAAAGACGTCGAAAACGCGCCTTCGGCCAAGAAAGCCATGGCCGAGGCCGGCCTTGATGCAGGCTCCGTTGCAGGTACGGGCCGCGATGGCCGCGTCATGAAATCTGACGTAACTGCTGCTTTGGCTGTGGCGGCGGCTGCACCCGCCCCGGCGCCAGCTGCCCCCCCACGCGCACCGGTTACAGCTGATGACGCAGCCCGCGAAGAACGGGTCAAAATGACCCGTCTGCGCCAGACCATCGCACGACGGCTCAAGGACGCGCAAAACGCTGCTGCTATTCTGACCACCTATAACGAGGTGGATATGACCGAGGTTATGGAGCTGCGCAAAACCTACAAAGACCAGTTCGAAAAGAAGCACGGCGTGCGTTTGGGCTTCATGTCCTTCTTTACCAAGGCCTGTGTGCATGCCCTGAAAGAAGTGCCCGAGGTGAACGCTGAAATCGACGGCACGGACATCGTCTACAAAAACTTTGTCCACATGGGTGTGGCAGCGGGAACCCCACAAGGTCTGGTTGTGCCTGTCATCCGCGACGTGGATCGTTTGAGCTTTGCCGAGATTGAAAAACAGATCGGAGAAAAGGGCAAGCGCGCACGGGACGGCAAGCTGTCCATGGCAGAGATGCAGGGCGGAACCTTCACCATCTCGAACGGCGGCGTCTACGGCTCGCTGATGTCCTCGCCGATCCTGAACCCCCCGCAGTCCGGCATCCTTGGCATGCACAAGATCCAGGACCGTCCAATGGCCATCAACGGTCAGGTGGTGATCCGTCCTATGATGTATCTGGCGCTGAGCTACGATCACCGCATCGTCGACGGCAAAGGCGCCGTGACCTTCCTCGTCCGCGTCAAAGAAGCGCTCGAGGATCCGCG
>JAQXDR010000158.1 GCA_029251265.1 Pseudoprimorskyibacter sp. | reverse complement strand
GTCTGGTGGCCTATGCATTGACGATCACGGATCTTGATCCACTACGCTACAATCTTTTGTTTGAACGTTTCTTGAATCCTGAACGTGTCAGCATGCCAGACTTTGACATCGATTTTTGCATGGACCGGCGCGAAGAAGTTATCCGGTATGTGCAGGACAAATACGGTTCTGATAAGGTCGCGCAAATCATAACGTTTGGTGCGCTGTTGTCCAAAGCTGCTATTCGCGATGTCGGTCGGGTACTTCAAATGCCCTATGGTCAGGTTGACCGGCTGTCCAAGATGATTCCGGTCGAAGGTGTCAAACCTGTCAGTATTGAAAAAGCTCTGAAAGACGAACCACGACTGGCCGAAGAGGCCAAAAATGAGGAGGTCGTCGATCGTCTTCTCACCTACGGTCAACAAGTCGAAGGACTTCTGCGTAATGCGTCCACCCATGCGGCGGGCGTGGTGATTGCCGACCGACCTACCGACAGGCTGGTCCCTCTTTATCAAGATCCCCGATCAGATATGCCAGCGACCCAGTTCAATATGAAGTGGGTCGAACAAGCCGGGTTGGTTAAGTTCGACTTTTTGGGTCTGAAAACATTGACTGTTATTCAAAACGCCATGGATCTGATCCTGAAATCGGGTCGGTCGC
The DNA here is from genome assembly GCA_029251265.1 of Pseudoprimorskyibacter sp. GTDB lineage: Bacteria > Pseudomonadota > Alphaproteobacteria > Rhodobacterales > Rhodobacteraceae > JAQXDR01. Next base: position 41,278 of record JAQXDR010000158.1, on the reverse strand, counting down.
TCCATGTGGCGGCCGATGGCACCCAGCTGTATCAACCGGCATCCGGCGCAGACAACCAGATCAATGCGATCCCTTTGGACGATGAGGCCAGCTACCAGCTTTATGCCGCAGCGAAAACTGTGGCTGTGTTTCAGGTGGAAAGTTCGGGAATGATGGATGCGCTCAAGCGCATGAAGCCCACCTGTATTGAAGACATCGTTGCGCTGGTCGCGCTCTACCGTCCGGGCCCGATGGAAAACATTCCCACGTATTGTGAGGTCAAGAATGGTCTAAGAGAAATCCAATCTGTTCATCCCTTGATCGACCATATCTTGGAAGAAACCCAAGGCATCATCGTCTATCAAGAACAGGTGATGCAGATCGCACAGGTCATGGCGGGTTACAGTCTTGGTGGGGCCGACCTATTGCGCCGCGCGATGGGTAAAAAGATCAAAGAAGCCATGGATGCAGAACGTCCCAAGTTTGAAAAGGGCGCTTTGGAAAACGGTGTGGACGCAAAGAAGGCCAGCGAGGTCTTTGACCTGCTTGAAAAGTTCGCCAACTATGGATTCAACAAATCACACGCTGCCGCCTATGCGGTTGTGAGCTACCAGACAGCTTGGCTCAAGGCCAATCACCCGGTTGAATTTATGGCAGGCGTGATGAACTGTGATCTGCATTTGACCGACAAGCTGGCTGTCTATTTCGAAGAGGCCCGCAAAGGGCTGGGCTTGGACGTCGTACCGCCCTGCGTGAACCGGTCTCAGGCCACATTTGATGTGGTTGACGGATGTCTTGTGTACGCTTTGGGGGCACTCAAAAATGTTGGTGTCGATGCAATGCAATTGATTGCCAAGGCACGAGAGGCCGGAGATTTCGTCAATATCTTCGATTTTGCGCGCCGCGTTGATATGAAGCGGATCAGTAAACGCCCATTAGAGATGCTGGCGCGCGCAGGTGCGTTTGATGTGTTGGACCGAAATCGTTGTAGGATTTTTAACAGCCTGGACGCCCTGACCGCCTATTCAGCGGCGGTGCACGAGCAACGTGCCAGCAATCAGGTGTCTCTTTTCGGAGAGGCAGGCGATGATCTGCCAGAGCCGCGGCTTAGTCCAGTTGAAAACTGGCTGCCTGCCGAACGTCTTTCCGAAGAATTTACAGCTGTCGGCTTTTATCTCTCTGGCCATCCACTTGATGACTACATGACAGCCCTGCGCCGCAAGGACGTAAAAACGCTGGATGAAGTAGAAGCCCGCGCAGCCGACGGGCCTCATATTGCCAAGCTCGCAGGTGTCGTTGCAGGACGCCAAGAACGCAAATCGGCACGTGGCAATCGGTTTGCTTTTGCCCAATTGTCAGACCCGACCGGCGCATATGAAGTCACCATATTCTCAGAAGCGCTTGAAAAAAATAGACATCTATTAGAGCCGGGAACCAAGGTTGTGGTCACAGTAGAAGCCACGATGGAGTCAGATCAGCTAAAGCTTTTGGCGAGGGGCGTAGATCTGGCAGACGAAAAGGTCGCCGGAGCAGGCGCCGTGGGCCTGCGGATCCATCTAGAAGATGTCACGGCACTGAGCCAGATAGCAACCGTACTGAACAGAGCGACAGAGCAGGTGCCATCTGCTCCCAAAGGGCCGGTACATCTTTGCCTCAGCCATTCGGGCCTACCGGGTGAGGTAGAGGTCGATCTTAAGCAGGATTTTCCGGTTACTCCGGAAATTCGCGGGGCAGTCAAATCGCTTGCCGGCGTGCTTGCTGTCGAAGAATTCTGACAGGTTCAAAAAATTAGTTTTCCACAGGTTGTTTTTTTGTTATCCACTGCACACAATGGTTGGGCATTTAGGTTATATTTCACGGCGTTGGCTGTGCGTTTTAGGTATCTGCTGCCTGTTTTCTGCGTGTCAATCGACCGTCGAGACGTCTGACGGGGCACAAAACCTCCCAGATGTTGAGACGGGAAATGCGCTTTTGGCGGACCCCGCCTCTTCTCCATTTGGGGGTCTGTTTTCACGTGTTTATCCCGAAACGCCTTTGCCGGAAGGTATGCGGCGCCCTCAGGCACGTGGAGACTCTAAACAAGACATTGCCTCATCGGACGCTCCCCATGCCGATAAGGACGCTCCGTCAGGTTTTTTTGCGCGGCTTGCTCAACGTGCGGCCGAAATTGAGGCAAGTAAAGAAGCCAAGGGCGCCAATGGCCGTCAATTGGCCGCAGTGGACTCTGCTGGTATGTCTGTTGAGGACGGCGTCACAACCGACCCTTCAGGCGATCTTGACAAGGAGCCGGTACCAGAGCCCGCAAAATTGGGCTTCTTCGCACGTTTAACTCAAGGTCGGACCGAAATAGAAGAAACCGAAGTTGCAGCGTTGACCGATCCGGACACACCAACTGAGAGCATGCCGCCAAAAGTAGAGACGACTGTTCTGCCGGGCTTTGGTGAGATGTTACCCGTTTGCGGTTTGCCGAGACGCGCCATGGGACAACAAGTGGCACGGTATCCGGAAAATGGCCGCACACGGTATGCGGTCTATGACACAGTGCCGGGTCAGGCCGAGCCCCGCCTGATGTATGTAACTGGCTTCCAGGATGGCTGTCCGCGTCAAATATGGGCAGCATTGGCCATGTTCGGGAATTTTGGCTTGCATGAGCAGGTACGTTATCTGTTGCCAGAACGGTCCAAACCGTTTTCTGAAACTGACAAGGCTTATGAAATCCTAAAGGCTGAGCAATGTGGTGTCGAGCGCCGGGAACCCTGTGGAAGAGCCCTGCGCAAACTTCAACGCGAAGGTGTGTTTCTTAGTCTTTACGAACGCTTAGGGCGCGGGGGCTGGGCTAATATGCTTATCTATGATGGATCCGTGATCGCCGTAGAAGGTCTTTGAAGGCAGTTTCTTTAGAAAAGCCAAATTGAAAGACACAGCCATGTCATCAATGCTGCGACTTGACACTCTGCACTTCGGATCGCATATGCCAACAGGCATAAAACATAAGGAATTTCAACATGGCTGGCCAGACAAAGAACGACACCTGGGAGGCCATAAAGACCATAGTCTATGCGTTGCTGATTGCGGGCGTGTTTCGAACACTGCTTTTCCAGCCGTTTTGGATTCCGTCGGGATCCATGAAAGATACGCTGTTGATTGGTGATTTTTTGTTCGTGAACAAAATGTCCTATGGGTATTCTTACGCCTCTTGTCCGTCGATATACTGGCCAGGTCTTGGCATTGATATCGGTGCTGATGATGTTTGTGGTATATTTGACGGTGAGAACAGCCGTTTATTTGGAAGCGAACCAGATCGTGGGGATGTGACTGTATTTCGCCATCCTGTGACCGGCCGTGATTTTATCAAGCGTGTGATCGGACTGCCCGGAGATACAGTTCAGCTGAAAGATGGAATTGTTCACATCAATGGTACCGCAGTTGATGTACAGCCAAACGGTACCTTTGACGAGATTACAGGGCCACAGGGACCACAAGGTCTGCGTCCCAGATGCGAAAATAGTCCAGTTGGCGAGGGCGCCCTATGTACCAAATCACGATATACAGAGTACTTGCCCGGCGGCAAAAGCCACTCAATCCTAAATATTGGGATGCAGGGATCTGACAGGACCCCTGTTTATACGGTGCCGCAGGGTCATTATTTCATGATGGGTGATAACCGCGACAACAGTAGTGACAGCCGTATGCCTCAAACCGTTGGTGGTGTTGGATTTGTTCCTTACGAAAATTTGGTTGGGCGTGCGGATCGCATTATGTTTTCGTCTGCCGGTCGATCGATGTTCTTTTTCTGGACGTGGCGTGGGGACCGTTTCTTTAAGGCTGTCGAGTGAAACGAACGCAGGCTCTTGCAGATCTGGAAGACCGTCTTGGGCATAGGTTTTCAGACCTGAGTCTGTTGTCTCAGGCTGTGACGCACAGTTCGATGTCCTCACCCACCAGATCAGATAATCAAAGACTGGAATTCTTAGGGGACCGCGTCTTGGGGCTTGTTATGGCCGAGGCATTGACGCTTGCGGATACGTCAGCCAGCGAGGGACAACTGGCGCCGCGGTTTAACGCTTTGGTTCGCAAGGAAACCTGCGCTGATGTGGCCCGACAGGTCGATCTTGGCGCCGCCCTTCGTCTGGGCAGGTCCGAGATGCTGTCTGGTGGGCGGCGCAAGATGGCCCTTTTGGGGGACGGGATGGAGGCGGTGATTGCCGCGGTTTACAAAGATGCCGGATTTGAGGCAGCACGTACTATGATCCTGCGTCTTTGGGGGGATCGGATTGATCGCGTCGAGGACGACGCCCGTGATGCCAAAACCACCCTGCAGGAATGGGCGCAGGCCCGGGGTCTTGCCTTGCCAACGTACACGCAACTGGAACGTTCCGGCCCGGACCATGCGCCGCAATTCACCATCCAAGTTGCGCTGAGCACGGGTAATACGGCAACCGCGACTGCTGGTAATAAGCGTCAGGCAGAGCATGCCGCAGCAACTGTGCTATTGTCCGATGTAACGCACAAATAGGTCCAGAGGCTGCCTTTGGTGGTGGTCACATTGTCTAAATTGATCGTATACGACATTGAACAAAGACGGACCGCGACGGGGCCAAACCCCTCTGGTAGGTCACGTTTAATCAGTGTAGACGGCTTACCTTCACCGCTAAAGGACTTCCCATGACCACCCGCGCCGGATTTATTGCTCTTATCGGAGAGCCAAACGCAGGCAAATCAACTCTGACCAATCGTATGGTTGGGGCCAAGGTATCGATTGTCACCCACAAGGTGCAGACAACCCGCACGCGTATTCGTGGTGTCGCCATGGAAGGGGATGCCCAGCTTGTTTTTGTCGACACGCCAGGTTTGTTTCGTCCAAGACGACGTCTGGATCGTGCGATGGTTGCCGCCGCATGGGGCGGGGCCGCCGACGCAGACGTCGTCGTTCTCTTGATTGAGGCCCACCGCGGCGTGACAGAAGGCGTGGAGCGTATTCTGGAAGGTTTGACCGAAATCGCGCAGGGACGGACCGTTGCTTTGGCGATCAACAAAATTGACCGCGTCAAGGCCGAGGTCCTCTTGGCGTTGTCCGAGGATCTGAACGCCCGTTATGTATTTTCCAATACCTTCATGATTTCGGCTGAAAAGGGCTATGGCGTTGATGATCTGCGCCAATGGCTTGCAACCGAGGTGCCCGAGGGGCCATGGCTATACCCCGAGGATCAAATCGCAGATTTGCCCATGCGCATGATCGCATCAGAGATTACTCGGGAAAAGTTGACCCTTAGGTTACATCAAGAGCTACCCTATCAGCTGACAGTTGAAACTGAAAGCTGGCAAGAACGCGAGGACGGCAGCGCACGGGTGGATCAGATGGTCTATGTCAGCCGTGACGGCCACAAGGGGATTGTTCTGGGCAATAAAGGCGAAACAATTAAGGCCGTTGGTCAAGCCGCGCGGATCGAACTGGAAGAGTTTCTAGGCCGCCGTATTCATCTTTTTTTGCAGGTGAAGGTGCGCGAAAAATGGCAAGAAGAGGCTGAACGATACTCTCAGATGGGTCTTGATTTTAAAGATGGCAATGCCTGAACCGCGGTTGGCGTCTGGGATTTGGGTTGCTGCCTATCTACGACGTTTGCAGCTTGAAATGATCCCCGTCTATGTCTTGGCACGGGGGGACGAAACAGCGGGCGCAATTCTGGTCAAGCTTTCAACACTGGATGGTAAGGCGCGGGTTTTTCAGCGACAGTACGATTTGATGACGGGATCACTTGATTGGCAGGTCATGTCCGAAGGATCTGAGACTGATGTAGATGCCGTCATTGCTCGAGAGCGCGCCCGTGACAGCGACGTCTGGGTGATCGAATTAGAAAGCAGAACAGGACGACATCTGCTTGATTCGCAAGATTTTGGGGCGTGACAGTGCTTTTTGAAAAAACAGCCCGTTATTCTTAACGCAAGTCGTCCCTTGGCGGTCAGCCCTTTCGGCTGCATTATGAATCACTGGTTGAGATCGGGGTTGAACGACGCCAAAGGACGCGTCAAGAATTCGATATGGAATGGCAGGACACCGGTATCGTTCTGGCGCAACGCCAGCATGGAGAGACCTCGGCCATTGTTGAGGTCTTTACGCCTGTTCGGGGACGACACGCAGGCGTCGTTCGCGGAGGGATCAGTCGCAAGATTGCACCGCATTTGCAACCCGGTGCGCAGCTGGCTGTGACATGGCGGGCGCGTTTGGAAGATCACTTGGGCAGTTTCACGATCGAGCCCGAGCGTGGACGTGCTGCACAGGCGATGCAGGACCGATTGTCGTTGGCGGGTCTGAATGCCGTGACTGCTATGGTTCGGTTCATGTTGCCCGAGCGTGAACCATATCCAAAGCTCTACCTCGAGACCGAACGCTTGCTGGATCTTTTGCCACAGGTGGATCTTTTGCCCCTCGCATATTTGCATTGGGAGGTTTCTTTGCTGGCTGAAATGGGATTTGCACTGGATTTGACCACATGCGCCGTCACCGGAAGAACAGATGGTTTAGAATATGTCTCGCCCCGTTCTGGTCGTGCAGTTACCGCTGAGGGCGCCGGTGATTGGGCAGATCGTTTGTTGCCTTTGCCTGCATGCTTGCGCGGAGACGGTCCCGCCCCAAACACCGAGATTGCACTTGCCTTGAGCACGACCGGTCACTTTTTACGCAACGCCAGCCATGACCTTGCATCCAGGCGTGATCTGCCAGCCGCTCGCAATAATTTTATTGCGCGAATCGCAATGCGTTGCGGTTAAGCAGATGCCTTTCCCTACTGATCAAACCAAGGTAACAGTGGTCATGTCTTTGCCAAATTTGCTCACATTGTTTCGACTATTGGCTGCCCCTGGGGTGGCGTTGGTTTTTATTGTGTCGCCGCGCGGGACTGCGGATTGGCTGGCTCTTGTCCTGTTTGTGGGTGCGGCCCTGACGGACTGGCTTGACGGGGCTTTGGCCAGGGCATGGAACCAAACGTCAAAGCTGGGCACTATGCTTGATCCGATTGCGGACAAAGCGATGGTGGTGATTGCCTTGGCAGCCTTGATGCATGTGTCATCTTTGGCCTCTTGGATACTACTACCAGTGATCGTGATCTTGTTTCGCGAGGTGTTTGTTTCAGGCTTGAGAGAATTTCTGGGCGATGTTGCGGGCACTCTTAAGGTGACGCAGTTGGCGAAATGGAAGACCGCAGTACAAATGATTGCCATAACCACTTTGTTCGCACAGGGGCTTTTTGAACATTACCTCGTTATGTCAACCTACGGAATGGACCGCGAAATCGTTGCGGCAATTCAATCGGGGGCGATTGAGGACACACAGGGCTTATGGTGGAAGGTCGAAGGGTATCAGTGGGGCACAAGGTTCGGTGTAGGGCTGCTATGGGTTGCGGCCGTTCTGACAGCAGTGACAGGATGGGACTATTTCCGTAAGGCGCGGTCACATCTGGAAGGATAATTATGGATATATTGTATTTCGCATGGGTCCGGGAACGTATTGGCCTGCCTAAGGAACAAATCCAGACACAGGCTGCAACCGTGGCTGATCTGATCAATGAATTGCGCGCACGCGAAGAGCGCTATGTTGCGGCGTTTTCAGATCTTTCAGCATTACGGGTCGCCTTAGATCAGGAACTTGCCGATTTTGACGCGCCTTTGGACGGTGTCCGCGAAGTTGCATTCTTTCCCCCGATGACAGGAGGGTAGTTCTTGCGCGTTGTAGTTCAGGCTGAGCCTTTTGATTATGCGGCAGAGGTGGATCGTTTCGCAGCTGACCGTAGCGATATTGGGGCATTGGTCTGTTTTGCTGGTGTGGTGCGGGATACGGACAACACACTGTCAATGATGGAGATCGAACACTATCCCGGGATGACAGAAAAGGCGTTGTCCAAGATCGCGAAAGAAGCAAAAGATAGATGGTCTTTGGGGGATGTCTTAGTCATTCACCGTTTTGGAAAGTTGACCCCCGGCGAAAAGATCATGATGGTCGCGACGGCCGCGCCCCATCGTGCTGCGGCATTTGCCGCTGCTGATTTTCTCATGGATTATTTGAAATCACGCGCTCCGTTTTGGAAAAAAGAGCATAGCAGAGAGAGCGCCGATTGGGTTGCCGCAAAACAATCGGATGAAACAGCTCTTTCACGTTGGTCCTAGGCACTGCAGGCTATGTGAAAGTGATCTTTTGCTTTTGCCCATGTGCCGTTTGGATCATCTGTCATTTCAAGCAAAATCGGTAGTAACTGGGCGGAAAAGTCCTGCGATGCCTCGCGTGGTAAAAGTGATGGCAGATTGTCTATGGCCATAACTTCGAGCGCAGGGGAATCATGGACAAGGGTTGTCGGCTTTTCCCACGTTGTTGACGCGTCATAAATCGGAAGGGGTGAAAACGGACTGCCGGGATCACACGCGATATCACCAATGGTCGTAAGTTGTCGGGGCAAGCTTAAATCAGATACTGACAGAAAAACAGGTGACTTGGGGCCAGCCAGAATGCAATTCAACACGATGTCGTGGTGGCGTATTTCGGGATAAGGACCGCCATGGGCCGTTTCAGCCATGTCCCACCGGGTGATCGGCAGGTCTAGTTCCTTTGCGGCGCGGATTGCGCCGGATCCTACACGACCCTTTGCTCCGATCACCAAGACGCGCGGTTGCGCGGACCCAAGCTCAGCCCGTACTTGGTCCAGCATGGCTGTTGATGTGCGTTGCATCACGACTGGAGGACACGGTTTACCGGATTGGCCAGCAGCCCAGGCACGAACAGTCACCACCGTACCAGCAAAGCCTGCCCACTGCCCAAAGGCCACCCGACGATTGCCGGCTACATCAGTCAGATATTCAAGGTCCAGTAACGTTCCGCCTCCGGCCTTGAACCTGTTTAAGAATGTCTTTGCTTGGGGTTGCCGTTTATAGGCATGGCCAAACATTATATGTTTATGGCTTAGTGGCAGGCCGGTATCGGGCAGTTCCTTCAATCCAAGGACATACACATCGTCGGGGGCCGTGGGCCAACTCCCCTGTTCGGCTGGATGGGCCCCTTGATCAATGTAGTCATCGAGCGGAATAGCAGCCTGTGCACTGGCTTCAACAGTTATGCGGTGACCCTTAGCGCCTAAAATACCAACTGCCTCTGGCGTCAGAGGCAGGCGTGCTTCGTCCGGGCGTGTTTCAGCGCGTATCCAAAAATGCATTTTTGCCAATCCTAAAGATGTGTCAGAGCGTAGCGGCGATCAGGACGTTCTAGATGCGGTACAGCATTGAATTGTGTCAAACCCAGTCCGGTTGCCAACGCCGTATACTTGTGCACAGAGGTATTGTGGATCGCCAAACAGCAGCGCGCCATGGCGCTGATGTCCAATCCCAAGGTCAGTCGCATCACCATGGCTATTACCCCGCCTGAGGTGACAACCAAAGAGGGCCCCTTGGTTGATGCGATATTGTGCAGCGTGTCGCGCACGCGCGTCTCGAAAGCAGCAAACGTCTCGGGTGCGTCTGGCAGTGCATCAGCCTGCCAAAGTGTCAAAAGTTGTGGCAGGTGGGTTTGAAAATCTTCGCGCGTTTCTGGCCACGATATACCATGTTCATTTTTTGCAGACATCGCCAGGTCGAAATACCGCATTTCGTTCAGCCGCGGGTCGCGTTTTGGGTCAGTGGCTTGAATATTGATCGCGGTGTCGACCTGTCGCTGTAGGGTGCCACTGAATACTTGTTCAAACGGCTCTGCGGATTCTTGAAAATATGCACCAAGCCAAGCCGCCTGGTCGCGACCCAGAGCACTTAGTTGGTCATAACTTTCTTCGTCTTTGGCATTCGTATTTGCTTGCCCGTGCCGAACAAGTGTTATTGTTGACATGAGCTTTTCTCCTCGGTTGTTGACGCCGACACGTAGCTTGGTGCTGCGCGCTAGAAAACCCTCAACCGACATATATCAAAAAAATCAATGATAGTGTGATCCAACTTCATAAGTGGGACGTAAATGACATATGTTTCGTAATTATGATATAGATCTAGCTGATATGCCGATTGCGGTTGCTCCCGCTGCTTACAGGCGGTCAAGTAGTCATGTCAAAATTTTGGAGCAACCAAAAGTGTCAACGGACCGTGACATAGATCCAGTTGCCTACTGGGCTGAGTGCTTGGTCCGGATCAGAGATGATCGGGATCAAAAAGCGTTTGTGGAGGTGTTCCAATACTTCGGCCCACGAGTAAAATCTTTTTTGATGAAATCAGGAGCTGATGCAGCCGTTGCAGAGGATTGCGTGCAGGACGTTATGACGACTGTTTGGCGCAAAGCACATTTGTTTGATCCTACAAGAGCCAGCGTGTCGACTTGGGTGTTCACGATTGCAAGAAATCGCAATATTGATATCGCGCGTCGACAGCGCCGTCCTGAACCAGAAGACCTCAGCTGGGGTCCACAACCAGAGCCCGAGCAGACCGAAGTAATTGGTCTGCAGCAAGAGACACAACGACTTGGTCAAGTATTGGCCAGTTTGCCGAAAGAACAACGCACCATGGTGGAAAAAGCTTACTTCGGGGATCTTTCGCATAGCGAGATTGCAGCCGAAACTGGGCTTCCACTTGGTACTATAAAATCCCGAATTCGCCTTGCGCTGGAGCGCCTGCGGAAAGGCCTTACGTGAATAAGATAGCCATATGACCATTCAACACCACCCTACCGAGGCCCTCTTGATGGCCTATTCTGCTGGAACGCTGCCCGAGGCGATGAACCTTATTGTCGCGGCTCACGTATCAATGTGTGACGAATGTCGTGCAGCTGTTGAAGCATATGATGCTGTGGGCGGCGCACTTATGGACAACGTCGATGCGGTCGAACCGTTGAGCGACGAATGCCTAAGCAACGCGTTGGCTTTGATTCAGCAAACAGACCTAGACCCCGTACTGGCACGGCCGGAACGAAAAGACCCCAAAGTGCCGTTGCCGCTTGAAAACTATATTGGTGGTCGTCTTGAGGACGTTCGCTGGCGGTCCATTGGTATGGGTGTAAAGCAGTCCATTATCCCGACGTCGTCCGAGGCTACCGCACGCTTGCTATATATCCCAGCGGGAATGGCCGTGCCTGATCATGGTCATAACGGCATCGAACTGACGCTGGTCCTGCAGGGCGCGTTCGAAGATGAAGACGGCCGATTTGCATGTGGCGACATGGAAGTTGCCACCGAAGATTTGCAGCACACCCCAATTGCTGATATTTCCGAAGATTGCATATGCTTGGCTGTTACAAATGCACCGTTGCGTTTCAACTCGTTCTTGCCAAGATTAATTCAGCCGTTATTGCGGATTTAGACGGGTCTGTCGGGCGAGTTTTCGTCCGTCAAAGTTGCTCTTTCAGGATTGATACTGTCAAAGACGCCATCAAGTATAGTCCGGCGGCGATTAGAAACGCCAATGCTGTATCATAGTAAACACGTGGGTATACCGGTTCTTGTGCGTCAATGGGCGAAACAGAGACTGACAGATATCTAGCCTGCGCCGAAGCATCGCGTCGTGCACTTCCCAAGCGGTCCATTGCGGCCTGCAAAAGCATATCTCGTGTCGAAAGATCATGCTGAGCGATATCAATTTCCGTGGCGACAGCTGCCAGAGATTGCCCGTTACGCGTTGCGTTGGTCATTTGAGCCTTCAGATCTATAAGCAATGACTCCAGTTGTTGAATTTCGCCTAAGATGGACTCAATACGTGCGCTGGGCGCACGAAAATTCGATTGAAGGCCAGCCAACCTCAAGCTCTTGTCCTGCAGCTGCATTTCGAGAGAATTGATTTGTCCGCGCAGCGATGCAATTCGTCCTTTTGGATCGATAAGAGCGGTTTTCTGTTGCAAGGTGATCAGATGCAGCTGTGCTTCGCGCCGTGCATCTGTCGCATCAGCCAACTCCTGTTGCGCCTCGCTTAGTGCAGCGTCGCGTTTCCTCTTTGACAGGTGATCCACACGGTCTTCTGCGTAGTCAATCAAAGCTTGAGCATAACGGGTCGCAGTTTCAGGATCGGCCGCCCGTATTTCCATACGTAAAATACCTTCTGAAGGATCGAAACCTATACGGACCATTTTTAGATAGAGACTGTGCGCAGCCTCGATAGAGCTATCAGGGTCCAAACGGGTCAAAAAATCGAGATTGGGGCTGCTGAAGTGATTGCGAAAACCGATATCGTCATCCAGCCGGAGCATGGCTTCTTTTGACAACAGGAAATTTTGCACTGCAATGGCGTCCTGATTGGTGGCAAATTGTGTGCCGCTCAATAATCCCGACGATGAGCCGCCATCATTTTTGATGATGAGGAATTCTGAAGAGGTTGCAAAAAGGGGTGTCGCTATCCGGGCATAGTAAAAACCGGCCAAAATTCCCGGAATCACCACGAAAATAAAAAGACGTACCAACAAAGCACGCATGCGTCGACGTCTTTGCCTGACCATATCTCTCTGGATTTGGGCAATTTCGCGTGAACGCGCCTCGACTGGTGTGGGGGACGGCTCTCGGTTTGCAGCGGTAGACGCTACTGGAAGTTTTTCGTCAGGACGGTTTTTATCGTCCCCAACCAAAGCCAGTTGTGCTGTGCGGGCGAATGGATCAATGCCGCGTCCCTGCAGTTGTTTTACGGCATCAACATCACTCACAGTGGTGAGCCCATGTTTTTGAGCCATACGGCGCGCGGCGCGCAGTTGTAGCCCCGTCAGCATTTTATCATCCTGATTTTTCTGCAATATTTTTATCGTCTTGTGTATTAATTTCTTGGATATAAAAGCGTTGGGCTTCTTCAAGGCTTTCAAACATGTGAAACTGCCCACTTATAAGCACTGCTGCTTTTCGGGTGAATCTTTCAAGCACTTTTGGTTGATGAGAGACAATGATGATGGTTGTTGTCCTTAAACGGTCCTGCAATAGATCGGCCGCGCGGGTGTTAAAGCCAACGTCGGTGGAATTTGGCATGCCTTCGTCAATAAGATAGATGTCAAAATCCAACGCCAACATCAGCGCAAAACTGAATTGTGCTCGCATTCCATCAGAATAGATTGCGACAGGCTGATCAAAGTATTCTTCGATTCCGCATAACCACCGACAAAAGCTTTCCACATAGTCGGGGTCGAGGCCGTATAGCCTGGCAATAAAACGGGCATTCTCGCGGGCTGATACACGCTTTAGAATTCCACTTATATACCCTAGAGGAAAGGAGACATTGCATGTGCGCCGTATGATGCCGCTATCTGGTTTTTCCAGTCCTGCCATCATGCGGATAAGCGTGGTTTTGCCAGTTCCATTGCGCGCAAGAATACCAAGAGACGTTCCGAGGGTCACCCGAAACGATACATCCTGCGCTATAATTTTACGCCGGGTTCCCGTCCAAAATGATTTGCTGACGCGGTCAAATTCGATCATGCGCACAGCATCGTACACACTCGCAAAGATTCGGTAAGGATCTATACCGTGTGTTTTTCAATCCGTGCGATGCGTCCGGCAAGAATTGACACTCCTGCAGCAGCAAAACTGAATAAGGCGCCCATTTTAGCAGCATCTTGGACTGGTCCTGCGTCAAATGCGACTGACGCGACAAACAGCGACACGGTGAACCCGATGGCCGCGACGAAACCAATCACAACCAGGTCAACAATTCGCATCCCCTGCGGCAATCCCAGCCCCAAAGGTCGTGCCGCAAACCATCCAAAGATCAAAACACCGACAGGTTTTCCGATCAAAAGACCAGCAAGCACCAGCCACGTTGCATCCCCAATAGAAGAAAATTCGACCCCTGCATTCAGCAAGCCGAAAAAGAACAATATGATCTCGACCGGATGCTTGAGCGCATGTTCGATAGTGTTCAGCATATCCGTTAGATATTGTTCAGCTTCGGAAAATATCCCAAAGGCACGATCTGCATGGGGTATCGTAGTTACGATGGGCAGGAGCCCAAGAGCCGGATGCAAACCGGACATCATGAAACCATACCAGCTGAAGCAAGCCGCAAGGGCATAGGGCCAAAAGTTCAGCGTTTTGCGGATCCATGTAGATGCTGGTCGCCCTTGGTTGCCGCGATCAATCTGGCGTGGCAGCCAATTGAAAATCAGGTAGACCAGAACAGTGGCGGCTAGACTAAGCAACAGCCATTGGGGGGCCAGCTCGCTCGAGGGATAGAATACAGCTAGAATGATCAGGCCAACCGCATCATCAGCAATGGCTAAAAGCAGCAAAAACCGCACGGCAGGATGTCCTGCGCCAAACACTATGCGCCCAACAAGATAGCTGAAAGCAATATCCGTTGCGGTCGGAATTGCCCATCCGTTGGCAACTGCCGAATAAGTTTCAGACCCCATAAGGGCCGCAAGGCCAAGATAAACAGCGATCGGGCCGAACATGCCCCCGGCCGTTGCAAAAAGGGGCGTGGCCGCTTTTTTTCCGCGTAAGGACCCGTTTTTCAGAATGCAGGCTTCCCAGACTTCTTTGGCGGCGATTGCAAAGAAAAACGCCATTAAGACGTCGTTGACCAGATAATGCAGCGTTAATGTGCGGTGCCCGTCATGATAGTGACCGATAGGCGCATGATCCCAAATCTTGAATTCGACAAATTTATGATAGCTGTGAAAATCCAGATTGGCCCAGACCAGCGCGATACATGCACCGATTATCAATAGAAGTGAATAGTTGGTCAGAAAATTCCAGACGCGATACATTAGTCATTGGCCCCTTGTCAGTTCATTGGGGGACGTTTGTCTCCTTTTGGTCCACTGTCAAGCGATGCCAGACCCATTGAAAAAGGACACTGGCAGGGCGGGCGCCAAATTAACCAGACATAATAGCCTGCCAAGTCATGCCAGCCAGTATTGCGCCTAGCACCGCGTAGCCGAGATAGGCTGCAAATACACGTGGCTTGACCAAGGCCCAAACTGCGACAGCAGCAGGAATACAACTGACACCACCGGCAATAATAAAGCTCATTGCTGCACCTGCTGACATTCCCTGATCCATCAATCCATCGACCAAAGGAACCGCTGCATAGCCGTTCAGATAGGCTGGTGCCCCGAGTGTAGAGGCGAGCAGGATTGGTCCGATACCATCTCCACCCAAAATATTTGCGATCATAGACGCTGGCACGTTGCGGACCATTACCGCCTCAATCAGATAGGCCAGAAAAAGCCATTTTAAAAGGAACATACTGTTCTCTGCGGCGATGTCGCGAAAGACAATCGTTCGACCCCGCTCCTTCCAGAACAGCCATACCGGTTTTCCTGCGAATGGTTTTTTCACTCCACAACATCCATCAACAGAAGGTCTGTCGCGTAGTGGGTTTTTAAATACGGAACTGTGTGCAAAGATCATCGTACCAAACCCGCCCAACAGCCCAAGCCCAATGGTTGCAACAGTTTTTGCCACGGCAAATTCAAAGCCAAGGGCACCTGATGTGATTGCAAACATAGCCGGGTCCATCAAAGGCGAAGACAGCCAAAACGCCATTACTGCCGATAGCGGTGCCCCAACAGCAAGAAGAGCCGCGATAAAGGGAATGACCTCGCAACTGCAAAACGGTGACAGTCCTCCCAAAAGTGCAGCCATGAAAATCATCCGCACCTGCGACCCTTCAAAGGCTTTTGCCAGCAGGTTTTCAGCACCTGACGCCTTAAGATAGGCAATTGCAAAAACGGCAAATGCGATAAACGGCATGGTCTTAAGTAAGGCACGCAATGCAAACAAGATCGTGTCAACAAACTGTGGCGACTCCGGAATGCCAGATGCATCCAGAACACTGATACCCAGCAAAATCAGCACGCTGGCGGCAAGGGCTTTATCTATGTTTAGACGTGATCTCAGAAACATGTGGGGTGCGTTAGCCATGCGTGCGTGCCCCATCTGAACTGCAATCAGCGCAACAGTTTTTCAAAAGATAAGATGACAGCGCCGTGACCTCATCAAAGGCAACGCCTGCGCAGATTATGCGACGTCCCTGACGCTGTTGCTGGATAAGCCCTGCCTGAGAAAGAATTTTCAGATGATGGGTTAAGGTGGACCCTGCTATCCCGCAGCGTTGTCCCAGTTCCCCGATATTCAGGCCGTCCGGGCCGGCGCGCACAAGAGTGGACAGAACGCCTAGGCGCTGCTCGGACCCTAGCGCAGCAAAGCGAGAGGCTGCGACTTCAACAGACAGATCATCAGTACATATCATCTTTTTCATATTTCTAGTAATATAGAAATAAAATATATCGTCGAGCATTATCGCAAAAATTTTCGAAATGTTTTGACGGGGCATGATGCTGCTAACTAAGCGATTTGACCGCTCACCCAGTAGCACAGTGGTTCGGTGAACGGCGCGATCTTGTTTTTAACTTGGGGTTGGGGGTGTGACCTTAATGGCCGGTCGATGGGCTACCCCCCCCGGTGCAATCCGGGCTATGTGGCACAGATGCACATCTAGGAGCACCCTTATGGTTGAAACACATTTAGACAAAGCGCACGCGGCCATGGCTGCCGCACCAGAGGATGAGCGTGCGCGTATGGCATGTTATGCTCAGCTTGCTGGCTCTGATCTGGTGTTAATGTTACGGGCAGAGCCAACAGATGACATTCTGGATCCCGAAATCTTTGAAGTTGGTGGAGCTCGGGTCGCACTTGTTTTTGATAGCGACGATCGGCTGGCCGAATTCGCTGACCGCATTGTGCCCTATGTCGGATTGTCGGGCCGTGTTTTGGTCAACATGATGGCGGGTCAGGACATTGGCTTGGGGGTGAACCTTGGTCAAGATCAGGGTTTTGTGATGCCAAGCGAGGCTGTGGAATGGCTGGCCATCACGCTCGAGAACACCCCTGAAGAAACCGAAGCGCGCCCGGCAGAGTTTCATCCTCCCGGCGGTTTACCCGAGGCGTTGATCACTGCTCTGGATCAGCGGTTGGCTGCTGCGGCCGGTCTGGCCCGCAAGGCGTATCTGGCCGGGGTGACTTATGATGATGGACGGCGCAGTCATGTATTGGGAATCACTGGTTGTCTTTCAGGGGCCGAAGGGGCCTTGGCGCAGGCTATCAATGAAGCCCTGATATTTTCTGGGATAGAGGCGGGCGCGTTGGACGTTCTTTTTGTGGCTGACAGTGATGAGGCAGCAGCGGCGCTGGCGCGGGTTGGTCTGCGATTTGATCTTCCAAAGCCAGATGTGCCTTCGCAACCGAAACCTCCTGGAAGTGATCCAAGCGCACCTCCCATTCTACGATAGAGGGGGCAACATCCGGAACGGATCATCCATGATGGTGCACATCTTGGTATGGATCCATTCGTAAAACGTCCTTGGCGCAGGGCATCAGGTCGCCGTTGGCTGGGCTGGCTTCCCAGACAGCGCGCGCAATCGAGCGTGCCAGACAGACGGCCGCCGCATGGCCAATCATCGCGATATCACTGGCAGGGCGCGTGCCGGTTGCGGCAGCAAAAACCAGATCACCATCATGGGGCGTATGAGACGGTACAATCGCGCGTGCCATCCCGTCATGCGCGGCTGTGGCAATGCGTTGACAGCCTGCTTTGTCCAAAATCGCATCCGTCGCTACCACGGCTATGGTCGTATGCCCCTGGTCCGCCAGATTAAGTCCTTTGCGACTGGGCAGGGGCGCTTGCAAGCCCCGCGCTGTATCCGGCCCAAGTCCACCAAATTCGCCATCAACTTCGAAAGGCGCCGCCCAAAAATGCCGATCGGACGGGGTCAGAACGTGACCCATCGGGTTTACAGCCACCAGCGCGCCAACCGTCGTTCCATCGGCCAGTATGATCGACGCAGATCCCAAGCCGCCTTTGACGCGCGCTGTCAATGCGCCTGTTCCTGCGCCAACAGAGCCAAGTGCAAAGTCAACGGATGCAGCGTCATAGGCCTCACGGCCAAGATCGGGGTAGGGGGATATACTCCAATCCTTTTGGCCACCGTTTAACAGGTCGAACAGGATGGCGGTTGGGGTTATTGGAACCTTGGCAGATCCAACCTCAAATCCCCTTCCTTGCGCCAAGAGTCCCGCCATCACACCATCTGCGGCCGATAGTCCAAAGGCGCTGCCCCCTGACAGGATTAACGCGTCGACACCCGGTACGGTTTTGTCAGGCGCCAAAAGGTCGGTATCCCGCGTCCCGGGCGCGCCCCCCATAACGGCGTAGCTTGCGGTAAAGGGAGCCTCTGCGGTGACAACGCTGACGCCGCTTTTCAATCGGCTGTCATCCGCGTTGCCAACCCGTAAACCGGCAACATCGGTGATCAGATTGCGTGGGCCTACCTGCATTAAATGCACCGTCCACCATCGATTTCCATACAAACGCCCGTGATCATGCTGGCCTCGTCACTACATAAAAAACATGCTGCATTGCCCATATCTTCGGGTTGAGAAAATCGACCAAGCGGGATTGTCGCGAGGAATTTTGCACGCATCTCTGGTGTGTCTTCGCCCATGAAACTGGCAAGCAATGGAGTCTCTCCTGCGACGGGGTTCAGCGCGTTGACACGGATCCCATCGGGCGCAAGCTCGACAGCCATTGTTTTGGTGGCTGTATTCATCCAACCCTTGGATGCATTATACCAGTTCAAACGGGGCCTTGGGGATACTCCGGCGGTCGAGGCTACATTCAAAATTGCGCCTGCGCGGCGTGCTTTCATGGCTGGAACAAACGCCTGTGCCATCAGATAGACTGATTTGCAGTTGATCCTAAAGACGCGGTCGAAATCGTCCTCGGTAACGTCTTCAAGAGGCGTTGGTAAATGTGTGACGCCTGCATTGTTGACAACGATATCAACAGCGCCAAACGCAGACGTTGCAGCTTGCGCCATTTCAGCGACGGACGCAGCGTCACCCACATCAGCCATGAGAGCGATCCCGGCCACGTCTGAGGCAATTTGCACGGCGGCCTCTTTGTTGATGTCGACAACGGCCACACGCGCGCCTTCTTGGGCGAATTTACGTACAATGCCGGCCCCAAAACCGGATGCTCCACCCGTTACGATTGCTGTTTTACCGTTCAGTCGCATATTTTTTCCTTTGTTACCCATGTCGCGCCGCAATCGTTTTTAGCGCGGTAAAACCCATCAGCGCCTCAAACCCTTTTTCGCGACCATGACCTGATAGGCCGGAGCCCCCAAACGGAAGTTCAACTCCGCCTCCCGCACCGTAATTATTAATAAACACCTGACCCGCGCGCAGATCCCGTGCCAGCCGCATTTGCCGCCCGCCATCTTGGGTCCAGACCCCTGCCACTAGCCCATAGGCGGTACTGTTGGCGATTTGGCAGGCATGCGCTTCATCATCGAATGGGATAAGAACCTGTACCGGACCAAAAATTTCGTCTTGGGCTAATGGGTGATTTGGTGGAACGTCCTGATACAGCCGGGGGGCTACATAATGCCCGGCGGATGGCAAATCATCCGATAGGGACCCTTCTGCAAGCAGTGTCAGGTCTTTGGCCTGCGTCAAATGCTGAAGAACGCGCTGTTTTTGAACGGCAGATATGAGCGGTCCAATGTCGGGATCATCGACTGCGGGACCAACCTGTCGCGTGCGGTAGGCGGTGGCCATCGCCTGAGCTACCTGGTCATACACGCCACGTTGGACCAAGATCCGCGATGCAGCCGAACAGGTTTGGCCTGCGTTTTGCAATCCGGCCGCAACAAGAAATGGTAAGGCCGCGTCTAGGTCTGCATCATCAAATACGATCTGGGGGGACTTCCCGCCCAGTTCTAACGTCACCGGAACCACATTCTGACCCGCAGCGATTTGTACCGCACGCCCGGTGGCCACAGATCCGGTAAAGCTTATGTGTTGAATGCCGGGATGCGCCGAGAGCGCGGCCCCCGCCTCGGCCCCGTATCCGGGCACGACGTTCAAAGCGCCAGCTGGCAATCCCGCCTCTTGGGCCAAATGCGCGAACCAAAGTGCGGTCAGGCAGGCATCTTCTGCGGGTTTTAACACACAGGCATTTCCGGTGGCCAATGCGGCACCGACGGATCGACCAATGATCTGCATGGGATAGTTCCATGGAACTATATGGCCTGTAACACCATGAGGCTCGCGCATTGCGTAGACAGTATAGCCATCCAGATAGGGAATTGTCTGCCCCATAAGCTTGTCTGCGGAACCGCCGTAGAATTCGCAGTAGCGCGCCAGCGCAATAGCATCCGCGCGGGCCTGCGAAAGCGGTTTGCCCACGTCCAGCGCCTCGGTTCGGGCAAGCGCGTCAATATGGTGCGTAACCAATACACCGAGCCGGTTCAGAATGCGCCCACGTTCAAAGGCCGGCATACGGCCCCAGTCACCATCACGCGCGCGCGACGCGGCTGCAACGGCGTCATCAATGTCTCGGGCGCTCCCACGGGCAATTTCGGTTAGCACCTGTCCTGTGGATGGATCCATGACGGGGATTGTTTTGGTTGCTCTCTGCCAGGTCCCTCCGATCAGGACGCAGGCTGGGTCAAAAGGAAGGTCAGGCAGCATAGATCAGCCCTCTGGAACCGTGGCGAGCATTGAGGGGCGTTCAGAAAACGTGCTGTACCACGCAGCCAAAGACGCTCGGCCCGTGCGCCAGTCCAATCCGGCGTGGCGGAAATCCACATAGCCAAGCGCACAAGCCACTGAAATCTGACCCATGTCCAATGGGCCATGCAGATGGCTCATCCAGCGAGCCTCAAGCGCGTCAATGGCATTGTTGATCTTGGTATATTGTGCGTCAATCCAGTCTTGAGAAACGGCTTCAGGACCCCGCAGCCGCGTCTCGTATGTTGCAGACACAGCAGCGTCCATAATCCCGTCGCCGGTTGCCTCAAGCGTGAGCACGTCCCATAGGCGCGCTTCGGGATACAGCCCGGCTTGAGCGTGGTGGTCAAGATAGCGGCAAATCACCCTGCTGTCGTAGAGGGCCGGGGCGTCATCACGCATCAGCGCTGGTATCTTGCCCAATGGATTGGCCACGGCCACCTCAGTTGCTGTTTTCAATGGCGTGGTCTGGACAGGTACAAGGGCTACGCTGTCGGTGAGGCCTGTCTCGTGGAGGACGACCTTGGTTTTGCGTACAAATGGTGACGCAGAGCTGTCTGTAAGTTTCATGTCGGATATCCTTGCAAGTGTTAGGCCCGAGGGTAGGCTTTGTCCGCAATGACGCAAGCGCAATTTGCATATGTCGCGTACCGATACTTAAAGACCGGGTGTGCTCTCCAATTCCGAGAGTCCAAGAGCGCGCATCAAGCTGATCAATCCGGCCCATCTTTGGATTGTGCAGCTGCGATGAGGTCACTCTACAGGGCGCCGCTAGACGTTGCTGACTGGTGCATTTTTGAACGGATGCAGGCGAGGCACCCACCCTTAACCGTGTTTAGGGTTGGTCAGAGACGTGGATCAACACATGAGGTAAAGCCGCGTTAAGCTAAGGACATCAGATGTAATGGTATGCGTCAGGCTTTTGGATGAGTGGCGTTATAGACGGCCATCAATTGTGCTTGATCAATTCCGGTGTAGGTCTGGGTCGTCGATAACGACGCATGACCCAGAAGCTCCTGGATTGTGCGCAAATCGCCGCCCGCTGCCAGCAGATGGGTGGCAAAGCTGTGTCGCAGGGCATGTGGCGTGGCCGTCGCCGGCAGACCAAGTTGTGTGCGTACCTGCTCCATAAGCTTTTGCACGATACGTTTGTTCAAGGGGCCGCCACGCTGGCCCCGAAACAGGGCTTCGCCTGCTATCGGAGGGACTGGACAAAGACGGACATACGTCGCAACCGCCGCCTGAGCTGATGGCAGCACTGGCACGATGCGGTCTTTTCGCCCCTTGCCTGTAATGCGCAGCGTGTCGGTCAGGGGCAGATCATCCCATGTGATCGACAGGGCCTCGGAAATGCGCAGGCCGCATCCATACAGCAATGTCACGACCGCAATGTCCCGCGCGGCGATCCATGATTCTTGACCCTGTTGCCCCACCAGATCCAGCACATCCCTCGCAGACGTTTCGCTAAGGGGGCGCGGCAGTTTCTTTTGAAAACGCGGGCTGCGTGCAGATAACACCGCTGTGGGTTCAAAGTCTTCACGCTGTGCCAGCCAACGATAGAAGTTTTTGACTGCTGACAGTTTGCGCGCAACAGATCGCGGCATAACTTGAGTTGCGCGCAAATGGGACAGCCAGGCCCTCATGTCACGCGTGTCTATTCTGGCAAGCGCCACCAATCCCTGAGGGGCTGCCTTGTGCAGCGTCATAAAACAGATAAATTCGGTGACGTCCCGCGCATAAGCGTCCCGCGTTGCGTCCGCCCCGCCCTTCACGCTGGTGAGATGTTGCAACCAACGCATCAAAGCGTCCCGCGACGCGTCTGAGATCTGAAGTGTCACGCCAACCAGCGCCGCATGGCGCGTTCAAAGTTTCCAGCAAAGAAAGCCAAAAGATCAGTGCCCTGATCGGGGGTAAATTGATGCGGATCCTCGGAGCCCATGACCAGCAATCCCGGAAGGTTTCCGGGCCCAAAATCCAGCTTCAGACAGGCTTCCGACCGTATCCATGCAGCCTTGTCTTCGTACATGATTGAATCGCCAACACGCAGCTGGCGTAAGGTGACCTGCCGGACCTGAGTGGCGCGACCTTCGGTCAAATAGCTGTCTACGAACCCTGGCTTGGCAATTTTCAGCACATGCTCCAGCTGACTGAAATTCGTTTTCCCGTCTTTTTGGGCACTTTCAAGGGTTAAGCGAATAACATCCACCCGCAACACCTTGGCCACATCGCCCCCTAGATCCAGTAAAAAGTCCTCGAACTCCAGCGGATCCAGCATACGCAGGATTGCGCGATGCACCTGATTGGTTGAGGCAAGGTTTT
This sequence comes from Pseudoprimorskyibacter sp., assembly GCA_029251265.1. Taxonomy (GTDB): domain Bacteria; phylum Pseudomonadota; class Alphaproteobacteria; order Rhodobacterales; family Rhodobacteraceae; genus JAQXDR01. The sequence continues at coordinate 18,482 of JAQXDR010000158.1, read as the reverse complement.
CATAGGCCGCAGCGATAACGCTACGATGCGTGTCTTCCAGCCGTGTCAACCTGCGTTCCATACGCGCCATCGCGATTCCGCGCAGATCGACTATATTTGAGCCCATGGCACGGTCGTTTGCCGCGATCAGCGCCTTCATCAGTTCGGTATCGTCTAACAACGCGTCTGGCCGGGCCATAATGGCGTCGCGTAGCGTTTCATCCATTTTTGGTGTGCTCATTTATACCCTCGGCGCGCCTTTAGCTTGCGCACCCAAACAGGTCCGCGATTTGCAACCAGAATCAACGCGGTGATGGGGCTGTGTCAACCACTGAGCCCAGAATAGTTGCAGTGATTAGTTATGCTGGGGCTTGGTAGGTATGAAAGATGCGGGGTTATTCGCCCCGCATCCGACTTTTAGACGATCTTGATCTCGGCCTCGGCTGCATCCTTTAGGAATTGCGCCAGACCTTTGTCGGTTAACATGTGATTGGCCATGGCCTTGATCACACCGGGAGGGGCTGTCGCGACATCGGCACCGATCTTGGCGCAGTCGCTCATATGGTTGGCTGTCCGAATGGACGCTGCAAGGATTTGGGTCTCAAACCCATAGTTGTCATATATGTCACGGATATCTGCGATAAGATCTAAACCGTCGAGGTTTAGGTCGTCCAAGCGTCCGATAAATGGGCTGATGAATGTGGCACCTGCTTTGGCCGCCAACAGGGCCTGATTTGCGCTAAAGCACAATGTGACGTTGACCATACGGCCTTCGCCCGTCAAAACTTTACAAGCCTTGAGCCCATCCCACGTCAAAGGTACCTTAACGGCAATGTTTTCGGCGATTTTTGCAAGTGCGCGGCCCTCGGCGATCATGGAGTCCGCGTCAACGGCTACAACTTCGGCGCTGACAGGGCCATCGACCATATTGCAGATCTCGCGTGTGACCTCCAGAATGTCCCTGCCAGATTTTTTGATCAGCGATGGATTTGTGGTGACCCCATCTACCATGCCCAGATCGTTCAATTCGGCGATGGCAGTGGTGTCGGCAGTGTCGACAAAAAATTTCATGGCAAAGGCTCCCTTGCAGCGCGTGTATTCCGTTACCGCTCACTTATCGAATTCTGGGCGGGGCGGGAACCCTGCAAAAGAGGAAAACAATGAGGTTTGAACCCGATACACTGGTGGGCGTGCTGACCACCCAGCCATTAAATCGGGTGTTGGACTACCGTGCGCCGGAGGGTGGCTGCGCGCAGGGTGACTTTGTCGAGGTGCCGTTTGGCCCACGGTCGGTGATCGGTGTTGTCTGGGGTGCGGGACGTGGTGACTGGGACCCTGCCAAAGTGCGCTCGATCAACCGCGTTCTGGACGCCCCCCCTTTGTTAGAGCCAATGCGGGCTTTTCTAATTAAGGCGGCTGACTACACCTTGACGCCCTTGCCGGCGATGCTGCGACTGGCGACACGTGCCCCCGGCTTGGGGGATCCGCATTCCATGCGGCGGGTCTATCGTCGGGGTCACGCGATGCCCAGCCGGATGACGGATGCCCGCCGTCGCGTCATCGGTGTGCTGGATGACATGGGCGGTCTTGCACTCACGTTGAGCGAATTGGCCGAGGCTGCCGGTGTATCACCAAGCGTCATCAAGGGTCTTGTCACCCAAGGGGCCGTACATGAAGAGGACACGCCTCGGGACACAGCCTTTCCCCGGCTGGACCCCGAAGACAACCCCCGTGAACTGACAGATGATCAGGCGCGTGCAGCACAGGTTTTGCGGCACGCAATTGCCAAAGGTGACTATGGCACAACCTTGCTAAAGGGCGTCACAGGATCTGGTAAGACCGAAGTTTATTTAGAAGCCGTTGCTGAATGCTTGGCAAAGGGTCGGCAAGCGCTTGTTCTCCTTCCAGAAATTGCTCTGACCTCAGAGTTTTTATCACGTGTTGAGGATCGTTTTGGTGCGCGTCCGGGTGAATGGCATTCCGGTGTGACAATGACAGAGCGGCGCAGACTCTGGCGGATGACCGGGGAAAATGGCGTGCAGCTTGTGATCGGTGCGCGATCTGCATTGTTTTTGCCATTTCGGGATCTTGGCCTGATTGTCGTGGATGAAGAACATGACACATCCTACAAACAAGAGGATGGCGTGTTGTATAACGCGCGTGACATGGCTGTTCTTAGGGCATCGATGTGTCGGGCGCAGGTTGTGCTGGCGTCTGCAACGCCCAGTCTGGAAAGTTGGACAAACGCGCGCGCTGGAAAATATACCCGGCTGGATCTGTCATCGCGCTTTGGTGCTGCAGTCCTCCCCAAGATGCGCACAATCGACATGCGGCCAGAGGCATTACCAGCCGGGCGCTGGATTTCGGCCAGTTTGCAAACGGCAATCAAAAAACGGATCGACATCGGGGAACAGGCACTGTTGTTTCTGAACCGCCGCGGCTATGCGCCCATAACGCTGTGCCGGGCCTGTGGGCATCAGATCGGCTGCCCGCAGTGCGACGCGCGTATGGTCGAACACAGGTTTCTAAAACGGTTGATGTGCCATCAGTGTGGAGACACGATGGCTTTGCCTCAGGCGTGTCCTAACTGCCACGTCGAAGGCCGCATGGCGGCTTTGGGGCCTGGCGTCGAACGCATGGGTGAAGAAGCAGCAACACTGTTTCCAGATGCGCGAATCGCCACCTTATCGTCAGATTTGTTTGGATCTGCACGGGCGCTGAAATCCGCAATTGAAAATATCGCATCAGGTGGCGCAGATATAATCATTGGCACCCAGCTAGTGGCCAAGGGGCATAACTTTCCAAACCTGACCCTTGTGGGGGTCATTGATGCAGATCTTGGTCTGCAAGGATCAGATTTGCGCGCGGCAGAACGCACATTTCAACTGATGCGGCAAGTGGCAGGGCGCGCTGGCCGTGTCGACACGCCCGGAGAGGCATTGCTACAGACCTATCAGCCCGAACATCCAGTTATTCGTGCAATTCTGTCAGGCGATGACGAAGGTTTTTGGACCGCAGAAGCCGCAGAACGAGAAGCCGCAGGCGTGCCCCCTTTTGGACGTTTTGCAGGTATCATCCTAAGTTCGACAGATGCAGCACAAGCCTTTGATGCAGGAAATTTACTTGCACGAAATGATGCCGATTTGCGCAAGATCGGCGCTCAGGTTTTTGGTCCCGCGCCGGCGCCTGTTGCGCGGGTGCGTGGACGGCACCGTATTCGATTGTTGGTAAAATCAACACGCACTGCTCCGTTACAGGCAGCCATAGCCCGCTGGATCGCACAAGTTCACATCAAAGGGCAGCTGCGCTTGGCCGTCGATATTGACCCGCAAACATTTTACTGAGCCTCGCATTTGTTCAAAAATAGCGGATATTTCGGGTGAGGTACGCAGTACAAATGTCTTTTTTTCTCCTTTATTAAGGCTGAAACAGGAAAATTCGCAGTCTTATGTGTAAGAACAGTTGTTTCATAAGGTGCGGCATTCTACATCCGACATATGTTGTCGTGGATCCCCTCGTTTCGTCGTAAAACCCGCCCGCTCATAGCGGTTGTCCGTTTATCTGGTGCTATTGGAGCTTCGGGACGGAGCGGGCTGTCAGACGCCGGTATCGCCCCGTTGTTAGAGCGCGCGTTTTCCAAGGGAAAGCCCGCAGCTGTGGCGCTCATCATTAATTCGCCCGGCGGGTCACCTGTTCAATCTTCGTTAATTGGTGCGCGCATAAGGCGACTGGCCGAAGAACACGAGATCCCTGTGTACGCTTTTGTCGAAGATGTCGCGGCCTCGGGTGGATATTGGCTCGCTGCTGCGGCTGACGTGATCTACGTCGACGATAGTTCAATCGTGGGGTCCATCGGTGTGATATCAGCGGGATTTGGGGCACATGTCTTTTTGTCGCGCCAAGGCATCGAAAGACGTGTTCATACGGCCGGAACATCCAAATCTATGATGGACCCGTTTCGACCTGAAAATCCCGAGGATGTGACGCGACTGAAAAATCTTTTGGACCAAATCCATCAAAGTTTCATAACACATGTCAAATTGCGCCGTGGTCCCAAGTTGACGGATGACCCCGCGCTGTTCTCGGGTGAGGTCTGGGTTGGGCAAACTGCCTGTGACGCTGGGTTGGCTGATTTTGTTGGTCATATGGAACCGGTATTACGCGAAAAATTCGGTGCTAAGGTCCGGTTTAAGCAATACGGACAACGCCGCAGTCTTGCGCAGCGCTTTGGTCTGAGCGTGACGGAAACCTTGTTTCACCAAATAGAAGAGCGCGCAGCTTTTGCGCGCTTTGGACTTTGACATGATCATCAAAATTGTCGCTCTTTTCTTGGCTGGAATGGCAATCCTTTCGATGTTTGGCCGGTTGCGCCTGCCCAAGATTGGCAAAGTAACGGCTAAATGCCCCAAATGTGGACGTCACCGCATTGGCAAGGGCCCTTGTGCATGTGGTTACCAAAGCCGAAAGGGTTAAAATGATCTGGCTTTCAGGTGGGCTTGGTCTGGTCATCTTGCTCTTGGCTGGGGATGCATTGGTGAAAGGTGCGGTTAACCTGTCATTGCGCGCAGGTATTCCGGCATTTATCGTCAGCCTGACAATTGTCGCTTTTGGTACATCAGCGCCCGAGCTTTTGATCTCGGTCAATGCAGCGCTGGACAATGACCCGGGTATAGCACTTGGAAATGTGGTTGGATCAAACACAGCAAACATCTTACTGGTGCTTGGGGTGCCGGCGTTGATATCAGTGATCCGCACCAGTGGCTGTGAAATCAGGTCCAGTTATCTGCAAATGATTGGTGCAACAGCGATATTTATTGCATTGGCTCATCGCGGTGTTTTTGATTGGATGGCTGGTCTGCTTTTGCTGGCTTTGTTATTCGGTATTTTGGGCCTTGCCGTCGTCGAAGGGTTGAGACGACGTCAAGAGGCCAATGATGTCGTGGATGAAGAAGAGCCTGAAGGCGCAGACTCCGCAATGCCCTCTTGGAAAATCAGTTTGTTTTTAGGTCTGGGCATCGTTGGCTTGCCGCTTGGCGCGGACCTTATGGTGAACAGTGCAGAACAGATCGCGCATTTGTTTGGTGTATCTGAGGCCGCTATCGGGCTGACGCTGGTGGCTTTGGGGACGTCACTGCCTGAACTTGCAACCACTGTAATGGCTGTTCGCAGGGGACAGGCAGATGTTGCCTTGGGCAACGTCGTTGGATCTAATTTGTTTAATCTGTTGGCCATTATCGGGATTACCACCCTGATTGTGCCGATTGACGTTGATCCATCTTTTTTAAGCAGGGATCTCTGGGTCATGGCTGCGGCATCTTTGCTTTTGATCCCATTTTTGTTTTTCTCACGCGATTTAACGCGTTTTTGGGGCGTAATCTTGTCGGCCCTATATCTGGGCTATATCGCTTTGATATTCAGCTAAGGAGAAACAGATGCCTGCAGCTCTTGTAACCGGTGCAGCCAAACGCCTAGGCAAAGCGATGGCATTGTATCTAGCCGATCGCGGGTATGATGTTGCGCTACACTATTCCGGCTCGCAAACCGAGGCAGATATGGTTGGCGACCTGATCCGAGATAAGGGCCGTAAATCGGTGTCAATCGGTGCAGATTTTTTGGATGAAGCGCAGGTTCAGGACCTCATCCCTCGCGCGGTTGACGCTTTGGGAGGGGCTTTGACCGTTCTGGTGAACAATGCCTCAATTTTTGAATATGATACTGTGGGCAGTGCCACCCGCACCAGCTGGGATCGACATCTGGAATCAAATTTGCGCGCCCCGTTTGTGCTGACACAGGAATTTGCCGCGCAGAGTGCGGCTGCGCGTATTGATGATGCCGGTGAACCGTGTGCGACAGGCCTGATTGTGAACATGATTGATCAAAGAGTACGCAAGCTGACGCCTGAATTCATGACCTATACAATCGCAAAGATGGGATTGTGGGCCATGACGCAAACCACCGCCCAAGCTTTGGCGCCTGCCATCCGAGTGAATGCAATTGGCCCCGGTCCGACGTTGCAAGGCGAACGCCAAAGCGCAGAACACTTTGCGAAACAACGTGCAGCGACAACGCTTGAACGGGGAGCTAATACCGCAGACATCACCGGGGCACTTGGATATTTTATTGATTCTCCAGCAGTCACAGGACAGTTGTTATGTATTGACGGAGGTCAACACCTTAGTTGGAAAACGCCTGATGTTCTGGGCGTAGAGTGACCTGCTTCCAGCGAGTTGTGCACCTTTTTAACACTTATTACGAAAAGAGCCTAAAACCGTCAATGTTTTCAATTTATTGAATGTTGTGATAAAAAATAATAATTGAAAACAGATAGTTATATTATTGCCTAAAAAATAGGCAAGTTAACGAAGACCCCATTATACAAGGGAAAAAATGGATTTCTGATCAGTTGTCCGCAGACTTATCCACATAAACGGGGGATGCTTTATCCCTTGATCCTAAAGTGGCATCAGTGCAGCGCAACGTCTAGAATCACCCAAACAGAAAGATGCAGCTGACCATATGCCTCAAGATGGCCGAAGCACTTTGGAAGATAATGTACCTCTGACGGGGCACCTCTGCATTCAGGCGTACCTTAAAACGCTTGATGGGAGTCCTGGGGTCTACCGTATGTTGGATGCAGAAAGTCGTGTTCTGTATGTTGGTAAAGCGCGCAACTTGCGGGCCCGCGTGTCAAACTATGCGCGACCATCAGGACATTCGAGCCGGATTACACGAATGATCCGTGAAACAGCTTCAATGATGTTTTTGACCACTCGGACCGAAACCGAAGCCCTTTTGCTTGAACAAAACCTAATCAAACAGCTTAAGCCGCGCTATAATGTGCTGTTGCGGGATGACAAAAGCTTTCCCAATATTCTTGTGACTGCGGACCATATGTTTCCGATGATCCGCAAGCATCGTGGTGCAAAAAAGGATAAGGGCAAATATTATGGACCTTTTGCCAGCGCTGGTGCCGTGAACCGCACATTGAACCAACTTCAAAAAGCGTTTTTGCTGCGCAACTGCTCGGATTCTATGTTTGAAACACGCACGCGGCCTTGTTTGCAGTATCAGATTAAACGATGCAGTGCCCCCTGCGTTGATAAGATATCGCAAAACGAGTATGCTGAGACGGTCAAGGATGCAGAACGGTTTTTGACAGGCCGGTCGACGCAGGTGCAGGCACAACTTGCCAAGCATATGGCAGAAGCATCAGCCGCGATGGAATTCGAACGCGCGGCAGCGCTGCGTGATCGTATCCGCGCCATGACGTCTGTTCAGTCCACGCAAGGTATAAACCCACGCACAGTGGCCGAAGCGGATGTGATTGCTCTGCATCTGGAAGGTGGGCAAGCCTGCGTCCAAGTTTTCTTTATCCGTGCCAATCAAAACTGGGGTAATCGCGATTTTTATCCTCGTATTGGGCCAGATGTGGAAACCGCAGAAGTCTTAGAGGCTTTCCTTGGTCAGTTTTACGATAACAAGGAACCACCCCGTCTGCTTTTGCTGTCGCATCCGATCGAGAATCAAGACCTAATGGAAGATGCATTATCCGGTAAATTGGGGCGCAAGGTTGAAATTTCGATTCCGCAACGGGGCGAAAAGGCTGAACTGATTGAAGGTGCTGCGCGAAATGCCCGCGAAAGCCTAGCCCGACGTATGGCAGAAAGTGCAACACAGTCCAAATTGTTGCGTGGTTTGGCTGACGCCTTTGATCTTGATACGCCCCCTCGCCGGATCGAGGTCTATGACAACAGCCATATTCAAGGCACCAACGCCGTGGGGGGCATGATCGTTGCGGGGCCTGAAGGGTTCGAAAAGGGACAATACCGCAAATTCAATATCCGCGGTGACGATCTGACTCCTGGTGATGACTTTGGTATGATGAAGGAAGTGCTGACAAGGCGATTCAAACGGCTGCATAAAGAAGATCCAGAGCGTACCAAGGGCATGTGGCCAGATCTTTTGCTGATTGATGGAGGTGCGGGCCAGGTGAGTGCGGTGGCTGAGATAATGGTGGAATACGGGGTTGAGGATATTCCAATGATCGGTGTTGCAAAGGGTCTGGACCGCGACGCTGGCAAAGAAGAATTCCACCGTACAGGGCAGCGCCCCTTTGCTTTGCGGCACAACGATCCTGTCTTGTATTTTGTTCAACGCCTGCGTGACGAAGCTCACCGTTTTGCAATTGGCACGCATCGCGCCAAAAGGTCCAAGGCAGTTGGCGCAACCCCACTAGACGATGTCCCGGGCGTCGGTGCCGCACGCAAACGCGCCTTATTGGCACATTTTGGGTCTGCCAAGGCCGTAGGGCGTGCAAATATGGCTGACCTGACCGCAGTCGATGGTGTCAGCGAAGCTTTGGCTGAACGTATCTATGCATTCTTTCACGAAGGCGGATAGGAGTCGTGACTTGGCACACCGAAAAAGACGGATCATGGCCATGTGCGAAATATCGAACCGCTAGACCGCTTTTCAAGACCCGCGGACTGCTCGAAAGGCGGTCGCAGCAGCCCATCCTGCAAAGGTAGCAATAGCCAAGGACATCAGGCCATAGACTAAGGGCTGTTGACGCGAGAGGTTATACAAAAACCGTTCCAATCCAACTTTATGCACAGGTATGTCCGTTTCATAAGATGACACAACGTCCCCGTCGCGGGTCAGAAATATTCGTGTCTTGTAAAGACCCTCTATCAGGTTTGGAGGTAATTCTACCTGCGCCGAGAACAGTGTATCTCCATCAATGCTCACCGCCCCTTCATTCAAGGTATAAAGCCCAGAATTTTGTCGAATACGGATCACGGCTTCGACGAATTCACGAACATCGCCGTGGGTGACGCGGGCCCAGATCGATCGTATTGCGCGATTAATGGAAACATGATGTCGCCTGTCGGCGCCGTCATCGAGGATGTCTGTCAGCGGCGCAGTCGACGCCACTGCGTAAAAAACGGGCGCGGCTTCAATTTCAACATCGCGTGCGTTTACCCAGATACCAGCAATGCGGTCCTTTTGATAAACCATCACGGGTTCTGAGGGCCCTTCGACAGTCACAATCAACCCCATAGTGCCATCGGGGACCGGTGCCTCGCGACGGATTGCTCCGAAAATCAGAATTTCGGAGCCAGAAAAGTTCGTTGTGATCTGAACGCTGTCCCGGCTTAGCCCCAATACAATATCTTCGGCACGCGCCGGCACTGCCAAGACCAGACATAACACAATCAAGCGCAGCATCAGTGACCCCCTGCCGCTATTGAAAAGAGCTCAGCCGGCTGGACGATCAGGTCAAACGCAAGTTTGCCGCACACACCAATAACCATGATTGCCAATAAGATCCGCAATTGTTCCGCTTTTAGTCGTAGGCCAATGACAGCCCCAATTTGCGCCCCGATAACGCCGCCAAAGATCAACAAGACTGCCAGCACAATATCAACGGTAAAATTGGTTGTTGCATGCAAGAGCGTCGTGAATGCCGTGACAAAGATAATTTGAAACAGGGATGTTCCAACAACCACTTTGGTGGGCATACCCAAGAGGTATATCATTGCAGGCACCATGATAAAGCCGCCTCCGACGCCCATAATAGCTGCGAGAATCCCCACAAAGATACCAACGAGCACGGGCGGAATGACTGAGATATACAAGCCAGAAACCCGGAACCGCATTTTAAATGGAAGGCCGTGTACCCAGTTGTGTTTCTTACGTTTGGGAACGATTCCCGACTTTGTTTTTCGGATAGCGTTCAAGCTTTCCACAAACATCAGGCTGCCGATAATACCAAGGAATACGACATAGCATAATTTAACGAGCAGATCGACTTGCCCAAGACTTTTCAGCCAGTTGAATACCCCCACGCCCAGTGCGGCGCCTATCAAACCGCCTACCAGCAAAACACTGCCCATACGCAAGTCCACCGTTTTTCGGCGCAGGTGCGCAAGGACCCCCGAAAAAGAGGATGCGACGATTTGGTTCGCTTCTGTAGCCACGGCAACAGCAGGGGGAATACCAATGAAAAAAAGTAATGGCGTCATTAGAAACCCACCACCTACGCCAAACATCCCAGACAGTATTCCGACAAGGCCACCTAAACCGATCAAGACAAAGGCGTTAACCGAGACTTCGGCAACGGGAAGGTATACAAGCATAAAGGCACCCTAACGGTGTAAATGGCGCGACCAGCGCCCAAGTTAGCCGTCCGTTAAGCCGTTTGGCCTCTGTTGTACAGGGGGCACTCAGGCATTCTAGCTTGTCCCATAAAGCGCAAGACACGCGGACCATCAGCCCCATCAGTTTTCATCTTTCTTTAATGTAGGGTGCGCCTCCAGCACGAGGCGGTATCGCGCGACCAACGAAACCTGCGAGGATCACAACAGTCAGGATGTATGGTAATGCCTGTACAAACTGCACTGGCAGGGTAAAGCCAAGCAAATCGATATTCTGAAAACGCGTTTCGATTGCGAATAAAAACCCAAATAACAGACACGCACCAAGGGCGTACCAAGGACGCCATTTGGCAAAAATCAGTGCCGCCAAAGCGATAAAGCCGCGATTGGCGGTCATATCTTTTGTAAAGTTTGCTTGTAGCCCGGTCGATAGATAGGCACCAGCAATTCCGCACAATATCCCACAAATAATCACGGCAGCATACCTGAGGTGCACAACCGAAATTCCGGCGGTGTCGACCGCCTCGGGGGCTTCACCCACGGCGCGCAGCCGTAGACCAAACCGCGTACGGAACAAAACCCACCACGTCAGCGGTACCATAAACAGCGCAACATAAACCAAGATTGCATGCCCGGAGATAAGCTCGTGATAGATGGGCCCAAAAATTGGTACATCTTGCAATGTCTCCGCAAAAGGAAGCGATATTGGATCGAACCTTGCATCTCCGGAAAGTTGTGGTGTTCTGCCACCTTGTCGGAACCAGTTTTGTGCAAAAAGGACGGTCGCACCTGCCGCCAAAAAGTTGATTGCAACGCCCGAAATCAGTTGATTTCCACGAAAGTTGATTGATGCCAACCCATGAAGCAATGACAAAGCCACTGATGCACCAATTCCGGCTAGCAGGCCAATCCAAACCGATCCTGTCGCAAAGGCCACTGCCGCGGAAAGAAATGCCGCAGCCAACATCTTGCCTTCCAGCCCGATGTCAAAAATCCCGGCACGTTCTGAGAAAAGGCCCGCCAAACACGCCAGTAACAAAGGTGTTGCGCTGCGAAGTGTGCTGTCCAGAAGTTGTACGATCGTTAGGAATTCCATGGATCAGCCCTCCTTGCGCCGAAAGGCGAGGAACACACGTTCCAGCGGCGTTCGAACCATATTGTCCAGCGCCCCGGTAAACAAAATAACCAGCGCCTGCATCACAATGACAATTTGTACAGGGATATTGGTCCAAAAACTGACCTCGGCTCCGCCCTGATACAAAAAGCCGAACAAAAGAGCAGCCAGAAACACCCCCAGTGGATGATTTCGTCCCATCAACGCGACAGCAATCCCGATAAAACCAGCCCCTTCGGACGAGTTCAAGAGAAGGCGCTCGGCCTCTCCTTGGGTGGAGTTTACGGCCATCATACCCGCCAAAGCACCCGAGATCAGCATCGCAATGATTGTGATCCGCACGCCGTTGATACCGGCATATTTTGCAGCGCGCTCATTATGCCCAAACGACCTAATGTCGTATCCAAGCCGCGTACGCCACAACAAGAGCCAAACCACAAAACAAGCCGCGACAGCGATAAAAAAGCTAACATTTGCGGGAGCACGCTGAAACAAAACCATATCAGTGGTCGAAAACATATCCTGAAAGGTTGGCAATTGCGTGGCGGGTGGAAAGACACCTGAAGACGGCTCCATGGCGCCGTCTGGTCGTAACATATTGACCAGCACATAATTGAGTAATGAGGCCGCGATGAAGTTGAACATGATCGTCGTAATCACGATATGGCTGCCGCGTTTGGCTTGCAAATATGCTGGAATCAATGCCCAAAGCGCGCCAAAAGCCGCAGCAGCAAGTCCAGATCCGATCACGGCCAGCGACCAGTGGGGCCATGGGATAAACAGGCACATCAAAGCCACGCCCAACCCGCCAAGCATTGCCTGACCTTCGCCACCTATATTGAACAGTCGCGCGTGAAACGCGACAGACACCGCCAGACCCGTAAACATGAAATTTGTTGCGTAGTATAGAGTATAGCCCCATCCCGCAGAACTGGCCAACGCCCCTTCGACCATCGAGCCGAAAGCGTCAATCGGGCTTTCTCCGATCGCAAGAATGACCAGTGACGATACAAGTGCTGCCAATAGAATTGAGATTAATGGGACAAGGACCGCATCGGCCCAGCCGGGCATCTTATCCATGCGCTGTCTCCATCTCTGTTACGCCAGCCATCAGCAGGCCCAGTTCTTTTTCATCGGTCTTTTCTGGATGTCGTTCGCCCATAATCCGTCCGTCAAACATCACAGCAACGCGGTCAGATAATGACAGGATTTCATCCAGTTCAACACTGACCAACAAGATCGCTTTGCCGCTATCACGCAGGGCAATGATTTGTTTGTGGATGAATTCGATAGCACCGATATCGACGCCACGGGTGGGTTGGCCAACCAAAAGAACCTCGGGGTCCCGCTCAATTTCTCGAGCAACTACGATTTTTTGTTGATTCCCGCCTGAAAAATTCCGCGCCTTCAGCGCAGGGTTTGGCGGGCGAACGTCAAACCGTTCCATTTTTGCGGCGGTATCGGCCCGAATTGCGGCATTATTCATGAAGATCCCGGACTGGTATTTTTGATCATGTTGATAGCCGAATGCCATGTTCTCCCACGCGCTAAATTCCATGATCAGACCCTCGTGCTGACGATCTTCGGGGACATGTGCAATGCCTTGTGCACGTCGGGATTGACCGTCGCTTTTGTCGCCTGTCAAATCCAGAGAGTCACCGTTGAGTTCGATGTGACCTGTTCCGGACACCATACCGCCAAGAACCTCTAGCAGTTCTGATTGTCCATTGCCTGCGACGCCTGCAATGCCCAGGATCTCTCCGGCGCGTACCTGCAGCGAAACATCATGGAGACGTTGAACCCCGGCGTCATCCGTCACATTCAGTCGGTCCACTTGCAGCACAATTTTGCCCGGCTTTGCGGGAGATTTGTCGACTTGCAAAAGAACTTTACGTCCAACCATCAGTTCGGCCAAAGCTGCCGGGCTGGTCTCAGAGGTTTTGACTGTTGCTGTCATCTCGCCGCGGCGCATCACGCTGACAGTGTCCGTGATATCCATAATCTCGCGTAGTTTGTGGGTAATCAGAATGATGGTTTTGCCTTCGGCACGCAAACGGTCAAGGATGCGGAACAGTTGATCTGCCTCGGCTGGCGTCAAAACCCCGGTGGGCTCATCCAAGATGAGAATATCAGCCTGACGATACAGCGCTTTTAGAATTTCGACGCGTTGCTGGTGCCCAACGCTTAAGGTTTCGACAACGGCGTCTGGATCCACGTGCAGCTCATATTCAGTGGCCAGCCGCGTTAGGGTTTTGCGGGCTTTGGCCAAGCTTTCAGTCAGTTTCCAACCGTCTTCGGCGCCAAGGATCACGTTTTCAAGAACGGTAAAATTTGGAACGAGCTTAAAGTGTTGGAATACCATGCCAATACCGGCTGATATGGCCGCCTGGCTATCGGGAATTTCAACGCGGTCACCCTGAATAAAGATCTCGCCGGCATCTGCTTTGTAAAAGCCATAAAGGATCGACATCAGCGTGGATTTCCCCGCGCCGTTTTCCCCTATAATGCCATGGATTGTTCCGGGCATCACACGGATTGAGATGTCTTTGTTGGCTTGTACCGGGCCAAAGGCTTTTGAAATACCTTTGAGTTCAATTGCAGGGGCGGTCATGGGCACGGCTCTTTATGATTGTACCAAAGGGGCCGCGCCTGCGCGGCACGGCCCCGGTTTTCTGCATGGCTGGACTGGATTAGAAATCCAGAACAGGGCAGCTGTCGTCGGTGGTGTAGTTATGAACTGCGATATCACCGGAAATAATTGAGGCACGCGCGGCGTCCACGGCTGCCTTCATCTCATCGCTGACCAGAGAGGCGTTGTATTCATCAAGAGAATAGCCAACACCTTCTTCTGCCAAGCCCAGCACTTTCACGCCGGTTTCCAGATCTGCGCCAGCTGACATGGATTCGAAGACCGCAACATCCACACGCTTGAGCATCGATGTCAGAACTGATCCTGGCTGCATGTAGTTTTGGTTGCTGTCCACACCCACGGACAAGATATTCTGGTCCGCAGCAGTTTGAAGAACACCAATGCCAGTACCACCAGCCGCTGCATAGACCACGTCTGCACCTTGGCTGATCTGGGCCAAGGTCAATTCCGATCCCTTCACGGGGTCGTTCCACGCCGATGGTGTGGTGCCGGTCATGTTAGAGATGACTGTTGCATCCCCATTCACCGCTTTTACGCCCTGTGCATAGCCGCATGCAAAACGACGGATCAATGGAATGTCCATACCACCGATAAAGCCAACGGTCCCCGAATCAGAGGCCATCGCCGCCATCATCCCGACAAGGTATGATCCCTCGTGCTCTGAAAACAGGATCGACAACACGTTTGGATGCGCACCTGGGTCGACAAATCCGTCAATCGTCACGAACTTTGTGTCCGGATAGTCGGCAGCCACATTGGCGATCGGTGTCGACATGGAAAAGCCGGTGGTGACAACCGGGTTCATGCCGCGCTCGGCAAAACGACGCAGCGCCTGCTCACGCTGTGCTTCGGATTGAAGCTCGATATCGCGGAAACTACCGCCGGTAGCCTCTGCAAACTGCTGTGCACCGTTGAAGGCTGCTTCGTTGAACGACTTGTCGAATTTTCCACCAAGATCGTAGATCAGTGCTGGTTCGGCAAAAGCAGCGCCTGCCGTCAGTGCCAAGGTGGCCGTGGCGCCGAGGAATTTTTGCATAAGGGTCATTGTACGCTCCCAATTGTTTCAGGGTCCTCCGATTGCATGTCGGGGGCCGCTTTGAAGATCGTGAAGATCATAGCGATTAGGACCCTAGGCACCAGTAGGGGTCAACAGTAAATCAACCTCTTGCGGCAGCTGATTTCATCTCTGTCGTCGGATTGTTCTAGAATTTATCGTCTTTTGGGAGATGGCAGGTCATGATGATCGCGTCTGCTACTACGCCTTCGACAGATTTGTAGTACGCAGGCCGTGTCCCAGCCTGCGCGTAGCCCAATGCTTTGTACAATGCGCGCGCTGGAAAATTCGGGGCTGCAACCTCTAAAGTGATGTGCGTAATGGCTTGGGCTTGTAGATCTGCATGAGCGTCGGACAGCAAATGTTTTGCGAGACCTTGACGCTGCATTTGGGGATCTGTTGCCATACCTAAAACTTCGGCCTGATTTTCTATGACTTGCATAAGCAAGATGGCATGGTCTGTTGTCCACAGACGCGTTGTGGGCTGTGCCAAAGTATCTGTGATGGCCTTTTCAGACCATGGGCGTTGCCAATAATAGGCGCGCGCCATCAGATCTGAAATGCAGTGTGGGGTCATTCCAGCAGTACCGGAGCACGATCGCGAGCAGGAGCGGCATCTGCGGGACGGATGTAGAGCGGTGCCGGTGGCGTAACATCGTCGCTGTCACGGGCGACACGTGCAATCGCTGCCGCAAACTCCGACAAATTCAAGGGTGGAAAACGTAAGTGGTCAGGCGCGTCGAGTAATGCACATTGATGGAGGTCTGGCGTATCTAGATACACGCAGTCACGAGGGGCCATAATAGCGGGATTCGCCGCTTCGGGATCGATCTGACGGATTGCCGCAAAGCCGCTGACACCCAGAGCGGGAATAGACAGCCCAAGGCTTAGACCACGCGCAAGTGCCACACTGATCCGGATGCCGGTAAAATTACCGGGGCCAATTCCAACGCCGATTCGCGAGATCTCCGACCAGTCACGATCTGCTCGCCGAAAAAGATCTTGTAACAGCGGCACCAAACGTTCGGCTTGTCCTCTGACCATAGGCTCTGATGTCTGAGCTAAAACAGTATCACCAGACAACAAAGCGGCCGCACAATGTGCGGCCGATGTGTCAAACGCGAGAACTACGGGTTCAGACGGCAACTGGTCTGACCTCTGTTACTTCCGGAATATAATGGCGCAAGAGATTTTCAATACCCATCTTCAACGTTAACGTAGATGATGGACATCCTGCACAGGCACCTTGCATATGCAGATAAACCACACCACGCTCGAACCCGTGAAAAGTTATGTCCCCACCGTCTTGGGCGACTGCCGGACGCACACGGCTGTCCAGCAATTCTTTTATCTGGCCAACAACAACGCTATCGGCTTCATCATGGTTGTCTGAATGACCACCTGCGGTGGCGGCAGCACCGTCTGCAATCACAGGCTGCCCGGATTGGAAGTGTTCCATGATTCCGCCCAAAATGGCCGGTTTCAGATGGTCCCATTCTTTTTCATCTGCTTTTGTGACCGTGACAAAGTCATGCCCGAAAAACACCCCTGTTACCCCATCCACCGCGAAAAGCCGCCCCGCGAGAGGCGACGCACCGGCCGCCTCGGATGTTGGAAAATCGGCTGTTCCAGCTGATAATACAGTTTGCCCGGGAAGAAACTTTAGCGTCGCCGGATTTGGTGTGGATTCGGTTTGAATGAACATGGTGCGGCCCTCAACAAGTTAGTTCTATATGCGCATACCTGCGCTCGACGTCAAGTTTTTAGAATAATTCTAAACTGTTTTTAGAGGTCCGTCCTCAATATGGCCATAATAGGCAAGATTTGACATCTTTAACATCTGCGCAAAACTTTAGGTAATGGCCTCCAAGCGCTCTTTGGACATCGTTCCCGGCACCACAGTGATCGGGATCGGCAGACTGCCTGATTGACGTGTTAAAGCCGTGACCAAAGGGCCGGGACCCTTTTTATCAACGCCTGCTCCAAGAACCAGAACCCCAATGTCATCATCTTGTGAAATATGGGATATTATTTCGTTTTCCGGCACGCCTTCGCGGACAACCAATTCAGGCTCTATATTTTGTCTGTCACGCATCCATTTTGCGAAAACTTCATAATGCGCCTCGATCCGTTCACGCGCCTCTGCCCGCATGACATCAGCGACACCGATCCAGTGGTTGAATTCATCCGGAGGAATGACTGCCAGCACGCAAACACCACCACCTGTTTTTGAAGCACGCATTGCGGCAAAGCGCATCGCGTTCAGGCATTCGCGGCTGTCATCCAGCACCACAAGAAACTTGCGCATAAAATCGATCTCCCTCGTGACATGATGACCCAAGCCTGCCGGATCATCAATGGTCGCTTTGAAAAATGGCTTCTTTTCAGAGCGTTTTGATGAAATTCAGACTGTAGGATAGCAAGTCCACATGGTGGCGTCTTTTGATGTTGCCAACATTCCAGTCAGTGGGAATAAATTCCCTGATGAAACGATGCACAGCGGACGTTTTAAGAGGGGAGTTAACTCTATAGTGAAAGATCACACCGTAGGCGAACAGGGTGGATTTCTTGTCCGCCAAGTGCCGCTTGGAATAAGGATAGGATTCGCCTGTCACGAAGCGTATGCCCTTAAGGCTGCAAGAACGGTGCCTATTCTGGCTCTTTTCGCATTTGGGACGCTGTGGGTTTGGAGCCTGCCTATAGTCTTGGTCTGCATTCTTTATATGTTTCTCATGAATGCAGGCGTTTGGGGAGCAATCGTAAACATGGCTCTTGGTATCGGAGGTCTGGTACTTTTGGTGCGTATATTTCCGTGGTTTTTTCGTTGGTATTTTATGTGTGTGGGTTTGATGTTTGGCCGGACCAGAATGGCGTGCTCAAAAGAAGACGAGGTTTCAGATCGTCTGAGGCGGCTCAAACGGGCGAAAGCCACGAAACATAGTATCTGACCAAGCTGGCTGATGTGTCCTGACACCATCAGGTAGGCGTTGTGGCATTTTGGTTTCTGAAAGAGACCTTTCAGACCAGCAGATCGTCAAAGGATGGCAGCGGGCGAGCCTGTCAAACGACAACAAGCGACCATGGCAGCGTGACGACAAGCCCGCAGGTGGAGAGCGCCGACCAGATAGGCCAAAGATCCCGAAGCGTTCGGATGTGGATAGAACACCTCCCTACCCTTCGCCGTTTGGGTGGTTTCCTGTAAACTGTTGGAAAACAGAAGTGAAAACCGAAACCTACCCACCACAGGAAGCAGACAAAAACCACCAAAAAACTAGTGAAAGCACTGTGCTAGAGGTCGAAAATAAAGTAAACGTTTGGTGAACCTGCTCTGCCGAAGGGTTCTGTTATGATCTAAGTGTCCACTATCGATGGTGGACACTTAGGGGCACTCTATGAGTACGGGAAAGAAGCGGTTCTGGTCGGATGACGAGAAGCGCGAGATTTGCGGCCAGGCGCGTGTTGAGGGGGCATCGGTTGCCCAAGTGGCACGGCGTTATGCGATGAACGCGAACCTGATCCATAAGTGGA
>JAQXDR010000069.1 GCA_029251265.1 Pseudoprimorskyibacter sp. | reverse complement strand
TCTATTTAAATCAGGCTTAAGCGTCCTATGATGGTGCTGCTGGAGAGAATCGAACTCTCGACCTCTCCCTTACCAAGGGAGTGCTCTACCTCTGAGCTACAGCAGCCAGCCCTTCCGCTGGGGCGGTTCCTAGACCCAAATTCATACCTCTGCAAGGGTAATCTGGACGCAATTTACTGCCTGCTGTAACAAGGCGTCATGGCACAGAAATCAAATGACTCAAAACACAAGGAAATGGACCGCAGCGCCCGGCTGAAGGCAGCGTTGAAATCCAATATGGCACGACGCAAGGCACAAGCGCGTGCCCGGTCCGCGACCAACGACACCGTAACGAAAGCGGTACAGGAAAAAGAAAGCTAAGCAGGCATGGATTCAATTATCGTTACGGGCAATGGCCCACTTTCAGGCACGATCCCCATTGCGGGCGCGAAAAATGCGTGTCTTACGCTGATGCCAGCCACCTTGCTAAGCGACGAACCGCTTACGCTGACAAATGCACCACGTTTATCCGATATTCAAACAATGTCCGACCTTTTGGCGTCCTTAGGAGCCGAAGTCACGGCGCTGAACAATGGACGGGTACTGGCAATGTCCAGTCACCACGTTAACAACATCAAGGCAGACTACGATATTGTCCGGAAAATGCGGGCGTCTATCCTTGTTTTAGGCCCGCTGCTCGCGCGCGAGGGACACGCTGTGGTCTCTTTACCGGGCGGATGTGCGATTGGTGCGCGACCTGTGGATCTGCATCTTCGTGCGCTTGAGGCGATGGGAGCAGAACTGGATCTGAGGGATGGATATGTTCACGCCAAGGCTCCGGGGGGTCTCAAAGGGGGGCGCGTAGATTTTCCATTGGTGTCCGTAGGAGCGACTGAAAACGCGGTAATGGCCGCAACCTTGGCCAAGGGTACGACCGTATTACAAAATGCGGCAAGAGAGCCCGAGATTGTAGATCTTGTGCAATGTCTGCGACGTATGGGTGCGCAAATCGAAGGTGAAGGTACCGAAACAATCACGGTGCAGGGCGTTGATCGTTTGGGTGGGGCTACGCATCCTGTGGTCACAGACCGGATCGAATTGGGCACTTACATGCTGGCGCCTGTAATCTGCGGTGGCACGGTGACATTGAAAGGTGGACGTCGCGATCTGTTGGCCGCCTTTTGCGAAGCGTTGGAAGCCACCGGGGCCTCGATTGATCAAACGGACGCGGGGTTGACGGTGTCCCGCGATCCCAACCAACCGATTTTGCCTGTTGATGTGACCACCGCGCCATTCCCCGGCTTTCCAACCGATTTGCAAGCGCAGATGATGGCTTTGATGTGTATCGCCAAAGGCACCGCAGTGCTTGAAGAAAAGATCTTTGAAAATCGGTTTATGCACGCGCCAGAGTTAATGCGTATGGGCGCGCAGATCGACGTATCGGGGGGGACGGCCACAGTCACTGGCGTGGAAAAGCTGCGTGGTGCACCGGTTATGGCGACAGATTTGCGGGCATCTGTTTCGCTAATCCTTGCAGGACTGGCAGCCGAGGGGCAGACACGGGTCAATAGGGTGTATCATTTGGATCGGGGCTATGAACATCTCGAGGAGAAATTACAGGCCGTTGGGGCCAAAGTTGAACGGGTACAGGGCGAATGACAAAAGATGCAAGCTTTGAAGACGGTGCTGCACGCGCGCTGCAATTGATGGCTCAGGATGCAGATGACCTGACTGTGATCTCGTCATTGGTCCAAGACGCCGTTCTGCAGGCGTCCGACATTACATGGCAGCGGTCAGATCGTCGCGTCGTTATGCTTTTGAATCGTTTGCGTTGGGAAGACAGGGTGGGTGTGGAGCGTTCGGGCCGTTCTGTTGAACGGGTCCGCTCTTTATTGATTATTGATAATGTGACCCGATTTGCGGCACAGGGCATTCGCCCGGATGATGCAGATTTGGTGTTGTCTTTGCTGGCGGTGGCATTTGAGGAAACAAAACCTCCGTCGGGGCGTATTGTCCTTACGTTTGCGGGGGACGGCGGATTACGGGCCGAAGTCGATGCTGTGGATGTGGTCCTAAAAGACGTCACACGCCCCTACGCAGCGATTGCGGGCAAAGCACCGGACCATGATCTAGAATGATATCGCAGGTATGCGGGTGCCACCGACAGGGCTGACACGTCCAGTTGGCGCCCCGCAAGCCGCTATTTTATGCAAGACGGCGGGTCAGTTTTATCATTATGATCCGGCTTAAAATTTCACCCACGTCCCACCGGCCTCGTGACTGTCTGCGCAAGCTTCAATAAAGCGCATACCGCGCAGCCCTTCTTCAAGCGGTGTGTAGATCACCTGTCCTTCGGGTAAATGGATGTCGGCTTGCCGTGCCGCCAACGCTATTCCGATCTCCGAATATAAGTTTGCCCAAGCATCAGTGAGCGCTTCGCCATGGCCACGTGGCAGATGCGACAGGGCTTCGGCTTGCGGTAACATGCCCCCGCCATGTCCACGGTGAAAAACCTGTTGTGGCGCATCGAGCGGTGCGTAGCGCAATTGTTCGGGATGCTCCTGATCCCATTCCAATCCGCCCCGGTCCCCGTAAACCCGCAATCGCAATCCGCAATAGTTCCCCGCTGCTGCTTGCGTGATCCAAAGATGACCAGGGACATCATCCGCCATTCGCAGCTTTACAAAAGCTGTGTCTTCTAGGGTTTTTGGCCCACCGCAAATATGAAAATCGGCACGAACCTCGGTGGCGGATATGCCTGTGACATGTTCTAGCAAGTGGATCGCATGGGTGCCAATATCTGCTGTGGTCGAGGTGCGCCCAACTGTGGACGGATCGCGCCGCCACGCGGTTCCGGGATTGCTCAGGTCATCAGGCCCGACGCGGGCGTCTTGAACATATTCCGCCAAAACCTGCCGGACTTGGCCAATCGCACCATTTGCGATCATTGCACGCGCCTGCCGGATCATTGCATGATGAATATAGGGGTAGGTGACCGCCACAAAACAACCGCTGTCTTGCGCGACTTTGGCCAGATCCAGTGACGTCTCCAGACTGTGGGTCAAGGGTTTGTCTATGATCACGGCGATCCCGGCAGATAGGAAGGTTTTTGCCGCCTCTGCATGATGCGCATTTGGGGTGCAAATCGTCACGGCATCAATCCCATCGGGGCGTGCGGCCTCGATCCGGGCCATGTCAACAAGGCTCGTGTAGGCGCGATCGGGCGGGATGCTCCAATCCTTTGCCGACGCAAGGGCGGTTTGCGGTTTTGACGACAGGGCGCCAGCGACGACGTCCCATTGCCCGGACAGACGCACGCCCCCAAAATGCCAATTACCAACCAAGCCGCCGCGTCCGCCGCCAACAAAGCCCAGTTTAAGCTTGCGCCCCAATGGCGGAACGCGCAGCCCCTGTGTCATGTCAAACGTCATATTTTTGTCCTTAAAAGACCGGGTAGGGATCAGACCACCCGGATGACCTGTTTGTCGATCGCAAGCATATATCCTTGTTTGGCAATGGTCTTTACCAAAAGTGCCGCAACGATTTGATTTCCAAGGGCATCGCGCAGTCGTTTGATCCGAGTGGCCCCAGCAGATTCGTCGCAGTCTTCTGACGCGCGCCCCGAAATGATTGCCTCGAGCTCCGCTCCATTCAGGATATCGTCGTCCATGCGGGCCTCGGCCAGAACCGACAGGGTTTCCATGGCCGCTTCGGTCAGTTTAAAGCCCATCGTGTTCACATAGACCGTCCGTTCTTGGCGTGACACGATCAAAGAGTTGACCTGAATTCCGGATTGTTCGATCTGCGCCATTCGTCGTGTGAGGGCGGAAACTAGGACCAAACAGACCATGGCTGCGATCAACATCGCTGCGGCAAACACCAGCAAAACTGTTATCACCATACGGTAGCCTGCCAGAGTATCTGCAAACGCTGTGCCAGATTGCGCTAGGATTTCCAGAAGCTTTATCTGTGTCGGAGACGTAAGCTCGGCATTTTCGATAAAGAGTTGTTCGACGCGTGCGTCAAAGGCGCGGGCATCTGGAAGGGTCAGCAAAAGCCAGCCTGCGGTTACAACCAGCAATGCGATGATCCCCGCAATGCCAAAACCGATAACGCGCATGCCTGTTCGGCGGCTGTCAGTAGGCAAGGTAATGTGCGCCTGCACTGGCTTTCCTTTCATCTAAACCTGATGCGTCAAACACAGACACCACAGTGAGCAAAGTCCAACCATGCTGCGCCAACCTTGGTGCAAGTTCGTTTGCAGCGACGGACATCGAGCAGCCCCCATCAATTCGAGCCACGCCATAGTGCAGTCGCAGGGGGGCGTCCTGCTTGGCTTTGTAGTCAGCATAACATGTGGCCTGTGCAAAGGTTGGCACTGTGCAAAGCGCCACTGAAAGAAGGATATGTTTCATAGCTCTAGGGTGCGGCGTTGGCCAGTGAAATACAATATCAGTCTGCTCAGACTGCGCTGATATCCGATAACATGTTGGTGTTATTGCGTGAAAATTTAAGACGGGACCAGTGTTCGGTATGGCGCCTCTGATGCGCTGTCCATGTCCATTGCTGCAAAAAGGATATTGCAATGTCCCGACACCTCACGCTTTTCTGTGCAATCCTCTCTCTTGGTCTGACCTCTGTCGCAGCGCCTGCGCAGGCGCAAGATCACTCTGATGCGCTTGCTAAATTTTTTGGCGCTGCGGCCACTCTTATTATTTTGGGCTCTGTGCTTGAGGGATCCAAATCTGATGTAAAGGTGGTTCCCCGGTCTCATCACCGGCGTGGGCCTGTTGTGGTTCAGGCTGCTCCGCGTCCCATTCCAAAGCAATGTTTGCGCCGTGTAACAGGCGGCAAAACGCGGTTTGCGATGATGCGCAAGTGTCTCAAACGCGCGGGCTACAAGGGGTTAAATCGCTTGCCCAAAGCCTGCCGTTTGGATATCCGCACGAACAATCGCTTGGCCGCGGGCTATTCTATGCGGTGCTTGCGAGGCCGTGGATACACAGCAGCCACCAATTAAGATCGTTGATCTGTATCTGTCTCTTGCGTGATACCGACTGGTATGCGACCCCCGGAGCCATGGAGGCTCCGGATTTTCAGATTGAAACCTCAATGTGGGGTCAAGGTTGGCATGTGATTGCTGGCGTGGATGAGGCCGGCAGAGGCCCCTTGGCGGGACCTGTGGTCGCTGCTGCTGTTGTTCTGGACCCAGATGATATCCCCGATGGTCTGAACGACAGTAAAAAACTATCAGCCCAAAGACGTGATGTTTTGGCCGCCGTGATCCGTAAAAAAGCCGATGTCGGGGTTGGTCTGGCCTCTGTCGCAGAAATCGACCAGATAAATATTTTACAAGCCAGCCACCTGGCCATGCGGCGTGCCTTGGCTGACTTGCCTGCCAACCCCGATGGCGCCCTGATCGACGGTAACCGCCTTCCAAAAGAGATGGACTTGCCCGCGTTGGCCGTGGTCAAAGGGGACGCGCGGAGTCTGTCAATTGCGGCGGCATCGATTATTGCAAAGACCGTACGTGACAAAATCATGTGGGATCTGCATCAGATCTTTCCCAACTATGGCTGGGATCGAAACGCCGGGTATCCGACAGCCGCGCACCGCCAGGCTCTGCTTGAATTCGGTATTACCCCTCATCATAGACGCTCCTTTCGGCCTGTCCACAATATATTGTGTTCACATCAAGCTCCAAGCACTTGATTCAAAAAGGAATTGACGGCGAATCACTTTTGACTCATTGTTGTCTACAAAAAAGGGCAAGGCGCACAAGCGTCGGTCATGAGGCAGATAATGACAAAAACAAAAATACAGGCAGCACAGCTGCCACGAAACGTGATTCTGGATGGAGACTGCATAGAGGTCATGCGGTCGCTTCCCGAGGCATCGGTGGATCTTATCTTTGCGGATCCACCGTATAATTTACAGCTGCGGGGCGATTTGCACCGGCCGGACAATAGCCGTGTTGATGCCGTTGATGATCATTGGGATCAATTCTCGAGTTTTGGGGCATATGACAGGTTCACGCGCGATTGGCTGTCCGCAGCACGACGCTTGCTCAAACCCAATGGTGCGATTTGGGTGATTGGATCCTATCACAATATTTTTCGGGTCGGTGCCGCGTTACAAGATCAGGGCTACTGGATCTTGAACGACGTGGTTTGGCGTAAATCCAACCCAATGCCCAATTTCCGTGGCAAACGGTTCACCAATGCGCATGAAACAATGATTTGGGCGTCCAAAAGCGAAGGTGCGAAATATACATTTCATTACGAGGCACTAAAGGCCTTGAACGAAGGCATCCAAATGCGCTCGGATTGGGTTTTGCCAATCTGTTCGGGTGGGGAGCGTCTCAAAGATGATGCCGGAGACAAGGCACATCCAACGCAAAAACCCGAGTCTTTGCTGCATCGGGTTCTGGTTGGGACGACCAATCCGGGTGATGTCATTCTGGACCCCTTCTTTGGAACCGGAACCACCGGCGCGGTTGCCAAAATGCTGGGCCGTGACTGGATCGGTATTGAACGCGAAGACCAATACCGCAAAGTTGCAACAGAACGTCTGTCACGTGTGCGACGTCTTGATAAGGCGGCCTTGCGTGTGAGCACGTCCAAACGCGCAGAGCCGCGCGTTCCGTTTGGTCAATTGGTAGAACGCGGGATGCTGCGGCCTGGCGAAATGTTGGTCAATGGTCGTGGACAATATGCAAAAGTGCGGGCGGATGGCACCTTGGTAGGTGATGATGTCACAGGATCCATTCATCAAGTTGGCGCGCATATCGAAGGCGCGCCGTCGTGCAATGGCTGGACATACTGGAATTTTCGTAGGGATGGTCAGATGGTATCGATTGACGTGCTTCGCCAACAAATTCGTGCTGAAATGCGCGACGGTTGATGGCAAACCCGTGAAACAAAGCATGAAAAGGCGCCCATAAGGGCGTCTGAAACTGCTGACAAAGGTCAAGCTCTGGATTAGGTTTAGTTGCTTAGAAGTTAGTGTTTAGACGGGCAGCATAACTCTCTTTGATAGTATGGTTGCAACACGGCTCCAACTGCTCAGCGATAAACATGTCGTCAATACCACAAAGACGCGCAATGATGCGTGTTCTGTCAGCGCCTTTGGTGTCTAGTAGGACATCTGGCCCCATTCTATCGCGCGGCAGGTCGATATATCGCTCTGGATGGACCGCCGGTATTCTGAACATACGGCTCTGTATCGTTGTCGACAGTGCGCCCCGATGTGTTGGGAAAGTTTGATACCCCTTGGGCAAACCAGACTGCGATGGGCAGTTAAACGCTTGGAATATAGTCTTCAGCCCCCGGTCAAACGCGGACCTGAGGTGAAGAAAACAAAGCTCAGCCACACTGATCCAGACGCGGGCGACATAACGCGTAATGATAAGCCGAAGGTTTTTTTCCCTTGGTCATCGTCCCGTTGACGGCAAGCACAACACTATCGTCGACAGCCATATCGAGGCCGGCCACA
>JAQXDR010000062.1 GCA_029251265.1 Pseudoprimorskyibacter sp. | reverse complement strand
CTTCTTCCCAAATCTGGGAGGTTAAAGGAAATGTCTCGCAAGTAACGGCATATCTACATGGAATTAATTTTTCGTGTCTGGCACTCGCCTTCAATAAAATCAATGGCTTATAGGGTGCGCTCTAAACGCCCCTCAACCGTCCAAACATTCTGTTTTTGTTCTGTTCGCTTTTGCTGTGCTTGAACCGCCCTGAATTTCAGTCGAACCTTCTTTGTGCAGTGCAAAACCATAGCCGGGCTTTGCACTGTTACAGCGGCAATCAGATCGTCTTCGCAGCCAGCCTCTAGCAGCTCACAGGCGGGCTTTGTCAGGTTGTAGCTACGGCCCATGAGTTCGAAGCTGTTCGTCAGTTCTATGCGTGAAGCTCGCGTTCATATTCTGTCCAAAGCGCGAAGGCATCGGCTCTGGCGTGGCGATAGGAAAGGGCTGAGAGAAGATAGCGTTTGGGGCGAGACAGAACAGCAGTTTGATCGTGGACCGATAAGAACCCTTGCACTTGGCCTGGTGACTTGAAACGCCCCATTACTTTCTTTCACCGCCGGGTATGTCGGTGTGAGGCCTCGGCTCGATTGCTCAGTCCTTTGTGCTGGCGATGCTCGATCCCAGGAGCCAGGTCCGCCTTGGCAGCACCGTACGATCGCAACTTGTCTGTGGTAATCACACGCGGTTGGCCCAAGGCCTTAAAACGTTTACTGAAAAAGCGCACCGCCGCCAGCTTGTTGCGGCGGGACTGTACCAAAATGTCCAAGACGACGCTGTTGGCATCGACCATTCGCCAAAGCCAGTGTCTGCACCCTTTGA
The DNA here is from genome assembly GCA_029251265.1 of Pseudoprimorskyibacter sp. Taxonomy (GTDB): domain Bacteria; phylum Pseudomonadota; class Alphaproteobacteria; order Rhodobacterales; family Rhodobacteraceae; genus JAQXDR01. The sequence goes on along the minus strand of JAQXDR010000062.1, from coordinate 39,221 downwards.
TTGGGACCATAACCTCATCGAGGTGCCATTTGTCGGCCGAGCTTGGACGATCCTGTCGAACCTTTGCAGCAAATTGGACACCGAAACGTGCTACCCAGACCCTAACGGTTTCATAGGAAACCGAGAGGCCCCACGCTGCCAGCAGATCTTTAACATCACGAAGGCTCAGAGCAAAGCGGTGGTACGCCCAGACCTCATAGCTGATGCCTAAGCGCGGAAAGCGGCAACCTTTGAGACGAGTAGGATCAGAAACATTCAACATGGTGCCGGGCTACTTCGGCACGTCGCAGCCGGCGACCTGAAAGTGCTGTCACGAGAGCCGATGAAGCATCAATCCACTGGTTCGTAATCGGCGCAGGTGTCACGCCGTGCGCATTCGGGATCACGGTCGGCTTTGCCTGCCCAGTGCGATCCTCCGCGATCAACGCCATTGGCCTAGGCTATCTGGCAAAGGACCTTATAGAGGCACCGGTCCAAAACGCTATTTCAATGGGGCAATGCCGACGTCTGCAAGAACCATCAACATCAACCCTATCAAATCCAAGCACGCACGTGGATTAGCGAACACTCATTCAGTGCCATATTTGGAACTTAGGCTATCCGTCCCCCAATTCCTAAAATTGGAGGACGGTCTTGTATTTGCCTTAGCAGGCGGCTGTCACGGCGCGCTTGGTCATAACAGCCGTAATATGTGCGCGATAAGCATCAGAACCATGCAAATCGTTAATCATGCCTTCAGCAGGTAAACTTAGACCGTTCAAAGCATCTGCAGTGAAGCTGTCGTTCAAGGCTGCTTCTGCCTCGGACCAACGAAAAACCCCATTTTCCGATGCGCCGGTAACAGCAACCCGGACGCCGTCAGCATGCTTGGCGACAAAAACGCCAACTAAAGCGAACCTTGATGCGGGTTGTTCGAACTTCATGTATGCCGAAGCCTCTGGCACTGGAAAGCGGACTTCAGTAACCACCTCACCTTCCTCCAAAGCCGTGGTAAACAAACCCTGAAAATAATCATCAGCTGGAATTTCGCGTGCGTTGGTGACGATGGTCGCGCCAGACGCCAACGCCCCGGCAGGATAACATGCCGATGGGTCATTGTTTGCCAAAGATCCTCCGACAGTTCCACGATTTCGGACTGCAGGATCCCCAATCCCGGCCGCAAGTCCAGCAAGCCCAGGGAAAACATCTGCGCCTACGGCTACGGCAGCATGCGTTGTTCCGCCGCCAATAGCCAGTGACCCATCATCACGCGTGCAAATTCCTGTCATCTCGGCGATGCCACTAAGGCTCACAAGAACCGAAGGGCTTGCCAGGCGCTGCTTTAGTGTTGGGATCAAAGTCTGCCCACCACCTAAAGCTTGCGCCTCGTCAGCCCCTAAAGCTGTGACAGCATCTGCTACTGTTGCAGGCCGTTCCAAATCAAAAGCGTACATATCTTGTCCTCCACTGCCAAAAGCCGTCTTAAGCGTCGTTTGGCAAAAATATCTTTTAGGGTCGCCTGTTGGCTGCAGGCGTGGGGGGCAAGTGCCCCCCGTAGTCCCTGTTGTTACCCGTTCATGGCGTCCCAAACACGCGCCGGCGTCAATGGCATATCAATATGAAGCACATTCTTGCCCGCTGATTGCAGCGCATCCACAACGGCATTCACAACAGCAGGTGGCGAACCGATTGCCCCTGCTTCACCGCAGCCTTTGACCCCAAGTGGGTTGTGCGTGCACGGTGTGCCGTTGCTGTGATCTACTTTGAAAAGCGGCAAATCACTTGCGCGCGGCATGGCGTAATCCATGTAGGAGGCACTCAAGAGTTGGCCATTCTCGTCGTAGGCGCAGTTTTCAAGCAAAGCTTGCCCGATCCCCTGCCCCAGACCACCATGAACCTGGCCCTCGACAATCATCGGATTCACCACGTTGCCAAAGTCATCAGCCGCAGCAAAGCTTTCGATTGTGACCTTACCAGTTTCAGGATCGACCTCAACCTCACAGGAATACGCGCCTGCAGGATAAGTAAAGTTGGACGGATCGTAGAACGCGGTTTCCTCCAAGCCTGGTTCGATATCCTCTAGTGGATAGTTGTGCGGAACATAAGCAGCAAGACACACGTCCCCCCATGCAACCGATTTATCCGTCCCAGCGACACTAAACTGACCGTCTTTCAATTCAATGTCCGCCTCGGCGGCTTCCATCAGATGGGCGGCGATTTTTTTGGTCTTGTTGATGATCTTTTCGGTCGCGCGCACCATCGCTGATCCACCAACAGCCAAGGAACGTGACCCGTAGGTGCCCATCCCCATCGGAGAGTTTGCTGTATCTCCATGAACGATCTCAACCATGCTCTCATCTAAACCGATCATTTCGGCGATGACCTGCGGGAACACTGTTTCATGCCCCTGCCCATGACTGTGGCTGCCTGTCATAACGACCAAGCCCCCGGTTGCGTTTACACGAACCGTTGCAGATTCGTACAAACCAGCGCGTGCACCAAGCTGCCCGACAAGGTTCGATGGTGCAATCCCGCAGGCTTCAATATAGCAGTTGATGCCAAGGCCACGCAGTTTGCCTTTCGCTTCCGACGCTGCACGTCGCGCGGCAAAGCCATCACGGTCAATCATGGTCTCCAGCGTATCCATGGTCGCGTTGTAATCACCTGTGTCATATTCAACCGCAACAGGCGTTGCATATGGGAACTCAGTGATAAAGTTCTGACGTCGCAACGCAACCGGATCTACACCCAACTCTCTTGCGGCTTTGTCTACAACGCGTTCAAGCTGATAGGTCGCTTCGGGCCGGCCGGCCCCACGATAGGCGTCCACTGGCACAGTGTTGGTAAAGACAGCCTTAACATTCACATAGATCAGCGGAGTTTTGTAATTTCCCGCCATCAATGTTCCATGCAGCCATGTCGGAACCGAAGGTGCAAAAGTGGACAAATAAGCCCCCATATTTGCAAGGGTCGCGGTCCGCAGTGCAACAAAGTTGTTATCCGCATCCAAAGCCAATTCTATCTTGGTCACATGATCGCGTCCATGCGCGTCGGACATGAATGCCTCTGAACGGCTTGCGGTCCATTTGACCGGACGGTTCAACGCTTTGGCAGCGAAAGTACAGAACGCCTCTTCTGCGTAATGGAATATTTTGGTGCCAAAACCACCGCCCACGTCAGGTGCAACAACCCGGAGCTTATGTTCGGGAATGCCCAGAACAAATGCCCCCATCAACAGACGAATGACATGCGGATTCTGAGACGTGGTGTACAGCGTGCTATCCCCGGTTGCCCGGTTAAAATCACCCACCGCCACGCGTGGTTCCATGGGGTTAGCAACCAGCCGGTTATTCACCAGCTCCAGCGTTGTGACATGGGCGGCGTTTTTGATTGCCTCATCCACGGCTTCGCGGTTTTCCTCGACAAAGCCCCAGTCGTAGCAAAGATTATCGCCAAGCTCGTCGTGCACGAGGGGGGCGCCCTCTTCCAACGCTTTGCGCATATCCACAGCCGCTGGCAATTCATGAATATCAAGGTCGATCGCCTCGGCCGCATTGCGCGCCTCCTCAAGGCTGTTTGCGACAACTGCAGCGATTGGGTCGCCGACATGGCGCACTTTGCCCTGTGCTAGCACCGGATGTGCAGGCTCTTTCATGACTTCGCCGTGACGATCCGTGACCTGCCAACCGCAGGGGATAGACCCAACTCCTTCAAAGTCTGCGCCCGTAAAGATCCGGACCACGCCGGACATCGCCGACGCAGCAGCGGTGTCTATCCCATTGATCGTTCCATTCGCCACGTCAGAGCGCAAGAAGTGTACATAAAGCTGGCGATGTACTGAAATGTCGTCTGTGTAGTTACCAGTTCCCGTCAAAAAGCGGACGTCTTCGCGCCGCTTCAGGCTGGCGCCGATGCCATTATCCTTGGGCATGATGTTCCTCTCTGTTGATATACGTTATCAGTCTTTCAGGTACCTGAGTTGTGCGGGCCATTCGATTGGTGTGATAGTGATCACCCCAAAATGTCATTGCCTGAAAAAGCTACCGGTTAGCGAATTTTGGCGCCCCTTAAGAGACGTGTACGTGTGCGACCACCTCGAGCGTGGCCATTGCAACGTATTTATCGCAGATGTCCGGATCTTTTCGTGCACCACAAGAGTACCGTATTATTCTGCTGCCATTGGCTCCACATTTTGACCGCTTGCAGCCATAATGGATTTCACGATGTTGTGGTATCCTGTGCACCGGCAGATATTTCCCTCAAGATAATGACGGACTTCCGCCTCAGAGGGTTTTGGATTTTCCTTAAGCAGCGCGGTTGCCGCCATTACCATCCCGGGCGTGCAAAACCCGCACTGAAGCCCGTGGTGATCCTGAAAAGCTTGCTGGACAGTGCTGAGCGTGCCATCTTCGGCGGCTTCCCCTTCGATGGTGATCACATCTGTGCCGTCTGCTTCGGCTGCAAACATTGTGCAGGATTTGACAAGCTTGCCATCGACGTGAACGCTGCAAGCACCACACTGGCTGGTATCACAGCCCACATGCGTCCCTGTTAGGCGCAACTCTTCTCTTAAAAATTCCACAAGCAGCGTATTACCTGCTGCTTCACCGCTGACGGACGCTCCGTTTACGGTCATTGTCACCTTGGTCATAAAAAGTCCTCCCTAGGTTCTTTTCAACATGGCCGATAGAAGACAGTTTGCTGTCTTTTGGTCGGGCCTTCCCCTAAACATGTGTTCAGGGCGATCGGATTAGTTTGCGCCGGACGCCTCTACCCGGCTCTTGAAATTTACAAAAAATTGGTCTGCCATCTTTTTGGCAAAACCACCGATAATCCGGTTACCAAGCTGGGCCAACTTCCCCCCCACCTTGGCATCCACTTCGTAGTGTAGCGTTGTGCCCGCTTCAGACGGTTCCAACCGAACGACTGCACCGCCCTTGGCAAAGCCAGCAGCCCCACCTTTACCTTCACCTGATAGAGTAACCCTGTGAGGTGCATCAAGATCAGACACAGCCACGCGCCCCCGAAAGGTTGCTTTCACAGGACCGACTTTCTGAACCACTGTCGCCTCAAAACCGTCTTCCAAAGTTCCCAACATTTCGGTACACCCCGGAACCGCATCCTTAAGCACAGCTGGATCAAGTAGCGCGGCAAATACCTGCTCGGGCGTTGCTGCGATTTCCTTGCTGTCCGACATCTCCATGAGTGCATTGTCCTTTGTCTGTCGATCGCATCACGCAACGATTAGATCGTTGGCCATTGTTCAGTCCCTTAGCAAGATGGCAGAGATACAGGACGGGTCAACCCCTGCTTGACTGCAAAACAGGTATCCAGTGCATCCATCCAGCATTGACTGGACGCGTGAGACAAAAAAAATCAAATCTCGCACAGAAACCGAACCCGAAGTTATACGATTGGACAAAATACGATTCGCGATTTGATAAACGCAATCACTGAAACCCATCTTAAATCGCATGAGTTGGCCATTTTAAACGCGCCTCGCTCAACATGTTCTAAAATTATGACACGAGTCATATTTATAAAATAAAAACAGATATCTACATATATGAAGGCATCGTATCACTATCTCTTTGTGTTAGTGGGCTGTGCGCTTTTTAATGTAACCCGTAGCGTCTTTATTAAGACCACCATTTTCTGACTGTCGCTGTGCGCTCGGACCCATCACTGTGGTGCGGACGCTAAATTAAGATTAACCAGCAATATAATCCCAACCGATGACTTCATTTGGCGTCTTTTGCCTGCGGCAATTAGTCGATCCAAAATAAGATCGGCAAACCCAAGTCTAACGCCAAAACACCTGCAAAACGCGCGAACACGCAGGCATGTATTCATGCCATGAGCTGAAAACGTACCATCTAAGTCGCCAGCCACGACACGCAAAAACAGCCAGGTGTTGGATTAGACGTGTTTTTGGCTATATATTTGTCCACTAACAGAACACATTAGGCCGACCTCTGCCAACGATCCAAGGCCAACATTCGCCAGACGAGATGGACAGCTGCCGCATAATCGTCTGTATTCGACAAACCTTAAGGGAGCAAACCGCGAACAGACAATATAGGTGGTGCCCAATCATACGCCTGAGCATCCAATAGCGGTCTACCAACCAGACAAGATGCGTTTCTATGCCACCAGTTCCCATAGTGTTTGTAGGTGTGATCCCAAGGCTGTCTATGCACCCTCAGTGCAAGCTTATGTTCACCGAACATCTTATGAATCGCCGCGCATCAGACACAGCTGTTTCCAATTATCAGCATACACCTTTGAGCAGGATCAAGATCTTTCAGTCGTTCAGGTCATATTTTTGCGCGCAAAAATTGCGATGTAGCGGCACGCACTTTAAGCGCGTTGTCCAGCCATACTGGCGACTTGCGCTGCATCATCGACACCGCCCAGTTGCGCAATATTTGTTTCACTAGCCCGCTGCAAATTATGCGCAGTGCCGCCATCCCGTATGCGCATCAAATCAGCCAAGATCATTCGGCCTATCAATTGTCGCCCACCAGGCACAGCTGCCGCACGATGGGGCGATAAGATCACGTTGGGCATTTTGCGGATGGGATGCTCAGACGCCAACGGCTCTTGTGGAAAGACATCCACTGCAGCGCTAATTCGTCCCGTCGCCAATACAGATGTCAGCGCATCAAAATCAATCAAATGCGCCCGGCTGATCAAAACCAAAAGCGCTCCGGGAGCCATCGCATTCAACAAATCAGCCCCAATCATCGCTTGATTTTCACGCGTTGGGGCCGCAGCCAGATAGACCACTTGAGATTGCGACATAACGTCAACCAAAGACATTTGTGTTACCCCCGCTGCGTCAGCCGCTTCGGCAGGTAGCCAAGGATCGTAGACACAAACATCAGGCGCAAAAGGGACCAGCAACTTATGGGTTGCACGTGCAATTGCGCCAAAGCCGACAAAGCCGATCTTGGCCCCAAACACTGTGAAATCGCGGCCGTCCCTATCATCAAGCCAGAACTCTTCGCCGCGTCTGAACAATTCGTGCTCACGCACCAATCCGCGTCCGCCCGCAAGCGTCATAGCAAGCGCCATTTCCGCAACGGAGTCCTGAAACCCTGCCGCGCAAGACAAAACCTCAATCCCGCGGGACGCGCAGGCCGCGTAATCGATTGTATCCGGAAAGGCCCCGGACACCTCGATTATCACTTTTAGCTGGGGTGCTTTGTCCAGAAAATTGCTGTCGATGTTGGGCGTCGCTGTAACAAGCACCGAAGCGCGCGGCAACGCGCCGTACAACACATCATCAGGAATTGGGGAATCGAGTGCCCAGACGACGTCGAACGTCTTGCGAAGCGCCAAAAGGGTGTTCGCATCAAACAATTCATCCACGCGCCGCCAATGAGAATCGAGAATTAGTACAGGTTTCATAAACGCTCCATATCATTATTAAGCAGTCGCCGCGTCTTTCCAAAATGATTCAACTCAGTACGCACTGGCGTTCAGTGGTCATAGCCAGTAATTTTTTTGCCGTTATGCAAACACAGGTCACTGTGCCAGCCAGCCCCGCAACGCATCGGTCGTTGCCTCGGGCTGCTCCAGCGTCGGCAAATGCCCTGCCCCCTCCAGTATCGTCAGGCTGGATCCGGCAAGCAATGCATGCATGGATTCATGCCTGTGAACAGGACACAGCGCGTCGTCACGTCCACACAGGACCAAAGCCGGCAGCTTCGCGGCCTCTAACGTTTTTGTTTGATCGGGCCGGTGCATCAAGGCCAGAGACTGCCGGACAAAGACCTCTGGTCCCAAGGCGTCGGCCATTTTCATGCACAAATCCAGAATGGCGCCCCTGTTCAGACCATCGGTCAGATAGTTTGGTTTAAGCTCATTGCGCATGACATCCCAAAGACCGCCCGCAAGAACCTTTTCAATTTGCGGCTTTCGGGACGCCTGAACGGATTGGTCTTCGGCTCTTGGGTTTGTGTCCAAAAGCGCGATGCGATCAATCCTGTCTGGTGCCTGACGCAATACCTCCATGGCGACAATGCCGCCCATGGACAGCCCGGCAAGTGCAAACCGCGGCGGGGCCCATGCCAAGACATCAGCAGCCAGCGCCTCGATCCTGTCATGCCCATGGATGGGGGCAGTCATCACCGCACAATCGGACGAAATCGCCTCTATCTGGGGCGTGAAAAGCCGCGCATCGCACATCATGCCGGGCAAAAGAACCAATGGCGTCATACTTGGGCGGCACCGTCTGACAAGGCGCGCAATTTTGCATAGGCAATGTCAGGATCCACCGCCCCAAAGCCCGCAAAGGTTCCAAAACCACAGTCACTGCCAGCGATCACACGCTCTTTCCCAACAATATCGGTGAACCGTTCAATGCGTTGCGTCACAACGTCTGGATGTTCCACGAAGTTGGTCGTTGTATCAACCACGCCCGGCACCAACACCTTGTCATCTGGAATTTCACTTTTTCGGTCGCGAAATACAGTCCATTCATGGGCATGCCGTGGGTTCGAAGTTTCGAACAAAACATAGCGCGACTTGGTTTTCATCAGCGTCGTAAAGACCTTGTCCATCGCAATGTCGCAACAATGCGGACCCTCGTAATTGCCCCAACATATATGCACGCGCACCTTGTCTTGCGGCACGTTTTTAAGGGCATAATTTAGCACTTCGACGTGCATATCTGCGATCTTTATAAACTCCGCATCGCTGAGATCATTGAACAGCATATGTCGCGAAAGCGCCAGATCCGGGCAATCAAGTTGCAAGTCCAATCCCGCGCCAACGATGGTTTCATATTCCGCCTTCATCGCATCAGCCAAGGCCGCGAGATACGCGTCGCGGGTGGCATAAAAATCATTTTGTAAAAACAACGATATCACCCCTGGGGATGCGGCATTCATGAACCCATGATCTGCCCCATGCTTGGCCATGGCTGCGGTCAGATTAGAGATGTCTTTTTCTAATTCGCCCTGCCCTTTGCTGACCACCTCACCGGTGCACATCGGCCGCGCATATTGCGGTGTTCCACCATCATTCGCCAGACGTTTCAAAAAACCGGGAAACATCTTGAGATCGGCCGGCGCATTCCGCGGACTGTCGCCCGAAAAGCCAGTATAGCGATCTTTGACATAGGTGGCATAAGAAATCTTGGATGTCTCGCCATCACATACGATACCTATCCCGGCATCGACCTGTTTTCGCACGGTCTCATCCACACCAGATGACATAGCAGCATCAAAGGCGGTCTGATCATACGGCTCGTCATTCTCGCGAGCGAAGATAAAATCGACAATGTTCTGAGTGCGTGGCAAGCTGCCAACATGGGTCGTTTTGACCATGTGATAGATCCTTTTCGGTTATTCGGTTTCCATGGCTTTCAGGCGTTGGTTCAGTCGTCGCGCGCCCCACGCCAATGGGATCGTAAAAAGCCCGCCCACAACATAGGCCAGAGGTTCGTCATAGAATGTTTCAAACAATTGGGTGTAGCCATGAATACAGGCAAAGGTGATGCCTGCATTGAACAGGCCCCGCCGAGACGTCACTGCAGCCCAAAGCACCAAGCCCGCCAAAGCAATGGCCCAAACCACTGAGTAGACGCGCTCTGAAATGATCACAGCGGTCTCGCTGAATGCCTCTTTTGCGTAACGAAAGCGTGCCCACGCGTCATCCTGAGATTGGAAATCTTCGTAACGCGGACCCCAGACATACAGACCGACCTCGTCTCCGACGATTGACCCAATCAGCGCGGCCAGGTTGGCCACCACAAACGCCAGCAAAGCCAAGATCATGAAATGGCGCGCATGGCGTTGGTTGACCCGTCCTGCCCACCAGACGCAGAACACCACTGCCAAGGACATCTGTACAATGGTCAGTGTGCTTTCGGGCGATGAAACCGCGTATCCGCCGAAAAAATAATAGGTTCGTGCACCCAAGATCTCGGCAAAAGGCAATATCGCAAGAGCCGTGATAAACCGCAGATCAAGATACCATCCGGCAAAGGCCCACAGCACCGCTGCATACATCAACGTGGCACGAATAAGCGCTGGATGAGATTGCATATCCTCCAACCCGTAGCCCAATCCGAACAGATGCATACCCAGCCCCATGAGCATCACACAGCCCAAAACAAACCGTTCCTGATCCCCCCACCGCCAAAAGGCGGCAGCAGCCCCAACGGCTGCTATTGCACCAACCAAAGCCAGCAAAATGGCAGCATCATCGGGCAGCTTGTCTATAAATTCAAAACCCGCGCCGCCCAAAAGCGTTGCCGCGCCAATCAAAACGGCCGCACGGCCAAAGAAGCGTAGATCGCTTTGAAACCTTACCAATACCAAAGCACCGACAAGCAAGAACGCCAATCCCGCCAAAGCCACCAATGCAGCGTCAGCCAGCCACAAAAGTAGACCGCCAGTTGCTGCCAAAATGCCCATACTGAGCAATAAATTAACAACCAAAGCGATCATCGCCTCTCGTGCCCTGTCACGCATGAGATTTGCCAAATCACGGTTGATATGGCCTTCTTGTTCCAGTTTGTCGACGTTGACGACGATTGTCATTTCTTCCAGGTTTCTCCTGCAGGATCATCTGTCGACACTACGCGATAAAGGCTTGCCTCACCAGTCATGGCGGGTTTTAGACTGTATTCCTCTGCACGGGGAATTGCGGCCGTATCGCCAGGGTTCAAAACGGTAGATCCGCCAGACCGATTCAGACGCCAATGGCCTCGCATTATCATCAAAACGGTATGTTGATCGGAGCTTTGGACAGCATCGTCCACCAGCGATCCACGGGTTAGAAAGTCTACCTCAAAGCCAGGTCTATCTACCAATTTGCCCGTTTCGCCAATCACCTTGGCTGGGCTGTTTGCAGCCAAGGCCATCAGATCCCAGTAGCGGGCCACATGGTTTGGCACAACGTCGGCGCCCGACAGCTCGGGAAATTTATCCAGCGCGTCCGTCGTCAGCATCGGCATGGGCGATACACCATCAGGCAGGTGCTCCCCTTTTTTCGTGTCATACAGCCGGCCGGTCTCGGCAAGAACCAGACCATGCTCCGCCGCATCAGCAATCACCTGCGGCGCCCATATCACACCGCCTCCTGCATCATCGCCACCAAGGATCGCCATGATCATTCCGTAATCGGTGCCGATATTTTCAAAGCCTCTGAAGATGCCTGTTGGAATGTTGATAATGTCACCTTCTTCCAAAACCACTTCTCCTGCGGCACCCCATCGGCCCCAGAAAAACCGCCAGCGTCCCTTGAGTACAAAAAACACCTCGGCTGTGCGATGACTGTGCAAGCTGTTGCGGCATTTCGGCGGCTGACCCGCAGCGCCAATGTTAAACCCCAAAGCGTCAGTGATGTGCACGTGTTGATCAACACTTTCGCTGACTCCGCCACCGATGATCGTAAAGTTTTCTTTCTGATCACTGCCGGGGGTGTGGGCGTCAATAAAGGCTGTGCGACAGGGACGAAGGTCTCCATAGCGGACGATACGAGCGTCCATTTCAGTCTGTGTCATCAGTCGTTATCCTCCAGAGTTCATACGAACTTTTTTAAACATTTCCTGCCGTGCAGAGCCTATGGACCGTCCAACTTCCCGTAGACGCCAAAATCTGCTCAGCTGCTCTTTGGCCAGTGCTCAGCAAACAGGCCCTGTCGCACATTCCCGATCATCCTGTATGAAGTAGGATCTGTTTCCAAATCGCGGTTTCATCAAACAATGTATATTCGCGGCGCAGACCCCATGGCCCGAATTCAGCATGGGAAATCCCCATCACATGGACTTGCGCACCCGATGGGGCCCCAAATCGACCCCAACCGTCATGCGCTCCCTGCAAGGACCACCTTAACGCAGCACGAGGCGGCATCATCGGGTCCTCGCGACCGATCTGGTGATGAACCTTGAACACGGCATTGGGAAAGCTTGCACGCAAACCCATCCAGAAACGGTCTGCTTGATCGTGTCCGATGGCCGAAAACCCACCCGGCAGTTCCAAATTAACGGCACGATCATATTCGTCAGCAATGACTGAGAACTCCGCCCCCATGATCCTACCCAGAATGGACGCATATCGCATGCCCCATTCATTGTCGTTTCCCCGACCTGTGTAGGGACCATTGATGTCATCAGATGGGACAAAAGGATGCTGGCAGCGATCCGCCCCGCCTTGTCGCTCGATCATATCTGCCGCAAAGGCCTTGGGATCCCATCCCAACTGACGCACAATTGCGCCCTGATCCCGGATCAGCCACTCATCATTGATCTGGTTGTTGATCGCATGACAATCCGCGATAATCCGATAGGTCAGACGTTTTCCCGAAGGCTCTCCGTAAACGCCTGAGCCGACATGGGTCGCCGTAGAATGCAACCTGTGCGACGACAACATTCCTTGTTCCGGTGTGCCTGACCAAATCACATCTTCACCAAACAGCGTGCGATCAGGAAATTCAGCCAAAGTTGCCATTGTGGCCGCAATGACCCCCTGATTGCCTTGAACAATCGCATCTGGTGATCGCACAATTATGTCGGCAGCATAATAATCATGCAGTGTGGCAATCCCGCGATCTTCCCAGATTTCTTTTGTAATGCCAATAATATAGTCTGGCAGATCTTTGAACTTGTCAGAGAACCCCTTCATGAACGCCTTCCTTTTTGCAAACGGGTAGACCCGCGTGTGATCAGCGGGCCGCAGATCGTTTCCTGCATTGGGTCACCAGGATACCCTTCAATTTCATTCAACAAGATATCCACTGTCCGGCTGACCATCCGTCGCGCGCGTTGTCGTATGGTTGTCAGATCATATGCAGGCCAAGAGGCGACTGGCACATCGTCGTAGCCCATAATTCCCAGATCCTCCGGCACCTTCAGGTCAAATTCACTGCGGGCAACGTCCATGACGGCAAAAGCCATATGGTCGTTCGCAACAAAAATTGCATCTGGCGGCTCGTCCTGCCGCAGCAGGCGCCGAGCCGCGTTCGCGGCCTCGTCCATGCGAAAATTACCAACATCGCGACAATGAAGGGTTCGATTAGCGGCTTCTAATCCGGCACGAAACCCTGCTTCTCGATCCCGCTGGGTCGATGCCCCCTCCCAGCCAGCGATATAGCCGATCCGATCGTAGCCACATTCAAGAAAATGCTGCGCAGCCTTGCGACCGCCGCCAAAATTATCTGACGTAACCGACCACATGTCGCTGTCATCCTGACGGCGGTTAAACAGAACGATCGGTACGTCGGCGGCCCGGCACCGTGCGGATAAGTTTGATGATAATGCCACGCTGGCAGCCACAATGCCATCAACCTGATAGTCCAGTATTTCCTCGACAACATCATCGATATTACCGGCTGTCTGAGTGGCCATGAAAATCAACACGTGGTAGCCGCGCTCTTGCAGCGCATTCGACAAAAGCTCCATCGCCTCGGGGTAGAAATAGTTATCCAGATAGGCGACCACCAAGCCGATAATCCGGCTTTTTCCTGAAACCATGGCGCGGGCAAGTACATTGGGACGATAGCCAAGTTCGGCAGCCGCCGCTTTTACTTTTTCCGCAGTCTTCGCCGAGGCAGAGGCCCCGGGTGTAAACACCCGGCTTACCGCCGATTGACTGACCCCGGCACGCTTTGCGACATCCAAAGATGTGATACTGCGCCCCTCAGACATGATTGTTCTTCACAAATACGGTCAGCTGCGCGCGCACATGTAGATCTAAATCTTGGCGCAATTCCGGTGGGTATGGGGTAATGGACCACCGCTCGTTGCACAGATAAAATCCGATCTTATTGAGCAAGGCTGCAGCGCCTTCACACCAATAAAGCCGACGTAACACCATACGCACGTCAGATGGCATGATCTGCCAAAGAACAAGAGCCTCTTGTGGCGTATCCAAGGCGTACAGATCAAGAACGCGATCGGCCAAAGATATCATTCTGCGGTCCACCCACCATCAATCATCAACGAAGACCCCGTGATCAACGCACTCGCATCCGAACTAAGAAAGACAACTGCGCCCATGATATCTTCGACTTCACCCACGCGGCCCAGCTTGATCTTATCTTCGATCCAAGCGCGGCGATCCGGGTTTTCCAATGTGACAGCAGCGAGGGCCGTGCGAATAAAGGTCGGGCATATCGTATTGACACGAATGCCCATGCGGCCCCATTCAATCGCCATGGATTTTGTGAACCCCTCAACGGCGTGTTTTGACGCGCAATAGACGGCACGGTCGATCCCCCCCACATGGGCCATCTGGCTTGAGATATTTATCAATGACCCCGGCTTTCCGGCCTCGACCAACCCGGCAGCAACTGCGCGTGTCAAAAAATAGGCTCCGCGGACATTCAGATCGGTCACAGCGTCATAGTCATCTGGCCGGGTGTCCAACGCAGGCGCATGCCGGGCCAAACCGGCAGAGTTGACGAGGATATCATATGGCCCTGACTGGGCAACTTTTGCCTGCGTAGAGGCCACATCGGTCACATCCATGGTCAGCGCATCGGACCGCCATCCACGATCGGCCATTGCGCGAACCAATTGGTCCAGTTTGTCAGTTCTGCGCGCTGCCACCGTGACATTCGCCCCAGCCTCTGCAAGAGCAACTGCGCAGGCTTCGCCAATCCCAGAAGACGCGCCCGCAACCAAAGCACGGCGGCCCTCTAGTCGAAATGACGGGGTAGAGGGGAGTTGGGTCATTGCACAAACCTTTCGATCAAGTCACCTTTGCCCTGCATCCCGTGCGATATCCCAACGCAGCACCTCGTCGTTGGCGCATGGGCATGTGTCGACGTGTCCGGATTAAGATTTCCTTCTGGGTGCGCCGTGTCTTGATACGGACCCCCTGTGCAAACACCTGTCGGTCTCGATACCTTATGCCACTTCCAAGACATGTTCACGCATGCTTTCCGGAACCGCCCTGTCAGCGGCCTGAATGAACAGATTTCCAGAACGCCTGTTGCACTATTTTGGTCGGTCATCGTAGCCCCGACATATGTGCAACCCGCGCCATCAAATCTACACCGAATTGCTGGAACAGGTGGACCATATCCACGAAGACCCAATTTTCGACGAATTCATCACCCTTTCGCAGCCAAAAATCGATCCCGTTCACACTGGCGCGTTTATTGCTTGCAGACTGACCAAGATAGGGGCCGCTATGGGTCAACCACACTCCTGGCAGGCTGGAGGCCCCGACAAAATCGCCCTCGGCAATAAGGTTATCCAGATCACCAACCTGACGGTCTGGAAATGCAGCCAGCCATGGCCGCTGATGAAGGTCTTCGAACTCGGCAAAACTCAGACATGCCCCAATGCCACCCGGTCCGTACCATTTCAGGTTTTGATGAAAAAATCCGGCCATATTCATGCTATTGAGCTGTTCGCGATCAAATCCGTTCAAACCGTCAAAGATAAAACGACGTGCAAATCGCAAGGTGTCTGCACTCCGCCCGGGGTCCTGAGCCAGTGTCAGGATCCCATCAATCCCCGTCGGTGCCGGATAGACGAAAGGGGCCCCGCGCGCGACCGGCAAAGGCGACAAACCAATTTGTTCCAACCAGTCAATCACATCAATCAGACACTGGATCCGGATAATCCGCCCCTGTTCGTCGAATTCGAGAAATTCGCTCCATCTCAGGCGCACACGCGTGTTGCGTGCCGGAATGCCCCAAATATCACCCGTCTGCACACCGCATAAATAACCGGTTGCCCCAACCCACATGGCCCCATCTGTGGAACCGTTTGCCCGTCCATCCGATGCACCCCCCATCAGGATATGCACCTGTCGTTGCAAGCCATCGAAGGCACGTTTCAATGGTGCAAGAACCGATTGTGATATCGCCTGACCGCCGATCAGGTCACCCACCGGCTGAAATCCCTGCCAGACCACAGCATCGGCAAGGTGCGCACGCGAAAGCTGCCCCATTTCGTGAGGGCGAGCGCCATCTATTTCTGCCCACCATGCAGCCGCCCGGGCTTTGTTGCGTTGGTTTGCGTCACTCATTCTGCGGCGGCTCCATACGGAACGTTTTTGCCACTGTAGCGACGCACGCGAATATTGCATTGTTCGGCGTGGCCGACGAACCCCTCTAGCATACACAATCGCGATCCGTATTCCCCGATCATGGCCGCAGCTTCATCGGTCAGAATCTTTTGGTAGCTATGTGTTTTCAGGTATTTACCAACCCAAAGACCACCAGTGTAGCGGCCCGCTTTTTTTGTGGGCAACGTGTGATTGGTGCCAATGACCTTGTCCCCGTTTGCGACATTGGTGCGTGCGCCCAGAAACAGGGCTCCGTAGCAGGTCATATTCTCCAAAAACCAATCATCGCGATCCGTCATCACCTGCACATGTTCAGAGGCAATGTCATCTGCGACGGTCAGCATCTCTTCGTAAGTATCGCACAGGATGACTTCGCCGTAGTCACGCCATGACGCACCCGCAGTTTCCGATGTTGGGAGAATTTCAAGCAACCGGTCTATTTCGGCAAGTGTTTCAGTCGCCAGTTTACGACTGTTGGTCAACAAAACCGCGGGGCTGTTGTAGCCGTGTTCCGCCTGCCCCAGCAAATCCGTCGCGCAAAGCTCTGCATCTACCGTATCGTCGGCAATAACCATGGTTTCGGTGGGTCCAGCGAACAGATCAATACCCACCCGTCCAAAAAGCTGCCGTTTGGCTTCTGCAACAAAGGCATTTCCGGGACCGACCAATAAATGCACCGGGTCGATACTGGCAGTGCCAATGGCCATGGCACCAACAGCCTGAATTCCGCCCAGCACGTAGATTTCATGCGCGCCACCCAGTTGCATGGCTGCGATCACGGCAGGATTGGGTTGACCCTTAAAGGGCGGCGTGCAGGCAATAATGCGTGGCACGCCTGCGACCGCAGCAGTTGCCACCGACATATGCGCTGATGCGACCATTGGAAATTTGCCACCCGGGACATAGCATCCCACTGATTGAACAGGTATGTTTTTGTGACCCAAAATCACACCGGGCAATGTCTCCACCTCTATATCACGCATACTGTCGCGCTGCGCCTGCGCGAAATTGCGGACCTGTTCCTGTGCGAATTTGATATCCTGCATGTCGCGGTCAGACACCTGCTCCATCAGGGCGTCGATTTCAGGTTGCGTCAATCGGTAACTGGCACGGTCGTACTTGTCGAACCCAACCGACATCTCGCGGACAGCGACATCGCCTCTCGCCTCGATATCGGCCAGCGCAGACTTCACAATATCAGCAACCTTGGCATCTTCCTCTGCCCGGTCTTGTTGCGATTTTGAGGACTTCAGGTATTCAACCGGCATCTTAAGATCCTTTCATGTCGTCTACCGCCCGCGCGGCTGGTATCATTTTCCGTGGGCCAGAGGGCTGGTCATGAAATCCTTCAAACAGGTCACACCCCATCTGCAAAAGAACATCTGGCAGATCTACCAGCACCCAGTTTTCAGCCAACTTATCGGTGTCGCGACGCCACCAGTCACAAACCCGCATGTAGACTGTCTGATCATCAGAAGGTTGATCCAGAAAGCTGTGGCGACGCTTGCACATGAGCGATGGCCATCCTGCGATGCAGGCATAGTGACCATCCGCAAAACGCGTGAAATGTCGCGTGATCCCATTTCCTGACAATCCCCCAGACCATGTATCGAACGCCTGCTCAAACGGAACCTGAAAACTACTGAAGTCGGCCAGACCAGAAAACGCACCAAAACCGGCAGGTCCATACCACATCATATCGTCGTGCCAATCCGCACGCCACGTTTCATCATCATGTCCCAAGCCGCGCAGCATTGTTTCAACAATATCCAGCGTGCGGTTTGTGATGTCGTCGGCTTGATCGGTCAGAACCAATCCGTCTTGCGTGGCGGGCCCTGGCATGACACCCACGTATCCACGCGTCGTACCCGGGCTGTCATGGATGGGCCATTGGCCAGTCGCACACATCAGCTGTGGAATGTCCAGAAAGCCGGTAACCTCAACCGCTTGACCATCCTCAATCCGAAAAAATTCCCCATAGCGCATAAATTCCAACCGGTTCGAATGCGTCAGCCCCAACCAATCAGCCGTAAAATTTCCCGTGAAATACCCGTGACACGAGACCCAAGCACTATCGTCAAAATTGCCCCCGATCAGAATATCCGTGCGACGTGTCAGATTTGAGAAGCTGGCGTGAAGGCTGGACAGAAACCCATCGACGTAGCCGTCAACACCCGACAAATCGTTAAAAGGATGCACGATCTGGATCTTTGCATCTGATGCTATAAACGCTTGTGCAGCAGAACGCGCCCGATCAATTCCCGGCCTGGATTGGGCAGCCAAAAAGCGATGCGCTTTCGATTTTGCAGTCAAAAGGGTCATGGCGCAGGCGCAACCCTTTCGCCTTTATCAAAGGCTTCCCAGCCTTCGCCGTTAAAGACATCAACGCCCAGTTGCGCCAAAACATGCGGAAAATCCACCATGACCCAATTGTCGGAGATCTTGCCCTCTTCTACTTTCCAAAAATCCATATACCGGATTTGAATACGCTTGCCTGTCGGCGCGACCCCCATAAAGGTGCCTGAGTGAGTTGCCTCTTGCCGCCCAAAGGCTGCAGCCCATTCCCCCATGAACAGGCGGGCTTCGTCCACGCAGACCTTGTCGGAAAAAGCTGCCTGAAAGGGGCGTTGCCAGTTATCCTGAAATTCTTGCAATCCGCGTTTCGTGCCACATCCGGTATTGCCCATCCAACGAAAACCTTGGGCGAAAAAATCTCCGATATCGTCAATACGATGGTCATTCAGCCCATCAACCATTCCCTCAATTACTGCGCGTGTCTGATCGGTTTTTGTCATATCCGTATCACGGCTCAGTGCGGCCTGTGTTGGGCGCGATCCCTTCATGACACGTCCTTTTCAAAAGTATGGCTGGTTACTCCGGCCATCGGATAGGAATAAGACCGTGTGTGCAGACCGGGTTTTGACGACACCGAAATATAGAACTGCGGCTTTGTGAACATCTCTTGCAACGGTGTCATCCTTTTACAGCCCCGGCGGTCAACCCGCTCACAATTTGCCGTTGGAAAAACAAGACCAAGACAAACAGAGGCGCTGTGGCGGACACCACAGCCGCGACCGCAAACATGACATTTCCTTCGGTGTATGTGGTTCCCAAAAACGCGGCGATCTCTGGCACCATTGTGCGGTTCTGTTCGCTCAGCAACATCGAGGTTACGACAAAATCGTTATACGCCAGCAGAAAACTGAACAATCCGGTGGTGATCACACCCGGCCACATTACTGGGATGATCACATGGCGAAACGCCTGAAATTGCGTGCAACCATCCACCTTGGCACTTTCATCAAGCTCTTTCGGGATATTTTGAAAAAACGAGTGCAGCATCCAAAGTGTGAATGGCTGATTGATCGCCACCAAAACGACGATCGTGGTTGGCAAAATCCCCCACACATTCCATTCAAAAAAGGGCAGCATATATCCCGCCACCAACGTCACCGGTGGCATTGCCCTGAAAATCAGAGCAAGGATCAACAGCCAAAAGGTATAGCGATAGCCAGACCGCGACAACGCATACCCGCCGAGTGTGCCAATCGTCAAAGATGTCAGCACAACGCAGACACAGACAATCGCCGTGTTAATGACGGCCCGCCAGAACTCCTCTTGCACCCAAGCGCCATGATATCCCGCCCCGGTAAAGGCGGTGCCATACGTATCTTGGGTATTTCTGCCAAAGATCGCATTGGTCCAATCGGCAATCGAAAAGAAATCGAGTTCAACCTTGAACGACCCCCAAAGCGTCCAGATGAACGGAAACGCCGCCATGAAAAGCCAGATCGACACAAAACCATATATGGTCAAACGCAAAGGCATAGGAGGACGGAGCGCTTTTGACGACATCACTTTTTCCCCTTGAAATCTTGCCACGTGCGCACCAGCACGGGTAACAGCAGAATGGCCACTCCAAGGATCGTAAGAACCGAGGTGGCCGAGGCGGAGGACAATTGTTGGGTTTCGCCGCTCAGATCATTCAGGATCAGCAAGCTGATGGACTGAGCATGTGCCTGCGCATTAAAGCCGACCAATGGCTCTAACACGCGAAAGTTATCCATCAACTGGATTAAAGCCACGAATGTGACCAGAGGCATGAGGTGCGGTACAATCACATGGCGTACAACCAATAAGCGGTTTGCCCCGTCGATACGCGCGGCCTCGATCTGGTCCGACGGGACGGTTTGCAGTCCGGCGTAGAACACAACGAAGGCAAACGGCGCAGAATGCCAGACACCATATACAATCAGCATGATCCATGTCAGCGACGTTGACGCCTTGAGGCTCAGCGACGGATCGTCCGCCATATACTGAATGAAACTACCCAAAATACCTCGGCTGTCGACCATCCAGAACAGGATCAGCGATCCGATCAGCGGCGTCACAATCATCGGCAGGAGCGAAAAGAAGATCGCCAGCCCTTTGAGACGTCGGTGCAAGGAATTGACCGAAAGGGCCACGACCAGACCCAAAGCGATCAACAAAGGTGTCACGAGAAATGTAAACGTTAAGGTAAAAGTGATCGCCCGATAGAACGGCAGGTTCTGAGTGCGCGATATAAAATCACCCAGCCCAGAGGACGCGTGCCATTGTTCGGCTATTTCTGTCACTGCCAGATGTCCGCGATCGAGGTAGACCGACAGACCAACAAAGCGGCCCAAAGGTTCAGCAGCTCGTTTCGCCGCGGTCGCATCATGATCCACTGCCGTTTCAACAGTGCACCCAAACGGTCCACAATTTTCGACCTCAACCAGTACTGCCTCGTGCGTGGTAAAGACCGACTGAACCAACACCGACACGATGGGAAAGGCAATGAACAGCAGCATTGCCAACCCGGTGGGCAGGAAAAACCAGAAAAAGGTTCTATGGCGCATGGGGACGCTCCGCTAAAGGCCGGTTTGTGATGGATGAAAATGCAGCTGGGATAAGGTGGCCGAAGCGTAAAATGCTTCGGCCCCATCCTGAATATTTAGTTCAGGAAGCCTTTTTCTTTGGCGGCCGCGCGATAGGCTGCTTCGACATCAGCAAGGGCCTGCTCGGCACTCTCTTTGCCTTGCATGAAGTCAGCAAGCTCGGCGCCAAGAGCGGTATGCATCAGACCATTATAGGGCAGCATTGGATAGGGAATTGTACCCGCTTGTGCCGCCGCAAAGACGCCAATTGCAGCCGATGTCGGCGTGTAGCCATCAATGAGCCAGACAGCCTGACGACGCACATCTTCATTTTCCATCAGTTCAGGACGGATCCCGTTCATCATGGCAACGAATGTTGCCTCGGCTTCTTCGTCACTGATGTTTTTCGCGACAGTCCAACCGTCCCACCACAGTGTCGAAGCTGGAGTGTCACCGCCGCCCACAGTCATTGGACCTGCAATGGCAAAACCGTCAACAACCTCTTGCGGGATACCTTCAGCTGCCACCAGCGTGGCTGCGCGCGACCCCCACATATTCATCAACGCAACGTTGCCTGCGCGGAATTCTGCATTGGTCGCGTTGCTGTCATGGGTCAGGAAGTCGGGGTTCATGTATTCCGACAACTCTTTCATCATCATCAATGTGTTGACGCCGGCCTCGGAATTCACATTGGGCTCGGCTGAGCCGGCCTCGAAATGGCTACCTCCCATCCCAAGGAACATGTTGTTGAATTCCTGTGCAAGGTTCCATCCCGCTGCATATGCGCCACCAACAGGGTTTTCCAAAATGCCTTGATCACGGATCATCTTAGCGGCAGCGAGTAGCTCTTCGTAGGTTTTGGGTGGCTCGACACCGATCTGTTCCAGAACGTCAGACCGATACACAAGGTGCTGTGCATTGGCCATGAAGGCCACAGCCATTACGTTGCCACCAACGGTAATAAGTTGGCTTTTGGAAAGGTCGCTCCCATGCTTGGCAACAAGATCGTCCAGCGGACGAATGACGTCTTCATTCATCAAAGCCACGATAGACGAATTAGCCACGATCGCAGACGTATATTCCGCGGGATTGCCCTGCATGCCTGGTAGGTTTATCTTTTGGTGATCCGCAGTCAGGTTTGTTGAGACCTCGGCCCCGTTGCAGGCTGCGGCCTCGGCGCCAACTGTTTGAATCGCGGGAAATTCATTGCCAACGATGCTGACACGCGCGCCAATTTCACACGACCAAGCCGTGCCCGCAGATGCTACGGCGACCGCGCTGGTCAAGAACAAATGCTTGAGTTTCATTTTGTTTTTCTCCCGTTAGTGAGGACACATTGCCTGGTGCCCGGTTTTGCCCCCGTAAATTGCGCCACGGGGAAATGATTTTAGTCAATCCGGCGTCCCATCTTGCCATCAAACAGGTGACAATGGTTTTTAGGAATGGATATCTGGATAGGATCCCCGATTTGAGCCCGAAAGCTTTTGTCCGCTTTGACCGATACCAGCGCGCCCGCAATGCGTACCGTGATCATCGTCGCATCACCCAAAAGTTCAAGTGTATAGATCGGCGCCGATATCTGGCCACCGTCCAAAACCACAGCTGCATCTTCAGCGCGGAACCCGAGCGTTACGGCCCCGTCTAAAGCACCGAGCCCTTCGACAGCGACGCCATCGGCTGAAAAATTTCCATTTAGCATTGTGCCGTCAACAAGGTTCATTGCCGGATTGCCTATAAAACTGGCAACAAAAGCGTTTGCAGGCCGATCATAAATTTCGGTAGGCGAGCCAACTTGCTGAACGACCCCCTCTTTCATCACAACGACACGATCTGCGAGGGTCATTGCTTCGATTTGGTCGTGTGTGACGTAAATGGTCGTCACCGCCAGTTCGTGACTGAGGTTTTTGATCTGCGCGCGTGTGCTGACCCGCAGCTTGGCATCAAGGTTGCTAAGCGGTTCGTCCATCAAAAACACGTTCGGTTCGCGCACGATCGCGCGTGCCAGAGCAACCCGCTGCCGTTGCCCCCCCGACAGTTCTGCCGGCTTGCGGTGCAAAAAAGGCTCCAACTCGACCATGCGGGCCGCGCGCATGACTTTCTCATCATGGGTTGAAGCGTCGACGCCCCGCACCTTAAGCGGGAAACGAATGTTCTCGTAGACGTTCATATTCGGATACAAGGCGTAGCTTTGAAACACCATGGCAATATCTCGATCCTTGGGTTCAAGATCATTCACGACGCGGCCATCAATCAAAACCTCACCATCAGTGACGTCCTCTAAGCCTGCGATCATACGCATAGTGGTGGTCTTGCCACAGCCAGATGGACCAAGCAGAACCAAGAACTCTTTGTCAGCAATTGTCAGGTCGAATTTCTCAACCCCAACAAAGTTGCCCCACCGCTTGCTTAGGTTACGCAATTGTATTTCAGCCATGTGCCTAACCGTGCAATGCCCGGTCCCTTGTGATCAACTCTTACACAAATACTGGACTTTTCGCGGCTGGATTGGCAAGCTTTTTTTGCAAGCGTATGCATTAAGCCTTGATCCGATAGGTAAGGACATCTCCAAATGACTGATTTATCATCAGAAAAACGACTAATTCAAGATTTCCATTCTGCGCTCGACGCTCCTGACTCTGACCTGATAAAGGTCATGACGTCGTATTCTCAAAGCGACGCAATTTGGCGCGGTTACCACCCCTACGGCCTTTTAACTGCCGCAGAGGCAGGAAAACGATTCTGGGGGGATTTGCGTCAGAGCTTTTCGCACCTGCAACGTCGCGAGGATATTTTCTTTGCTGGAGAAAATGAAATAGATAATAAAGCCAGCCGTTGGGTTGTCTCAATGGGTCACTTGATGGGGCTGTTCGATGCGCCTTGGTTGGGACTTGCACCAACAGGCAAAATGATCTTTCTGCGATACTGTGCGTTCTACCGCATAAACGACGGAAAAATTGCCGAAACGGCCATGTATTTCGATATCCCACATGTGATGATGCAGGCTGGTTTGCAGCCGTTTCCACCGCAGACGGCCGCCCATTTGGTACAACCCGGACCGCAGACCCATGATGGAATATTGACCACGCCGCAGTCCCAATCAGAAACAGACAAAACACTGGCAACAATCAATGCCATGATCAACGATCTTGGAACATGGCAACTGGGCATACCACTCGAAGAGGAACTGCGCCGTACCTGGCATGAAAACATGATCTGGTGGGGACCGGCCGGGATTGGTGCTACGTATACGATCCCCAGATATGCAAAACAGCACTCCGGACCATTTCGTGCAGGTTTTACCGACCGCTCCGGCACCGGACATATCGCCCGATTGGCCGAAGGCCATTATGGTGGTTTTTTTGGCTGGCCAAACTTTATCGCGCGGCCAACGGGCGGCTTTATGGGGATGCCAGCGACCAACACGCCGGGCGAGTTTCGCGTGATTGATATCTACCGACGCTCCGGCGATAAGCTGGCCGAAAACTGGGTTTTTATCGATCTGCTACACTTTTGGAAATCTCAAGGTGTAGACATTCTGGAGCGGCTGAGATCAGTACAAGGCGGTTAGAAATAAGACTAAGTTTCGATTGTAAGAAACTGACAGTGCTATATAAATCACCCAAACGCTCTAAGCAGTCGAAAAGACGTCGGATACGTGCTGCAAGTGATCGACCATGCTGCGCGCATAGCTGCGCGGCACGATAAGCACCCATTGCGTCAAGGTTGGACGTGCCAGCAAAACCGGTATGTGATGCAATGGCGTGGACACCATATGCCCTACATCAAAAGCGCAATCACGAAGATCCAACGGCACCGCCCGAACCAGCAGATCCCGTACATGGTCCCCCGTCAACACCAAGACAACCCGAGCATGGGACAGATCCACGCAGGTACCAACCCCCATATCAAGTTCCGTCGGTAAAGCGCCCCACAGGAAATACCGCGACGGACCTATTTGTGCAAAGCCCATGCCCTTTTCCGCGAACGCCTCCGACGATACCGTCGCGGCACCAGACCAGTGCGACAGTGTCCGTTCCAGCTCTGCTTGATGCCCATCCCACGCCTGAGCTTCTGCCATCATGGATGGTGTCGCCTCAGCGATGCAAACGGTCCCTTGGCAAAAAGACACTGGCAAAACGCCTTCAAGCGGACTTTGACGGTCAGGCATACTGTCGCTCTCCTTCCGGATCAAAGAAATGCGGACTGGTCACGGTGACATCGATCCGGGTCCCGTCTACGGCACTGATCGCAACGACGGTTTCACCGTATCGCGATGGCCCGTTAGCCAAAAGCCCCAGGGCAATGTGACGGTTGAGGGCGGGGCTCCATGTGGCAGAGCTCACACGGCCCTCACCAGGGCCAAGAACAGCTGCGCCTTCACTATAGAGCAAAGTCCCCCCGGTCAGGCGCTGCATTGGGTCCACTGGCATCAGGCCGACCAATGTTGGACGATCCACCGAGCGCAGACCGGGCCTATGTTGTAACACCGACCCGATGTACCCTTTTTTTGATGAGGCCATCGCCCCGAGCCCAAGATCGAAAATGGTTGTTCGACCATCCAGCTCTCCACCCGCAACATGACCTTTTTCAATACGCATTGTTCCAAGGGATTCAACACCATATCGCGTGATATTAAACTTCTTTCCCGCTGCCCAAATAACTTTATAGACATGCTCTGCGTAGCCTGCTGGGACGAAAATTTCATAGGCAAGCTCACCTGAAAAACTCAGCCGGTATATCCGCACGGGCGTATCTGCGATCTCTGCGTGTGTTAGTGCCATATGTGGCAGCGCCGTACCGTCCAAGGCAGACCCCGTGACAATACACTGGAGCAGTTCTCTGGACTTTGGACCTGCCAGAGACACGCCCCCCCATTGATCTGTGACACTGGTAACATGAACGCGCAAATCAGGCCATTGCGTATCCAAAAGATATTCAAGATGGGTCATAACCTTGCCTGCACCGCCAGACGTTGTGGTCATCAGATACTCATCCGGCCCCAATCGCGCAGTCGTGCCGTCATCCATGACAATGCCGTCCTCACGCAGCATCAAACCATAGCGAACATATCCCACGCGCAGGGTCTTCCAGCCATTCGTATATACCCGGTTCAAAAACTCGGCCGTATCTGGTCCCTTGAGCGCGATCTTTCCCAACGTGGACACATCACACAGACCCACGCCAGCGCGCACGTCGCGCGCTTCACGTTTGTAGGCGTCCTCGATATCTTCGTTTTCACGCGGGTAGTACCACGCGCGCTGCCAATGCCCCAAATTGACGAAAACAGCGCCGGCAGCCTTATCAAGCGCCCTGAACGGTGTACGGCGGAGCAAAGTATGCGCGCCGCCCCGATCGGGCCCCGCCAGCGCCCCAATCGGCACTGGTGTAAAGGGCGGACGAAAGGTCGTTGTCCCCGTCTGCGGCAAGTCCTGACCCAAACAGGCAGACATCATCGCCAAGCCCGTCAGGTTTGATGTCTTTCCCTGATCGCCAGCCATTCCAAGCGTAGTATAGCGTTTCATATGCTCGACCGAGACAAACCCCTCGCGGTGAGCAAGCCTGATATCGCTTGCTGTGACATCATGTTGAAAATCGACAAAGGCCTTACCAGCACCTTTGGCTGCGGGGACCTCCCACAACGGCATATGGTCGATACTACAGCTTTGCGCAGGTGTCGGTGCCATTTCCAAAGCGTTGTTGATTGCCTCCTGACGCCGCCAGTGCCCAAGCACGGCCCCGCACGCCCGGTAAGCTGGATCCATATCCCCAGGTAGAAAGGCCTGAAGATCGCGCGCATACGCGGGCCGCGTGCCGCGGTGACTGCTCAGATGTATGGTCGGCGTCCAGCCACCTGACACCAAACAGATGTCGCAGGCCTCGTAGCCCGCCGGTCCTTGCACAACGCCACCAGAAATACGGCCTATACGCACCCCCTGCAAAGCATGCCGTCCAATCGCCTGAGTGACGGCATGTCCTGTCCGCAGCCAAAGCCCGCGTGCTTTTTCTGCGCAGTTGCCTGACACCACAGGACGGCAATCGACAACGGCGGCAATCTCAATACCGGCCGATTGCAACACGGAAATCTGGTCATAAGCGCTATCGTTGTTGGTAAAAAGCACTGCACGTCGCCCGGGCGCAACGCCATACCGTTGAATGTAGCCCGCCGCTGCTGATGCCAGCATAACTCCGGGTGCATCATTTCCGGCGAAGACGATCGACCGCTCCATGGCACCCGTCGCCAAAATAACCTGATCAGCACGGGTGATCCACAGACGCGCCTGTGGCGCATCCAGATCCGGAAGCCCCTTGTCTGGCGTATATGATAGCCGCTCTAAAAGCATGAGGGTCCGGTCATCATAATCCCCGGCCGCCGTGCAGCGGGTCAACACGGTGATCCCTGTATGCGCCATAATGCGCGCGATCATGTCCCGTAACCAGGGCGCCGCATTGGGTTCAGACTGCGCCTGTCCTCCCAACGCCATATCCTGTTCAACCAAAACCACGTCACGCCCGTCATCAGCAGCTTTCAATGCTGCTGTCAGACCAGCTGGCCCCCCGCCCACCACCAGAACATCGCAATACAGATGTGCCCGATCATAGCGCGCCGGATCAGGAAGCCGTCCGGCCTGCCCCATACCCGCCGCCCGCCGGATGATGCGTTCATAAAACATCCAGCCACCAGGCAGCGACATAAAGGTCTTGTAATAAAAACCAGCCGAAAAGATACCGGGAACCCAATCATTAAGTGACATCAGGTCAAAGCCCAGCGACGGCCATCTGTTTTGACTGCGTACCGTCAGCCCGTCGCATAACTCGAGCGTGGTCGCGCGCGTATTGGGATCGACTGTGGCCCCATTCACGACCTCGAACAGCGCATTTGGCTCATCCACTCCCACACCGACAAGACCCCTAGGACGATGGTATTTGAAACTGCGCGCTAAAACCCTGCGCCCGGATGCCATCAAAGCAGAGGCGACGGTATCTCCGGCAAAACCCGTCACCTCTTGACCATCAAAAGTCATTCGCATGGGACGGCTGCGATCAATTTGACCACCACTGGGCAGGCGAAACCCACTCATCTTTTTTCCTGCCGCGCCAATGTGACGTCCAATATATTGTGGGTACGCGTGTCTCTGGTCACGATCAGCCACGCCCGACAGCCGCCAGAGTGTTGAAAGTATTCGCGGTGCTGGCCTTTGGGGTTTTCACGCAAGTGAACAAAGCTGTGCCAAGCCTCCGGATCTTTGTTTGACAAGGCAGGCCGTGTTGGGGCGGCGTCACCTTTAGGGCTGAATTCCTCAAGCCCGCGTTCACCACAAAAAGGACATCTGATGCGCATAGCTGATCGCCTTTCAATGCAACATCGGTTCAGGCCCCTGAGGATATTCCTCAAGGATATGACCCGTTTCAAACCGGTTCAGACCAAAACATTCGATCAAAGGATGGGGGGTGCCGGTGGCCAGCGTATGGGCAAAACACCATCCCGCGGCCGGCGTCGCCTTGAAACCCTGATAGCACCACCCCCCATTCAGAAACAGACCCGGGATCGGCGTTGTTCCCATCAGCGGGCTGCCATCCATGGTCATATCCTGTATTCCGCCCCACGATCGCAATAATTTTACCCGTGGCAGATTTGGAAACATGGCCAGCAGATCCGTCACGACATTCTGAACCCTCGGCAGATTTCCACGCTGAGCATAGGAATTGTACCCCTCAATCGCGCCACCAAACACCAAACCACCTTTGTTGGATTGGCTGACATACATCAGGCCTGCCCCAAACGTTACAACATGGTCCAGAACGGGTTTCAGCGGCTCGCTGACATATGCTGTCAGACAATGACTTTCCAGCGGCAGGCGCAGACCAGCCAGTCTGCAGACCTCGGATGTGTTGCCGGCTACGGCGATACCAACCCGGTCGGACTTTATCGGGCCGCGCGTGGTCTCAACCCCGGTGACACGCCCGTCAACGGCGCGGGTGATGCCCGTGACTTCACATTGTTGAATGATATCGACACCGCGCGCATCTGCTGCCCGCGCATATCCCCACGCCACAGCATCATGCCGCACAGATCCCGCCAAAGGCTGGAAAATCGCGCCATACACCGGAAAACGTGCCGACGGGCTGGTATCGAGTTCGGGAATACGGCGCGATAAGTCGGCCAGCCCAACCAATTCAACATCAATTCCCTGCCCTTTCATGACATTGGCGCGGTGACGATAAATGTCCATCTGCTCGGGACTGTGTGCCAACACGAACTGTCCCCTGTGTGAAATCATGCAATTGTAATTCAGGTCACGCGATAGCCCCTGCCACAGCGTCATTGAATGGTCAAAAAACTCGGTATTGCCGGGCGTGATGTAATTTGAACGGATCAAAGTAGTGTTTCGCCCGGTATTCCCACCACCCAGCCAGCCTTTTTCCAAGACCGCAACATTTGCCATGCCATGGTTTTTGGCCATGTAGTATGCCGTGGCAAGCCCGTGGCCTCCCCCACCTATAATGATCGCATCATACCGTGGTTTGGGGGCAGGATCACGCCATGCCCTTTGCCAACCCGTATTCCCGGTCAAAGCCTGCTTGAAAAGTTGAAATGCTGAATAGCGCTGCATGCGTCCGTCCTGCGTTGCCTGCTGACAGGATGGTCTGGGTTCGGGGTAAAGGTAAAGAGGGATTTACACGTCTTCTCACGTGTCATGGGTTTTGGTCTTTGCCGTGTGCCAACCCTGACTTGATATAATTTACCAACGAATTTCTGCCGCAATGTGTCACGCGGTGCGGTTCTGGCTTGCAAAACCCGGTCAAGGCACGACAATTAAACGCGCGTTCATATGTGAGCAGGGAGCTGAACATGGATTTTGGTCTAAGCGAAGAAAGCAGGGCAATTTACGATATGGCCTTTGACTTTGGACAGGCCGAAATCGCGCCGTTTGCGCGCGACTGGGAAGCGCAGGGAACGATACCCAAAGAACTATGGCCGCGCGTCGGCGACTTGGGATTTGGCGGTTTATATGTCTCGGAAGATGCAGGCGGAACAGGATTAGGCCGACTGGATGCGACGTTGGTCTTTGAGGCCCTAAGCCGCGCCTGTCCATCGGTCGCGGCATTTCTGTCCATTCACAACATGTGCGCCAGAATGATTGAAACCTACGGCTCTAGCGACCTCAAAGCGCGGGTTCTACCAGACGCCCTGACATTGCAAAAAGTGCTGAGCTATGCACTGACAGAGCCCGGCAGCGGGTCGGATGCAGCGGCATTGAAAACCAGGGCCGAGCGCACCAACGAGGGCTACCGCGTAACCGGAACCAAGGCGTTTATCTCTGGCGGAGGGTATTCTGATGCCTATCTGGTCATGGTGCGCACGGGCGAGGCAGGACCGAAAGGAATCTCAACCCTTTATATCGAAGATGGCAGTCCGGGACTTAGTTTTGGTGGGCTAGAGGATAAAATGGGCTGGCGATCTCAACCAACACGCCAAGTCCAGATGGATGATTGCCCTGTGCCCGCGCAAAATCTGGTCGGAGAAGAAGGTCAGGGTTTCAAATATGCCATGGCAGGGCTGGATGGCGGGCGGCTGAATATTGCCGCATGTTCTTTGGGCGCAGCGGCGCAGGCGATCCAGATGACCCTCGCCTATATGGCTGACAGACAAGCATTCGGCAAATCCATAAACCAGTTTCAGGCCCTGCAATTCCGGCTAGCAGATATGGAAATCGAGTTGGAGGCCGCACGGGTCTTTCTGCGTCAGGCAGCATGGAAACTGGATACAGGCGCACCCGATGCAAGCATCCATTGCGCGATGGCAAAAAAATTCGTGACCGAAGCCGGATCGCGCATTGTCGATCAGTGTCTGCAACTGCACGGCGGTTACGGCTATCTGGCTGACTACGGAATTGAAAAACTGGTGCGTGACCTGCGCGTCCATCAAATTCTCGAGGGCACCAATGAAATCATGCGCCTGATCGTGGCAAGATCAATGGTGGGGCGCACATGAACGATGTTTTGATCCGGATCGAAGGTCAGGCAGGGCGGATCACACTAAACAGGCCCAAAGCGTTAAATGCTTTGACCTGGAAAATGATACGCGCAATTGACACGGCCTTGGTCGATTGGGCCGACAATGACGCCGTGTCCCTCGTGATTATCGACGCCGCAGGGGATCGCGCCTTTGCTGCCGGTGGCGACATCGTTGAGCTATATCAAACCGGTATGGCCGGCGATTATCGTTTTGGCCAAACATTCTGGGCCGAAGAATATCGTCTCAACGCGCGCATCGCAACGTATCCAAAACCGTTCGTTGCCTTGATGCATGGCTTCGTTATGGGAGGAGGTGTCGGTGTATCCTGTCACGGATCACATCGCATCGTTTGCGAAACGACACAGGTCGCGATGCCGGAGTGCGGGATCGGGCTGATCCCGGATGTGGGTGGGACATGGTTGCTGGCACAAAGCCCAGTTGGACCTTTTGTTGGGCTTACCGGGTTTCGCATGGGGCCAGCAGATGCAATTTTTACGAAAT
The DNA here is from genome assembly GCA_029251265.1 of Pseudoprimorskyibacter sp. Taxonomy (GTDB): domain Bacteria; phylum Pseudomonadota; class Alphaproteobacteria; order Rhodobacterales; family Rhodobacteraceae; genus JAQXDR01. The sequence goes on along the minus strand of JAQXDR010000062.1, from coordinate 7,791 downwards.
TTGCAGATACATATGTACCAAAAGTCAAATGGCCTGATCTGATCCGGACCCTGTCCCAAACGGGATCAGTCGCCATTATCAATGACGTCTGCGAGCCAGCGCCCGACGGCGTTTTGCAGGAATGGGCCCCAGACGTATCCCGCTGGTTCATGCCACAAACATTGACCGGTATCTGTCAGACACTATCAAACGATGGCAGCGACACTGCCCGCAAACACGAGGAAGTCTTGCGCAGGCAATCTCCCTTGGCCGTCGCTTGCGGGCTGGTCGCCATTCGCGCGGCCAAAGACCTGACATTGACCCAAGCGCTGGCCCAAGAATACCGGTTTGTATCGCGCTGCATGGAACATGGCGATTTTCTAGAGGGTATTCGCGCGCAAATTATTGACAAGGATCGCACCCCCAAGTGGCGCCACAGCAAACCAGAGGATGTCACGTCCCAAGACGTCACAGCGATGCTGGCACCTCTTGATACAGAGCTGGATTTTTACTGAAAGGACATCAAGATGCAGATAGCATTTATCGGACTGGGAAACATGGGGGCGCCAATGGCGGCAAATCTTGTCGCTGCGGGCCACGACGTTACCGGCTTTGATGTGACCCATACCGAACTTGACGGTGGCCGAACCGCTAAATCGGCAAAAGAGGCGGTTTTGGACGCCGAAATCGTCATTACAATGTTGCCGAATGGGGCCATCTTGCGCGACGTGGCACAGACAATCCTGCCTGAGATGGCAGACCATGCCGTGTTGTTGGATTGTTCAACAGTAGATGTCGACAGCGCGCGCACAGTGGCTGGCATGGCGGCGGAAAGCGGCCTATCTGCCCTCGATGCGCCGGTATCTGGCGGGGTCGGCGGAGCCGAGGCCGGGACCTTGACTTTTATGGTTGGTGGTCCTGATGATGCCTTTGCGCGGGCGAAACCGCTTTTTGACATCATGGGACAAAAGGCGGTTCATTGCGGACCTGCCGGTAATGGCCAGGCGGCCAAGATCTGCAACAACATGATTTTAGGCGTCACAATGATTGCAACCTGCGAGGCTTTTGCTTTGGCCGATAAACTGGGCTTGGCCCGCGATGCTATGTTTGATGTCGTATCGACATCGTCGGGATATAGCTGGTCCATGAACGCCTACTGCCCCGCCCCCGGTATCGGTCCACGCTCGCCGTCTGATAGTGACTACCAACCCGGCTTCGCCGCCGATCTCATGCTCAAGGATCTGCGCCTAAGCCAGCAGGCCGCAGAAAGTGTCAACGCAGATACACCCATGGGAGCTGCCGCGAAAACGCTCTATCAAACGTTTGTAGAACACGAAGACGGCTCCGGCCGCGACTTTAGCGCGATGCTGCCCCGGTTTGAAAAACGATCGCGCAACGGATCCTGACCGCGCAGAACGTAAATCGGAAGGCTGTGAAGGTGGCGGCCTATTCGGCAGCTGTCCGGCGCGGTTCCAGCATGGGTTTCAAATAACGCCCAGTGTAAGAGCTTGTTATATCAGCCACGGCTTCAGGGGTCCCTTCGGCGACGACTTGCCCCCCGCCATCACCCCCTTCGGGTCCGATATCAATGATCCAATCTGCGGTTTTGACGACATCTAGGTTATGCTCAATCACGATGACGGTATTTCCCTGCTCGACCAACTCGTGCAGCACTTCCAAGAGCTTGCGAACGTCTTCGAAGTGCAGGCCTGTGGTCGGCTCGTCAAGGATGTACAACGTGCGGCCAGTGGACCGTTTGGCAAGCTCTTTGGAAAGCTTCACCCGCTGTGCCTCGCCACCTGACAGCGTTGTCGCCTGTTGACCAACCTTAATGTAGCCCAGACCAACACGATCCAAGGCGACCATTTTATCGCGGATTGACGGCACAGCCTTGAAAAAATCCTTTGCATCTTCAACCGTCATATCAAGTATATCGGCTATGTTTTTGTTTTTGAATTTTATTTCAAGAGTTTCCCGATTATACCGTGCGCCTTTACAGGTTTCGCAGGTGACGTAAACATCGGGTAGAAAGTGCATCTCAATCTTGATAACGCCATCGCCCTGACAGGCCTCGCAGCGACCGCCTTTGACGTTAAAACTGAAGCGTCCGGGCTTGTATCCACGGGCCTTCGCCTCTGGCAGGCCGGCAAACCAATCCCGGATCGGCGTAAAGGCACCAGTGTAAGTCGCTGGGTTAGACCTCGGGGTGCGCCCGATAGCCCGTTGGTCAATGTCGATAACTTTGTCTAAGTGCTCAAATCCTTTGATCGTTTCGCAAGGTGCGGGCGTTTCGCGTGCGCCGTTCAACTTCATCGCTGCGTTTTTGTAGAGGGTTTCAATCGTCAAAGTGGATTTCCCGCCTCCGGAAACGCCCGTCACACACACAAACTTACCCAAGGGAAAATCAACAGAAATACTCTGAAGATTGTTTCCTGATGCCTTGATAACCCTTAGCTTTTTCTTATTGCCCTTTCGGCGAACTAAGGGCACAGAGATCTCTCTCGAGCCACTCAGATACTGACCAGTTAAGCTTGCTTGATCGGCAGCAACTGCCTGAGGTGTTCCGTGGCTCACAACATGGCCTCCATGAACACCTGCTCCGGGACCGATATCGAACACATAGTCAGCCTCGCGGATCGCTTCTTCGTCGTGTTCGACAACCAACACAGTATTGCCCTGATCTCGCAGGTTTTTCAGGGTACCCAAAAGGCGATCATTATCACGTTGATGCAGCCCGATGGACGGCTCGTCCAAAACATAGAGCACCCCGGTCAATCCCGAGCCAATCTGACTGGCAAGGCGGATACGTTGGCTTTCCCCACCAGAAAGCGTCCCAGCTGCACGTGACAATGTCAGGTATTCAAGCCCGACATTGTTAAGAAACCCAAGACGTTCACGGATTTCCTTGACGATAACACGGGCGATTTCCTGTCGCTGTGGGGTTAATGTTTCCATCACGTTTTCAACCCATGCCAACGCGTGCCGGATCGACATCTGCACCACTTCACCCGCATGCAATCCTGCGATTTTCACAGCCAGCGCTTCGGGACGCAATCTATATCCATCACATGAACCACATGATCTATTATTCTGATATCTCTCGAACTCTTCGCGCACCCATGCGCTATCAGTCTCACGATATCTGCGTTCCATATTTGGAATAACGCCTTCAAAAGCACGTGTCACCTGATAGACTCGGCCCCCTTCGTCATACCGAAACTTAATCTCTTCATTACCAGATCCGTAAAGAAAGACCTGCTTCACATGCGCAGGCAAATCTTTCCAACGCGCGTTTTTATTGAACTCGTAGTGCTTGGCGATGGCTTCGATTGTTTGAAGAAAATACGGTGATTTGCCTTTTCGCCATGGCGCTAGCGCACCATCCGACACTTTTAAAGTGACGTCCGGCACGACCAAACGTTCGTCAAAGAAAAGTTCAACACCCAACCCGTCGCAGTCCGGACACGCACCAAATGGAGCATTAAAAGAAAACAGGCGAGGCTCTATCTCTGGAATAGTAAACCCGCTAACGGGGCATGCGAATTTTTCACTAAACGTTTTTCGCTCAGGGTCACCGGCCTGCGGCGCTGTTTCAAGAATGGCAATGCCATCAGCCAAATCCAAAGCAGTGCGCAAGGAATCCGCCAAACGCGTTTGCAGACCTTCTTTTACGATGATCCGGTCAACGACCACGTCAATGTCATGGCGAAACTTTTTGTCCAAGGTCGGCGGTTCATCTAGATCATAAAACTCTCCGTCCACTTTGACACGCTGAAATCCTTGCTTGCGCAGTTCCAAGAATTCTTTGCGGTATTCGCCTTTCCGATCACGGATAATCGGGGCAAGCAGATAGGCGCGTGTGCCTTCTTCGATTTCCATCACGCGATCAACCATGTCCTGGACTTGCTGGGCTTCGATTGGTAGCCCAGTTGCGGGACTATATGGCACGCCCACCCGCGCAAACAAAAGTCGCATGTAGTCGTAGATTTCGGTCACGGTTCCGACAGTTGAGCGTGGATTTTTTGATGTCGTTTTCTGCTCGATCGAAATCGCAGGACTTAGGCCGGATATATGATCAACGTCGGGCTTTTCCATCATATCGAGGAATTGCCGCGCATAGGCCGATAAACTCTCAACATATCGGCGCTGGCCTTCAGCGTAGATGGTATCAAATGCTAATGAGGATTTTCCCGACCCAGACAGCCCCGTCACCACGACCAGTTGGTCGCGCGGTATATCGACGTCAATGCCCTTGAGGTTATGCTCTCTCGCACCACGCACTTCGATGTGCTTCATTTCCGGCATATCGTGACCCCTTGACCCGTTTGGTTAAGAAGTAATCGAGACGTGGGCCGCATCCAATAAAAAAAAGAGAACATTACACGAACAGGGGCGAAACTGTCACAAATGATGCGCGGCAAAGACGCACGCTACGAATGTTTCATGTCCAAAGCCTCAGCGCCGACAAAAATAAACGGTTTGTTTAACGCGTTCCAACGCGCCCTGCGCCTTCAGGCCAATCAAGCCCTGCGTGTGCTTCGACCCACTTAGCAAGTGGTTCTGCAACCACTGGCCCGGGTACCTCTGTACGTCGTGTTTCAAGGTTCACATGTAATAAAAGTGTTTCCATGGTTGCCGCCAACTCTCCATCACCACGGTGGATAAATTGAAACAGCTGCATCTTCTTGCCACCGCCTGCCAGCACTTGGGTTGTGATCCGCAGCCGATCTCCGGCGTGAACCTCGGCCAAATAACGCACGTGATTTTCCGCCGTAAAGAAACTTTTACCGCTTGCAATATAAGCTGTGTCCGCGCCTACCATTTCCATAAAACGGTCCGTAGCCTGACTGCCGACCTCAAGATAATGCGTCTCGTTCATGTGACCGTTATAGTCAGTCCAGCTTTGCGGGACGGTTCTGTCACCTGTGACAGGCAAACCATCGCCTTCGGGCCAATCTAGGCCCGCTTCGTGGGCGGCAATAACCGCCCCCGCCGCAGACCCACGATGTTTCAGCGCACGCAGAATCCCAACCAGATTGTCATCTCGCAAACGTTCCAATTCGCGGATGGACATATGTCCAGACTGCGTATCGGACTGTCCGGAGATCAAATTGACCAGCGTGTCATCAAAGTCGGGCACATCCATCAATTTCGTCCATGGCCATTTTAAAGCGGGGCCGAACTGTGCCATGAAATGTTTCATACCCGCCTCGCCACCGGCAACGCGGTACGTTTCAAACAGGCCCATCTGCGCCCATCTAAGACCGAAACCCAATCGGATCGCTTCGTCGATCTCTTCTGTGGTGGCAACGCCATCTTTGACCAACCAAAGGGCTTCGCGCCAGACAGCCTCAAGAAAACGATCCGCGATATGGGCATCAATTTCCTTGCGGACGCGAAGGGGGTACATGCCGATTTCGTGCAATATATCCGCTGCATCCGCGCAAATCTGTGGATCACCGACAAGCTCAATCAAAGGCAGCAAGTACACGGGATTAAACGGGTGTGCGACAATACAGTTCGCCCCTTTTTCGTTTAATTGCGACGGCTTAAAGCCCGATGTTGAGCTGGCCAAAATCGCATTATTGGCCTTTTCTGCAGACAAGATCTCTAAAACTCTATGTTTTACGTCCAGCCGCTCGGGAACACTTTCCTGAATCCATAAAGCATTTTTGACAGCCTCCTCCATCGAAGTGGCAAATCTCAATCGACCCTCATTCGGCAGCGCCCGATTGTACAGTCCCGGCAACGCGCGCCGAGCATTGGCCAATACATCGTCAATCTTGCGTCCGGCTTCGGGATCGGGATCAAAGATATCCACATCCCAACCGTTCAGTAAAAATCTGGCAGCCCAACCACCACCAATGACTCCCCCACCGATAATGGCAGCTTTTTGAACTTTCATACCAAAGACTCCGTAAATCCATCGACTGCGATTGCCTGTCCCGAAATATAGCGGGCCTGTGACGATGCCAGAAACACCGCAAGATCGGCAATATCTTGGCCTTCAACAAAAGTTTTCATGGCAGTGCCTTCTGTGAACTCTGCGCGCAGGACATCCACTGACACACCACGTGATGCAGCGGTGCGCTGCATGACTGCCTCAATACGATCGCCCGACACAGATCCGGGAAGGATAGCATTGACGCGCACGCCTGAGGCTCCAAGCTCGGACGCCAAGGTTTTGGCCAGGCCGACAACGCCCCACTTGGCGGATGCATAAGGTGTCCGATTTGGAAACCCGCCAAGCGCCGCTGTCGATGATGTCAGCAAAATCACTCCGCCTTGTTGCGCACGCATTAATTTCGCCGCCCACCTGCATGCCAAGAAGGCACCACCCAGGTTCACCTGAACACAGTCCATCCAATCCGAATATGCAAGGTCTTCGATAAGACCGGTAGGGCCACCAGTGCCAGCATTTGCACATACTATATCGATCCCGCCAAGATGGTCCAACACCGCAGACAGGCACGTCTCCATCTGGGCTTCATCGGTGACGTTTGCCACCCACCCTCTGGCAGATGATACGTCAGCTTGCATGGCAACAACGGCCCTCTCGTCGATATCACAGAACGCCACCCGTGCTCCGATCTTGGCAAATCGACGTACCAAGGCCGCGCCGATGCCAGCCGCACCACCTGTGATAAATACTCTTTTGCCCGTCAGACAAGCCGGTCCTGTCCACGTGTCATTGGATACATCTGACATAATCTTATCCACTACCTGTTACGAGGTCCGTAGTCTGGCCGAGTAAGTCGGTTTTTCGTGCAACAACAGGCATCATTTTGGAGCGCGTTTGATTAATCCCAGTTTATCCCGCACCTCTTGCGGGCCAATAACCCGTGCTCCCAGCCCTTCGATAATACCACATGCTTTTTCGACCAATTGTGCATTTGTTGCCAAGACTCCCTTTTCCAGCCAAAGGTTGTCTTCAAGGCCGACCCGAACATGACCCCCGGCAAGAACCGACGCAGCAACATAAGGCATCTGGTGTCTGCCAAGACCAAAGGCGCTGAACGTCCAGTCTTGCGGGACATTATTCACCATTGCCATAAACGTATTAAGATCATCAGGAGCCCCCCAGGGGACACCCATGCAAAGTTGGACCAATGCCGGGCTTTTTAGGATACCATCGGTCACCAGTTGCTTTGCATACCAAAGGTGCCCGGTGTCAAAGGCTTCAATTTCGGGTTTTACCCCAAGTTCGGTCATCATTCGTCCCATAGCCTGCAATGTACCCGGGGTATTGGTCATAACATAGTCGGCCTCCGCAAAGTTCATGGTCCCACAATCAAGAGTGCAGATTTCAGGAAGACACTCTGCTATATGAGCCACCCGCTCACTGGCACCAATCATATCCGTTCCCGCGGCTGTTGGCAGAGGCTTTTCGACACCACCGAACACCATATCGCCCCCCATTCCAGCGGTTAGGTTCAAAACCACATCCACATCAGCACCCCTAACGCGATCTGTAACCTCGCGATAATACTGCAAGCGCCGGGATGGCACGCCAGTTTCAGGATCGCGTACATGGCAGTGCACCACGGCTGCACCTGCTTTTGCGGCAGCAATAGCACTTTCGGCGATTTGTTTTGGCGAACGTGGAACATGAGGGCTACGGTTTTGTGTGCCTCCAGATCCCGTAATGGCCGCAGTTATAAAGACGTCCTTGTTCATAGTAAGTGGCATAACAGGAAACTCATTGTTGGATTTTCATTTACATGACATCGCATTGTGTATCGAAGCAAGATCGGACGCCTTAAGGCGTCCGATCCGGGGCTGGGGGCAGGGCGCGCAAAGCGCGCCCTGCCC
>JAQXDR010000056.1 GCA_029251265.1 Pseudoprimorskyibacter sp. | reverse complement strand
ATGGGTTACAGTCCAAAAATTTCTAAACTCTGGATGTTGGTGTTCATATTTTTTTGACCAAGCTACACCAAAATAAATTATTCGTTGTACGAATGAACCTCTAAATTTTTTTATTCAACTTCGGTTCGAGCGCATATTGCGACGTTAAAGGCGGCCGCATTTGGACGTTACCCAGTGTTATTGATGGCTTTATGTCCTTTTGGCCAGCCTTTAGCAAATGAGGTTAAACGGTTTGACCAATTGTAATGTCAGACAACGCGGTTCCTAAACCGGTCGAAAATGGCAAGGTATTTTCGACCGTGTTGAGGTAGGATCCTGACACATGCCAAAAACATCACGAACAGGCGGCGACGCATTATCTTGAGGCAACATCCCCGATCGACTGTCTTAACGCGCGATTTTGTCCAAGTGGTTTATCCTGTTTCCGGAAGCTTTTCGTTTGACGAAATAAATGTAGATCACGTCGTATTTTGATCTACGTTTTAAGTCACACAAAGTGCACGCAAGCACCTCTTTGAACAGGACAGATTATGTCGATTACGCGTAGATCTTTACTTATTGGTACCCTCGGTGTGGCAGCGTGCGCGCGCGTCCCTGCGCCACCCAAAGGACCCCTTGCACCTATTACGCTCGATACGGCTTTTTCAGGTCGCGCTACCGGAACAGGCGTGTTTCGCGTAGACCTCACCCAATCTGAACGCCGCTTTTCTGCCCGTCTTAACAGCCGTCTGCACAAGGATCGGCTGACAGTTGTTGAAGATTTTTTCTATGAAGATGGCGAACAGAACCGCCTGACATGGGTTTTTGATCGTGCGGGTGCGGGGCGTTGGATAGGGCGCCGCGAAGACACCGTTGGACAGGCCGAAGTGATTGAAACCGGTCGTGACATTCGTCTGTCTTATTTGGCTGATTTTCGGGCAGGTGACGACGTTACCAGATTGGGATTCGAGGACGTCATTTATTTTGGGCGGGATGGCCGCGTTATTAATGACGCGATTGTCACCCGGTTGGGTATTCCGGTCGGGCGCGTCCGTTTTGAAATGCAGCCTGACTAATCTCTTGTTGTTGCGGGTTCTATGGTCATCAAAATGAACCTGCTGGAACATTAAATATTATAGAAACTGCTTGCAGGGCCTTATTAAGGTCCGAGCAAGTGGGGCTGACCCAGACGGCGTAGGTCTGGATTTATCACCTGTTCTAAGTTGCTTAGATTACAACTGAATCCGAATGGGCTGTGGACTTAACATCTGGGTGGCACCGCTTGTATTCTGACGCGTCGTGCTGCGTCACGTGACAACGGAACTACGCCGCCCTACCAGGGGCTGCATTGGTTTAATGCTATGTGTGCTTTTGGTCGATCTTTCCTTGTCGGCATGACCTGTGCGCCCACCAAATTGATAAGGTGTTTTAAAGTGTTTGCTGGCGTTTTTTTTTGCCCATCGTGATCCCCTTGCAAGTGCACGGGGTTGGTCAAACATGTTTCAAACCTGCGACCGACCGCCTTTTCCGGTCGCAGGTATTCGGATTTTTAGTCGGGCACCACTATTCCAGGCAGTGAGTTTACAGTCATTGTCTCATCAGGCTGGAAGTGAATCACCGAGCGTATGGATTCGCCTGCTTTTAGTAAATCAAACGCGGTGTTGATCTGGCCATGTGTCATGTGGTGGGTGATGTAAGGATCAACACTGAAGTCGCCACGCAACCACTCGTCAACCATTCCCGGCAGTTCGCTACGTCCTTTTACACCCCCAAAAGCGGTGCCGCGCCAAACCCTGCCAGTGACCAGCTGAAAAGGTCGGGTTGATATTTCTTGTCCCGCCCCGGCGACGCCGATCACCGTACATTCCCCCCAGCCTTTGTGACAGGATTCTAAAGCCGCGCGCATCAGGCTCACATTACCGACCGCCTCGAACGTGTAATCAAGACCACCCCCTGTCATATCGACCAGCACATCTTGAATGGGATCATCGTAGTCTGTTGGATTGATGCAGTCAGTTGCTCCAAGGGCTTTGGCCAGAAGAAACTTGGTTGGGTTGATATCAATACCGATGATCCGTGATGCACCGCTCATAACGGCCCCTTGGATTACGGCCATGCCGACGGCACCCAGACCGAAGACAGCAACTGTTGCCCCGGGCTCGACCTTGGCGGTGTTGCGCACGGCCCCCATGCCGGTGGGAACAGCGCAGCCCATCACAGACGCTTTCGACAAGGGGGCCTCTTTTGATATCTTGGCGACCGAAATTTCGGGCAGCACGGTATATTCGCTAAATGTGCTGGTTCCCATATAATGCAAAATCTGTTTGCCCTTATATGAAAACCGCGAGGTCCCATCGGGCATGACCCCTGCGCCTTGTGTCTTTCGGATCGTCTGGCACAGATTTGTTTTGCCGGATTTTATGTAGGCGCAGTTGGGATCTTCGGGAATATAGAGAGGGATAACGTAATCACCGGGTTTGACCGACGTAACGCCCCGTCCAATTTCTTCGACAACGCCACAGCCTTCATGTCCCAGAACGCAGGGAAAAAGGCCTTCTGGATCTTCTCCTGACAAGGTGAAGACGTCTGTATGACACAGGCTGGTGGTGACGATCCGAACCAGAACCTCTCCCTCTTTGGGACCATCAAGGTCTATCTCTTCGATTTCAAGGGGACGGTTCGGTTCCCAGGCGATTGCGGCGCGTGTTTTCATTTCAGATCTCCCTTTTGGTGCTTTGTCAGTGCATGAAATGTTTTTTGGGCTCTTGGTAAGGGCCGGCGACCGGCGCCAGCTGGTGAACAAGCCGGGTCTCATTGGTGCCTTCGATCGGGGAGGCGGGATGCGACAGTCCTGACACAGGGGGGGTGGGCCGATGAGCGCCACGTAAGATGATTGGTGACCCCGTCGGCAAGGTTGGGACGTGGTCTGGCCGAGACCCGTTTTTGGCGGCACCGTCGTGTGTGCCGGTGCCGCAATATGTGCAGGCCAGTCGAATGCTCACAGGTTCGATGCGATGCTTGCATCTTGGGTTGCCACGGCATGTGTGAAGCTGCGGGCACATATACTGTGTTTGCATGATGTGGGCAAACATTGCCGATACGGCATCAGATGTCGAACCGCTATAAAGTCCACTTTGCCCAGTGCAAAACAGGGTCGAAATCGCTGTCATCTCGGTCCTTTCGATATCAAAAAGCGCGCTGTCTGTCGGGTTAAGGTTTGTAGGGCAGGGAGGAATGATGCAGCACGATGCGAAGAACCCCGTTGGGCCCTCTTTTGTAGCCAAAGCTCTTGTCGACTTTGGTATCGTGTCCCGCCTTGTCGGTTAGAATAATCCAGCCCATCCACATGGCGATATCGCCTTCTATGAATTCAGCCGATGTCACGCTGTCCATGGCTCGCCAGCCCCTTAAGGCAAAGCCTCCATCAAGAGGGTATTCGTCGGAATGTCCGCAGAAATAGGCCAGGGCACCTTGCTTGGTCGGGCGAAAGGTTTGGGCGCCGCCGGCCATCGTCGGCTTGAACATGACAGGACCCAAAGCGTAGCCGTAGTTTGCGTCAATATGGGCCATCGCAACGCTGCGCGCAGCCTCCAGCCCAGTCTGTTCATAAGCTTTAGAGATGGCAATTTTCTGTTCACCCCACAGGGTACGTGCAGCCAATAGGTTTTGAGATGTGATCAATTGTCTTCCTCATGGATCCAAGTTTAAACAAGATGCCCGTACATTTATCGCGACAGCGAAGCGGCCTGCCGCACTATATGTGACGCCTTGAGCCTCCAGTCCTGACCAACAGGACCATAGATGCGATTGGTTGGTGTGATCTGCTCAGTGGTTTTTTCAAGGTGATGAAAAGTGTATGAAAGAGCCGCGGATTTGAATTTGGTTGGGACGATTGCGCCGCCAGCCAAACCATCCACCATAACATTCGATATGCTGACTATATTTGCCTTTCGCATGACCGCAGGGCGTGCCGAAGATCGTAGGTCTGGCGACGTCCAGATGGAAACCATAGCGATCTTAGATAGATAGAAGACTGATACAGCTCTAATGTGGCGATAAATATAGACCAGTCTTTCCGTCTGTGATCGGGGTCCACCAGGTGACATCAAAGCCGCCCAAAAGGGGGCTTTGATGCCTGTAAAAGCACAGCTGTGGCGTCGGCCAGCGGAAGCGTCCGTGTGCCATCTGTTCCGCGTTGACGTAGTGTGATCGTCCGGTCTTTGGCCTCTCTTGCGCCAAGAGCAATCTGAACGGGCACCTTTTTCAGGGCATGTTCGCGCACCTTATAGCCGATCTTTTCGTTTCGAAGATCAGTGTCTACCCTTAGACCGACGGCGCGTAGGGATTTGCAGACCTCGTTTGCCCAATCGTCTGCCGCGTCAGTCACAGTCGCCACAACAGCCTGCACAGGCGTCAGCCAGAAGGGCAAGTGGCCCGCATGATGTTCGATCAAAATTCCAGCAAAGCGTTCCAGTGACCCAAACAGCGCGCGATGAAGCATCACTGGCGGCAACTTTTCGCCAGAGGGTGCCACATAGGTCGTCTTGAAGCGTTCCGGCAAATTGAAGTCCACCTGCAAGGTGCCACATTGCCAATCCCGTCCGATCGCATCCCGAAGGACATATTCCAGCTTTGGACCGTAGAATGCGCCTTCGCCTTCAAAGATCGTATAGGGACGTCCCGCCTTGTCGAGCGCCGTGCGCAGGGCCTCTTCTGAACGATCCCAGCTTTCATCGCTGCCAATCCGGTTTTCGGGGCGGGTCGACAGTTTGATCCGCACGTCATCGAACCCGAAATCACGATAGATCGAAAGCACCAGATCATTTACCTTCAGGCACTCGTCGGTCAGTTGGTCTGGTGTGCAATAGATATGGGCATCGTCTTGGGTAAAGCTGCGCACGCGCAGCAAACCGTGCAACGCGCCCGAAGGTTCATAGCGGTGTACCTTGCCAAATTCTGCAATCTTCAGGGGCAGGTCACGGTAACTTTTTGTGCCCTGACCATAAATCAACATATGACCCGGGCAATTCATTGGTTTGAGCGCGTAATCGCGGTCGTCTTGAGTGGTCGCAAGAAACATGTTTTCGCGATAGTTCTGCCAATGACCAGACGTCTCCCACAGGGCTCTGTCCATGATGTCTGGCGAATTCACCTCGACATATCCGGCTGCGTCCTGCCGTGTGCGCATATAGCCGATCAACGTCTGGAACAAACGCCAGCCGCGCGGATGCCAAAAGACGGACCCGGGTGCGACGTCTTCAAAGTGGAACAGATCCATGTCCCGTCCAAGTCTCCGGTGGTCGCGCTTTTCGGCCTCAGCCATCATTGTTTTGTGGGCATCAAGTGCGGCTTTGTCCGCGAAGGCGATTCCATAGATCCGGCTCAGCATCTTGTTGTTAGAATCGCCGCGCCAATAAGCGCCGGCCACATGTGTCAGTTGAAAGGCGGCACCGATATCGCCGGTGTGGCGCATGTGCGGCCCTCTGCAAAGATCCAGCCAGTTGCCCTGTCTGTAAATTGTGATGGGTTGCCCTTCTGGGATCGCATCCAGCAAAGCCAGTTTATAGATCTCACCCACTTTTTCGAAATGTGCGCGGGCCTCGGCACGGGTCCAGATCTCGCAGGTGAAAGGCGTTTTAGCCGCAATAATTTCGCGCATTTTCTTTTCAATGACCGGCAAATCCTCTGGGGTAAAAGGTGTTTCGGGGTCAAAATCATAGTAAAAACCATGCTTGATAGCTGGTCCGATGGCCGTCTTGGTCTGTGGCCAGAGATCTTGCACAGCCTCGGCAAGTATATGAGCCAGATCATGCCTGATTAAGTCCAGAGCACGCGGATCAGTGCGCATCACCAACTCGACATTGGCACCATCGGGCAACGGTGCGGACAGGTCGCAAATACCATCGTTGACAACAACTGCGACTGTTCGTTTCGCAAGACTGGGGCTGATAGCGGTTGCCAGATCTGCGGCGGTACTGTCAGCGTCTAGCGCGCGCGTCGCCCCATCGGGCAAATGGACATGGATCATTTCATGGTCTTTCGTTTCGTGACAAGGGGAACCGGATCGAACCCGGACGCACCCCAGGGATGACAACGTGTGATGCGTCGGACTGTCAGCCAAAGACCCCGCACAGGTCCGTGGATTTGCAAGGCTTCGATCGCGTATGCAGAACAGCTTGGCTGGAACCGGCAGGAATGGCCCAGCCACGGCGACAGAAAAAGGCGATAGGCCCTGATAGGTAGGATCAGTAGCCAGACAAATACAGCCCTCATGTGCGCACCCGCCAACGGGTTTGATCGCCGCTGTCCTCGATCTCTACCCCCAACTCCGCAAGCTCTTGCCGGATGGCATCGGCACGCGCCCAGTCGCGGTCTGACCGTGCATTCGCGCGCGCCAGAACCAGCTTGTCGATACGGGCTGCGTCATTCGCACCTGCTTGCGTCCATTCCATAGCATCCTGCCCGAGCAGTCCCATAAACGCACCGGCCTGCCGGAGCGCAGCAGCCAGTTCCGCCTTGCGCCGTAGATCGGCAGTGGCGTGCACCTGTTTGGCAAGTCTGTGCAAGGCGGCGAGGGCGGCCGGTGTATTGAGATCGTCTTGCAGAGCGCGCACCACCGGCACCATATCGTCAGCTCTGGCTTGAGTGGTTGATTGTGTACGAAGCGCACCATAGAGACGGTCAAGTGCAGCACGCGCGGCGCGCGGTGTCTGTGGTGTCCAGTCCAAAGGCTGGCGGTAATGCGCGCCCAATAATGCGTAACGGATTGCTTCACCGGGTACCTCGGATAGCAAATCGCGCACCAGCAGCACATTGCCCAGAGACTTTGACATCTTGGCACCAGACACCGTGACATGCCCGTTATGAAGCCAAAAGCGGGCTTTGGTACCTTGGGCGATTTCATTTTCATGATGTGGAAAGCGCAGATCGATCCCACCGCCGTGAATATCAATCGTCTCACCCATGTGGGCGCGGATCATCGCGGAACATTCGATGTGCCATCCGGGACGGCCAAATCCCCAAGGGCTGTCCCATCCCGGTTGACTGGCCTGAGACGGTTTCCAAAGTACAAAATCACGCGGATCGCGTTTCCAAGGGGCGACCTCAACCCGCGCCCCTGCCAACATTTCGTCGGGGTTTGCGCCTGACAGGCGTCCATACTGGGGAAAACTTGGTATATGAAACAGGACATGACCCCGGGCCGGATAGGCGTGACCGGCTGCAATCAAGCCTTGGATCATTGCGACCATATGGTCGATATGTTGGGTCGCGCGGGGTTCGATATCGGGCTGCATAACGCCCAGTGCAGCAAGGTCTGCGTGATAGGCAGAGGTAAAGCGCGCGGCGATATTGTCGCATGTCACCCCTGCGTCCAAGGCCGCCGCCATGATCTTGTCATCCACATCCGTTATGTTGCGTGCGTAAGTCAATTTTGGGTATAGGTCACGCAGCACCCGTGCAAGGACATCAAAGACGACAGCAGGACGCGCATTGCCAATATGGGCAAAGGAATAGACGGTTGGGCCGCAGATATACATCCTGACATGTTCAGGATCTTGCGGGACAAAGCGCTCGACCTTTCGGCCCATAGAATTGAAAAGCTGCAACATGGGTCAAAAAGGCATTTCTGCGCTGTGAACCATCATGCCATCGGCTGTCTCAGAGCCCTCTCTAGACTGGATGCGAAGGGTTTGGAGGCATGCTTTTAACGCGTCTTCGTCCATCTCGCGCGCAATCACCACAACACGGCTCGACCTGCCTTTTCCCGACCACGATTTCAACGGTACAGGCGCATCAAAGATATGTTGGACGCCATGAAATACAAAAGGCCAGTCCATATCTTCGAGAAACACGATGCCTTTGACGCGTAGGATGTCAGACCCCCTGAGTGCGATCAAACTATCAAGCCAAAAGTCGAAGACATCAGCCGCGATCGGGTCTGCAAGCTCGATTGCAGCAGAGACAATGTGGTGGTCATGGTGCGCATGTGGCTTAGGCGCGACTTGGGCGTGCGCCGTGGGCTTGCTGTCAGACGGTGAGACCGAGCCTGAATGCGCACTATTGCATCCAGCATGCGCAGAGGTCTGACCTAACCACTTTGCCAGGTCACGTGATGACGCCTGCGCGCGCATAGCGGAAAGTCCAAACAACGCCCCCGCAGCCACCCGGCCGCGGTCTGCCCAGATACGTTGGGCTGTATTGTTGATCGTATCCAACCTTTGTTCGAGATCTGTGATTTGCTCTGGACCGGCAAGATCGGTTTTTGTGATAACGAGTATATCTGCAACGGCAGCCTGATGAACCGCTTCGAATTGCTTAGCCAAGGTGGACGATCCCGTCGCTGCATCTACGAGCGTGACAATTCCGTCCATATGGTAGTACGGCCCAACAATCTGATCCACGACAAGGCTGTGTAGGATTGGTCCCGGGTCTGCTATCCCCGTCGTTTCAATGATCACACGATCAAAATCCAGATCGTTCCGATTGCGCCGTGCCATAAGCGCGCCCAGAGTGTTGATAAGGTCCCCGCGGATCGAACAACACACGCATCCCGACTGCATCAGGATAGTCTCTTCGGTTGCCGCCTCGATAAGATCATGATCAAGCCCTATATCACCGAATTCGTTTATAATAACGGCAATGCGACCAGCATCAGGATCGCGGATGATATGGTTCAGAAGTGTCGTTTTTCCTGCGCCTAAAAACCCAGTGAGCAACGTTACGGGAACCCGGTCGTTGTCTGTCTTGATCACGATGATCCCCCTTTACAACGTGGCCTTCATGCGTAAAAAGCAAATATGTTATAATATAACATATCACAAGGGGCGAACATGACCGATCTGAAATTCTACACACGGCAATCGGTGGTGCAGGTTGAAGAGGGCGTACAACTTGCGCCGAAATTCGATCCAGATGGTCTTATGCCTTGCATAACCTCCGACGCGCACACGGGCGAGGTTTTGATGTTGGGAATGATGAATGAAGAGGCATTGCGCCTGACGATCACGACGGGCGAGGCCCACTATTTCAGCCGTTCCCGACAGGCTCTTTGGCACAAAGGGGCCACCTCTGGACTGGTCCAGACGGTTGTAGAGGCGCGGATTGACGATGATCAGGATGCGATTTGGCTTCGGGTTGTGGTCGCCGGGTCGGGTGCGTCGTGTCATGTCGGCTATCGGTCATGTTTTTACCGATCGGTTCCGGTTGGGGCCAACGCGGGCCAACCGCTAGATATTTTGGAAGACACCAAGACATTCGATCCGGTTGATGTTTATGGCGACGCACCAAACCCCACCCAACTTTAACCGAAGTTCAGGTTACCACCTGATGGGATGCGTAGTCTTTTTTGGCTGCATCCGATCGCCGATTATGAACATCCAAAGTTAGACGTGACGACGTTGTCGTAGCGCCCGTCCCAGCTTGAATAGTCGGGGCGGCTCATGCGTTTTTTGAAGCTTATGCACATCAAGGTTCATTCGCAAACTGTCATAGACTCGGGTCTTATTCGCAACATTCGTTCGTATGACTCGATTTGAGTTTTTCAAATACCATATTTTAAATTGTCAAAAGAACACCTGTTTAAGTTGTGTGTAATTTTGCTTCTTCGTTGAAATGATATATTATAACATACCCGAATTGTATGGCTTATG
>JAQXDR010000054.1 GCA_029251265.1 Pseudoprimorskyibacter sp. | reverse complement strand
GCCTATGTTAAGACACCTTTCCACGGTGTTCTCGGTGATAAGCAACCCACGGAGACACACCATGAGCCTCGTAATCTACAGCACAATTGCTGCAATCTACGCCCTTGATCTTTTAATTTTTGGCCGAGAGGACAATTCAAAAGAACCACGAAGTCCACGACGCAAATTATACAAATCAGGAGCTGGTTAGAAATGCCGAACCTTGCACAGTGACGATACCACAGTGACGATACCATATCTCAAGGCGGCACACGGCCAAGAACTCAAACCAAATCAAACGAATGACTTAAAGTAGTAAAAGAAGCAGCTGGCCATTGGCTGATAAATGAAGATCAGAACCCAATGCCAGCTACGCCCCCTTTGATATAAGTCTAAGCAATCAGCGGATTTAACATGACCTTGGTTTGGACCAAGCTGACGTCCACGGGCCGTCCAAGCTATTTTAGCCCAAACGACCGCGCGTTGAGATCTGTGCCGGATCACATGACAGTTCGATAACAACAGGCTGTCGCGCGGACAGAGCCCTTTTAAGTGCTGGGGTAAATTCCGATGTTTCTGAAACCCGAATGGCAAGCGCACCCAGACCTTGCGCCAGCTTTTGAAAATCCGCACCCACTATTTCGGTTCCTGACACGCGGCCAGGGTGGTCGCGCTCTTGATGCATGCGAATTGTGCCATAACTGCCGTTGTTAAAGAGCAAAATGATCGGGCGCGTGCCAAACTGCGACGCGGTGGCGAGTTCCATACCAGACATTTGAAAGCCGCCATCGCCCACACATGCCACGGCGACACGATCAGGGTTTTGCAGGCTGGCTGCAACAGCGGCGGGAACCGCATACCCCATCGATCCGCAAGTTGACCCGATCAAACGTCCCGGACGTGTGTATTGTAAAAACCGTTGCGCCCATCCGGTATGATTTCCTGCATCCACTGTCACAATTGCGTTCACCGGTAGAAGCGCCTGCAACTCGATCATGCATTGTCCAAGATCCAGCGGTCCGGGATAAGCGCCAGCTGTGCTGTCAGCAACATAATCCGCGCGCATAGATGCACACCACTGCGTCCACTCGGGCCAGTCATCGCCTTCTGTCATGGCCAGATCCTGCGCTAGTGCGCCGGCATCTGCCTGAATTGCCAAATCGGCTGGCCACACGCGGCCAATTTCCTCGGCCTCCGGATAGACATGCACGAACCGTGT
Source organism: Pseudoprimorskyibacter sp. (assembly GCA_029251265.1). Classification (GTDB taxonomy): domain Bacteria; phylum Pseudomonadota; class Alphaproteobacteria; order Rhodobacterales; family Rhodobacteraceae; genus JAQXDR01. The sequence goes on along the minus strand of JAQXDR010000054.1, from coordinate 3,692 downwards.
CGTTTCAGGGTCTGGGAAAGCATATCCGTCGGTGGATATCTCGCTAAGCCGCGTGCCAAGCAAAAGAACCGTATCCGCATCGCGTAAGCGCGCTTTGAGCGCGGGACCTGCGGCCGTGCCTAATGTGCCACAATAGACCGCGCTGGTATTATCGATTGAATCCTGTCGTCGAAAACTTGCAACCAGCGGTAATTTCAGACGTTTTGCCCAATCGGTCAAAGCCATGGCGTCCGGATCGGACCACCCGCCCCCAAATATGCCAATTGGGCGCTCGGCTGTTTTCAAAACGTCTTGCAGAGCACTTATTTGCGCCTGTCCAACGCCTGCTCGCGTGGGGACGCCGACCGCCATAGCGTCAGCCACACACACCTGTTCCGTCAACATATCTTCGGGCAATGACAAGACCACAGGACCCGGTCGTCCCGACATCGCCGTTCGAAAGGCGCGCGACATTATTTCGGGGATACGCATGGGATCTTCGATTTCTTCAACCCACTTTGCTATGGGACCAAAGAATGCGCGGTAGTCCACCTCTTGAAAGGCTTCACGACCACGCATGTGCCGGGCCACCTGCCCGACCAGTAAAATCATCGGTGTGCTGTCCTGCCGAGCGATATGCACACCAACAGAGGCATGCGTGGCGCCGGGGCCGCGTGTCACCATCGCGATGCCAGGTCGACCCGTCAGTTTACCCCAGGTTTCCGCCATGTTTGCAGCGCCTGCTTCGTGGCGCGCATTGACCAGTGTGAACCGCTCTTTGACATCATAAAGAGCGTCCAACACCTCAAGATAACTTTCTCCCGGCACGCAAAACCCATGGGTCGCTCCATGTATCAGCAGCTGATCCACCAAGATTTGTCCACCGCTGCGTTTTTTCAGATCCGCCATAACACCATGCTCTTTTCGTATCATTTGCTATGGGTTGCAGGCTGCAAGACCAAGGTCAAGACCTGCCCTAACGTGCCAGGACAATATCGGCCTGCAAGCCACCAAGACGTGAACTTGCGCCCAGTCGCAAGACACCGCCATGACTGCGCGCAATATCTGCAGCTATTGCAAGACCAAGCCCAACCCCCGACCCACGATCTTGATTGCGTGCGGGGTCCAGCCGGGCAAAGGGCCTCAAGGCCTCCTCCCTGCGGTCTGCCGGGATACCGGGACCGTCGTCCTCGACCCGCAAGCACAACGAACGATCCGTCAGCAGAACAGACACCTCGCACTGTGTTCCATACCGCATTGCATTGTTGATAAGATTTCCCAATGCGCGCTTTATTGACAATGGACGCATACCAACAAGCCCTGCGCCCGAATGCTCAACCAACGTCACATTACGCCCCATACGCTGCGCGTTCGCAACAATATCCGAGGTCAATGCAACAGGATCAGTCAGTTCTGATTGTCCTGACTGGGCCTCACCCCGCGCAAAATCAAGGAAGTCATCGAGCAAACCCTGCAAATCATCGACGTCGCGTTCCAAATCATCCCGGTCTTCATGTTCTAGCAAAGAAAGACCCAACTTCAGACGTGTCAATGGCGTGCGCATATCGTGGCTGACCCCCGACAGCATCATGGTGCGCTGCTCTATCTGGCGTTCGATCCGCGCACGCATATCCAGAAAGGCATTGCCAGCAGCCCTGACCTCTATCGCACCAGAGGGGGAATATGGCACATTGCGTCCCCGACCAAAGGCTTCGGCGGCCGCGGCAAGACGCGTGATGGGACGCAGTTGGTTACGCAGGTACAGATAGGCGACGGCCGTCATCAACACCCCGAAAAACACCATATGCACAAGCAATTGATGGGGATTGGAGGCTGATGCCCTGCGTCGACTGACTGTGACCTCCAGCATTTCATTTTCGTGCAGGATATAGAGGATCAATCGTCGATCATCAGGAAGAAGAACGCGTTTCAACCCCGGCAATTCATCGCGTAACGTGTTTGCAACGATGACCCCGGACAAATCATACCATTGCCGCGTATCTTTAGCTGGCAATGGATCGTCATAGCGGCGTACATCAAAGGTCAGGGCCCGTTCCAATTCTGGCCCGTAGTCAAGTGCAACCGTCAATGCGCGGGCCAATTCGGTACTCATCTGCCGCGATACGCCATCAAAATGGCGCTGAATGAAGACAACCGAGACGACCAGCTGCAATGTCACAACAGGCAACACAAGAATAAGGGCTGCCCGCCCATAAAGGCCGCGAGGCATATAGCGTTTGAGCGTAGTAAAGAACATGGTTTAAGCGTAGGGCACCATTCGCAAAAGGAAAAGTGGCCATGATTGATCCAGACCCTAGTTTCCGTCCCGTAATCGGGAAGCCAGAGGCGCTGTCGCCCTTGATCAAACGCATCGTTGCCCCCAATCCGTCTCCTATGACATTTCGCGGGACAAATACCTATCTTGTGGGGACGCAAGACCTTGCCGTGATCGACCCCGGTCCTTCGATGGAGCCGCATTTGGACGCCATCTTGAATGCACTGACCGCCCGGCAGAAAATCTCGGCTATTCTCGTGACCCACGCCCATGTGGACCATTCCCCTTTGGCAACTGATCTTTCGCGCAAAACAGGAGCACCAGTATATGGCTTTGGCCCGGCGCATGCGGGACGCAGTTCAGTCATGCAAATACTGGCCGATCAGGGTTCTATAGGAGGCGGAGAAGGCGTCGATGCGGCCTTTGTGCCGGACGTTGAGTTGGCTCATGAAGCTTGTGTGAAGGGCTCTGATTGGCGCCTACATGCGCTGCATACCCCCGGTCATATGGGAAATCATTTAAGCTTTGCATTGGACGACACTTTGTTCTGTGGAGATCACGTCATGGGTTGGGCCTCGTCATTAGTCTCTCCCCCTGATGGCGACCTGACAGATTTCATGGCTTCCTGTGCGATGTTGCAATCACGTTCATGGAGGACTTTTTTGCCCGGACACGGTGACGCAATCGAGGCTCCAGCTGAGCGCCTGGATTGGCTTGTCCAGCACCGTTTGGCGCGTGAGGCAGCCATTTTAGATGCATTATCAAAGGGACCTGCAAATGCTGCTGAACTTGCAAAGCGGGTTTACCTCGATACACCACCCGGCCTAATGCCCGCTGCCACACGCAACGTACTGGCGCACTTAATTGATTTACAAGGTAAATCGGTTGTTGATTTTAGAGATGAACTGAACCCGAATGCTATTTTCGAGCGTCTCTAAAGAATTTGCATTTTGATGTGAAATGCCACTGGACGCCCGCGATTGTGATTGCTAATACACGCCGAGTGATCCGGCGTAGCTCAGCGGTAGAGCAGTTGACTGTTAATCAATTGGTCGTAGGTTCGATCCCTACCGCCGGAGCCAAAAATTACAAGGACTTAGCCAGAAATGGCTAGGTCCTTTTGGTTTTCTAGGCTCATTTTAGGCTCAGAAATGATCTCGTTTTCCTGTGAGAACGTATGTTCAGCGACGCGCAGACAGTCCAGGTTCGGCCTCCTGACTGCGGCGTTGAGACCCGCGAAAAAGCCTCTCATAATTTGGTTCACATTCACAATTTGTGGAGTTCGACCAGTACTGATCGGTCGTAGCTTACGATACGCAATGGACCTGTCACGGTTTCGTGCCGCCCCAAGTGCTCGTTTAAGCCACTTTCCTTTCGAAAGCGACGGGGCTTTTCCAGCCCAATGCTGAGTGGCGTCGGCGCGGATTGTAGAACCCAT
>JAQXDR010000052.1 GCA_029251265.1 Pseudoprimorskyibacter sp. | reverse complement strand
CCTATCACATTTTGACAATCATTTCGCTGAGATCGTTTCTGAACTGATATGTCAAATGTTACCTCTGTTTTCCACAGTACTTTTTAATAAAGATGCCTTTCCCAATGCCCAGTTTTACTTTTGATAGCCTAAAATCTGCTGGATCTATTGCAATGGCATTTGCCTTGATGGCTATTATTGTCATGATGATCTTGCCTGTTCCCTCTTGGGTTTTAGATGTTGGGCTCTCTGCGTCCTTTGCATTGGCAATATTAATATTTACTCTTGCCCTTTTTGCTGAAAAGCCGCTAGATTTTTCTGCTTTTCCAACAGTTTTATTAGTTTCTTTGATGTTAAGGCTATCGCTTAATGTTTCATCAACAAAGCTTATCATTGGAGAAGGCCACACTGGCACCAACGCCGCTGGAAATGTGATACAAAGTTTTGCCGACTTTGTAATGAGTGGAAACATATTATTAGGCTTAGTCGTTTTTGGTGTATTACTTATCGTTAATTTTACCGTTATTACCAAAGGCGCAACGAGGATGGCAGAGGTTGGCGCCCGTTTTGCTCTGGACGGTATGCCAGGCAAACAATTAGCTATTGACAGCGATCTCGCCGCTGGAGCCATAACTCATGAAGAGGCAAAAAACCGAAGGGAATGCGAACAACAAGAAACAACTTTTTTTGGCTCCTTGGATGGAGCATCAAAATTCGTTCGCGGTGACGCCGTCGCTGGTCTTTTAATAACACTGCTCAATCTTTTGGTTGGTTTGGCTATGGGCGTTTTTGTTCATAATATGCCAGTAACGTCCGCCTTTGAAACATATGCTATTCTAACTGTTGGAGACGGTCTTGTTAGTCAAATCCCCGCCGTCGTCATTTCTTTTGCATCAGCATTGTTATTAGCGCGCGGCGGTACGAAGGGCGCCCTAGACACGGCAATGCTATCCCAACTATCCAGAGACCCCCGCGCTCTCGCCGCCGTTGGAGGGTTAATGGGTTTGTTTGCATTGGTGCCAGGACTACCGTTTGTACCGTTTATGGCTGGTGCTTTAGCGCTCGGTGGCTTGGCTTTTCATATTTATCGAAAAGAACGAGTTGAAGAAACAGAAAGCGTTTCCCAACCGCTGGAGGACGTTGTGCCAAAATCATTAGGCGATACCCTCGATCTTGACGATATACACATTGAGTTTGCAGAGGACTTAATTGGAATGGTTCTCGATCCCGCAACCGGTCTGGAGGCGAGAATAACAAATATGCGGCGCCACATTGCACAAAAATTTGGATTCATAATGCCAGAGATCCGACTTACCGATAACACCATGTTGGATGCTGGACATTATGTAATTTACATTCACGGCGTCGAAGCCGGAATAGGCATTCTGCGGCCAGATATGATGCTCACCCTATTACCAGATGTACAGGATGGGCTGCCTATAGGAAATGATGTTTCAGAGCCCGTTTATGGTGCACCCGCACGTTGGATTAGCCACCGCGATCAAGAAAAAGCCGCTCTTAGAGGGGTTACTGTAATCGCACCAACCGAAGTTCTTGCAACACATTTGCTTGAAATCATCAAAAACGGCTTTCAGAAATTATTGACACTTAAATCTCTCAGACGGATTCTTGACGAGATGACCATGTTGTCAAATGAAGAGCGCGCAACCGCCAATCGAAGGCTACTCGATGAATTAATACCTGAAAAAGTATCCATCGACACATTACATTCAGTTTTGCGACTGCTGTTGGCTGAACGTGTATCGATCCGCAACATGCCTGTTATACTGGAAACCATCGCCGAGGTACGCGGCACAACAAATCTTCCCGAAACTATTTGTGAGCTTGTCAGACAGCGCCTTGGCGCGCAGATCATTGCCGACCTCAAGCGCGCGGACGGAACAGTACCGCTCATACAGCTGGCACCAGAATGGGAAGAAATATTTGCAAGTTTCCATGTAGAGGGCGACCGATCAGGATATGATATCGCATTGCCGCCAGAACTGTTCGAGAAATTGACAACAGGTCTCGCAAATCAAATCACAGAAAGTGGCGAAAATGGGATTTCATCTGCCATAATAACATCATCTAAACGTAGGCGATTTATCACAACTTTATTGGCCGTGAAAGGTATTACCAGCCCAGTTTTATCATTTGAAGAGTTGGGGTATGATGCTCGTCCGGCCCTAGTAGGTATTGTTCCTGCATGAAAAACTATGTCTTACTTACCGAGTTAACTGGGATAAGTTTATGGCCAGCCTATATTATATTTTTAAGGGTTGGTGCCTTTATTGCATTCATGCCGGGCATAGGAGAGCAAACAATACCTATTAGGTTTAAGCTTTTATTTAGTATTGTTTTAAGTATTCCTATATTACCTTTTATAGATAGCGTTCCTCCTCCCTCACTCTATAATGTATTTTTATTGAGCTTTACTGAACCGGTAGTTGGCTTATTACTAGGTATTGGTCTGCGCCTTTTTATTTTAGCTATGCAAATAGCTGGTTCAATCGCAGCACAATCTACATCATTAGCTCAAATATCAGCTGGTGCTTTTTCCGACCCTATGCCAGCCATTGGCCAACTTCTTACGATGGCGGCTGTAACTATTTTTTTTGTATTAGATCTTCATGTTCATACCTTTCTTTTAATACTAAGCTCCTACTCCTTATTAAAAATAGGTATATTCCCAGATCCAAATCAAGTGGTTACATGGGGAACAAATCAAATAGCGCATTGCTTCTCATTAGCGTTCCAACTCTCTGCCCCATTTATATTATTATCCTTGATTTATAATATAACATTGGGAGCAATCAATCGCGCTATGCCCCAATTAATGGTTATATTTGTTGGAGCTCCTTTCATTACGTGGAGTACTTTATTTATATTTATGTTGATTAGTACCGCTATAACTAAAGTTTGGGTTGATAATATTTCTCAGTTCATTATTTGGCCATTTGACATTATTCCATGAGTAATCAAGTTGATGATAACGAAAAAACTCATGACCCTACTGAGAAAAAACTCCGTGATGCTAGAAACAAAGGGGAAATTGTTCGATCCAATGATGTTACTACAGCCGCTTCTTACATGGGTTTTTGGATTGGATTAACTTTGTTTGGCTCCGTTTGGATTCATAATATTGGAAACACTCTAATATTATTCCTAGACCGGCCAGTAGAGCTGTCTCAGATTGTAATGAGGTCTTCTCCAGAATTTAGCATTGGTCTAATTTTGAGTGCTTTGAGCCCCCCAATGATTGCGTGGTTTGGTATACCCGGTTGCGTTGTAATATTAGCACTACTGGCTCAGCGTAGCCTCGTATTTGCGCCGAGCAAAATCACGCCAAAGATATCTCGTATATCAATTATATCTAATGCAAAAAATAAATTTGGACGAGCTGGTATATTTGAATTTTTAAAGAGTTTTTTAAAGCTTATTCTTTATTCACTCGCCCTAGGATTTTTCATATATATTAATCTTGATAATGTTATGGGGTCTGTCCACCTTCATTCTGGGCAAATTTCTATCATAATATCTGAAATGTCTCTGAGCTTACTATTATTAATAACAATAATTTCAATTGGTTTGGGGTTAATTGACTATGTTTGGCAATATTTTGATTTTATGCGTAAAAACCGCATGTCACACAAAGAAATACAGGATGAACAAAAAGAATCAGAGGGAGATCCACATTTTAAGGCTCAAAGACGTGTTCGAGCACAAGAAATAGCCATGAATAGAATGATGGCAGATGTTCCTTCTGCTGATGTTATTATTGTAAACCCAACCCACTATGCTGTTGCGCTACAATGGGATAACTCTAAAGCTATGGCTCCAATATGTGTTGCTAAAGGCAAAGACCAAATTGCGCACGTTATTCGTGAAACTGCTCTTGAGTTTAATATACCAATTCACTCTGATCCTCCCACTGCTCGTGCAATTTTTGCAAATGTTGAAATTGGGCAAGAAGTAAGTCCCGATTTATATGGTCCTGTGGCTATTGCAATCCGCTTTGCACGAGACGCGAGATCTAAAAACAAGTTTTATTCATGACATCACTAATCGAAATTTACCAAATTACACAGTCATTTTTGCAATATGAGGAACGAAAAGCTGCTGATTTAAAGGACGAGCTAGATAAATTAAAGGCTCAAGTCGATCAAATTGATACGCTTATGTCCAAGGCGTTTGATATTCCGTCAAACGATCTATCTCGACAGATACTGAAAGTCGATGCACTTTGGAGCCAACACCTAGGGCAACAAAGAGCGTATTTAATGACAAGGGTCGCATCTATTCGGGCTCAACAAGAGGTACAAAATTTAGATCTAATACAGGCGTTTGGTAAAAATGAGGCCATAAAAAATCTTGCGTCCCAAGAAAAAAATAACGCTCTTCGTGTATTGCGTCGCAAAAACATTTCTACCATAAATGAGAGTATCATTTGCACTGCTATATCCCAACGTAACGTTTACACCTAGCGTCGCCTTGCTAAATAAACGTAGTACGCCCCTCGACCACCGTGCCTGGTATGCGCTTCTGATGTTTGTAATATGAGCGTGTTAATAGGTGGCATTCTGAGCCAAAGAGGAACTTGTCGTTTTAATATACCACGACGTAATGGAACTGGATTATAGGGATCATACTGATGTCCTTTCCCTGTAATGACCAACACTAATCGAAGCCCTTGAGCATATGATGTTAAAATAAATTGGGCTAATTCCGGGTGTGCTTGATCTAGCGTCATTCCATGTAGATCTATACGTGCCTCTGGACCCAGCTTTCCTTTCTTCATCCGCCCAAAAGCCTTTTGATCCATGCGAATTGAACCATTATTTGGTTTGGTTTGTGTGACCGCAGGTAAAGCCTTTACTGAATTTTCCGAACTGCGTTGTCCTACTTGAAAGGGCTGTACGGTAAACTTTGGTCCCTCATATACCTTTGAGCTAGTAGTTTCTGCATGCTGTACGTTTCTTGTCCGGACAGAATGCAAAGGGACTGTGGTTTTTGCTACCTGCTGCCAAAGAGTTTTCTCTTCAGGATGTAACTGCCGTTTCCTTGTCATTTCACGGCCTCTGGTGTCATACCGAAAGCATATTGAACGGGTAACAAAACAACCATTCGTCCACCATCTCGCATGCGTCCGGCCGTTCGTCCTGACACGTCGCCCGTTCCCATGAACAAATCCGCTCGCTGCGCTCCTTTTATTGCTGAACCAGTGTCTTGTGCAATCATCAAGCGATGGATCGGCTCCGGCCCACCTTTTTCAAGCCAGACAGGCGCACCAAGTGTCACAAATTTTGGGTCTACTGCAATAGAACGACCCTGTGTTATTGAACGGTTCATTGCGCCCAAAGGTCCCAAGTGTGCGGGGATATGGCTTACCTCACGGAAAAATACATAGCTCTTGTTGTGATTCAACAGGGCCAGACCTTGTTTGAGATTTCTACCTACCCAGTTTCGAATAACCTGTGCTGATACTTGATGCTCTTGATAGATCCCACGACGCACCAACTCTTGACCCACCGACCGATAGGGATGGCCATTTGACCCTGCATATCCGATGCGAATGTAATCTCCACTTGGTAATTTTATTCGACCAGATCCCTGCACCTGTAAGAAAAAAAAATCCACTGGGTCTTCAACCCATGCAATTTCTAGATCCCTGCCCCGTAGTTTTCCTGCCATAATTTGGGCTCGTGTAAAGTATCTCCCAGACACTTTGGAATTAGGTGGGTTTTTATAAACTGGGTACTTATACCTTTCGGAATAATTCAAAGACCCTTTCACTTCAGGTTCAAAATATCCTGTAAACAAAGGGTTTGAGCCATCTTCTATTAAAACCGGCCGAAAAAAGAGTTCAAAAAAGGTACGACCATCTCGAGCATCAAAAGCAGCCGCACAAATTGGCGACCAACCATCTTGTCGAATCAACGGACATGTCTTTCGGAAAACGTGGAGGGCAGCCGTGTGATCGTCCTCTTTCCAACCTGCCAATTCTGAATAATTCAGAACACTGTGACGGATCGTTTTTGCGGCACTTTGCGATGTCATCAAAACCACCATCAAAAAAAGCGCCGCAAAACGAATGATCATTCGCCAATAGCAACCAAATGCCAGTTGGGATCATCCGCTCCCATCTGGCGCGAATATGTCCAAACATCTTTTTGACGTTTAATTTGGGTTTCGCTACCCTCGATGATTTCTCCATTCGAATTGCGAACAACATAAGTGAGTTCGCCCGTGTATCGTACGGTAACCTCGGCAATGCTCGTTGAGTCTTCAAAAGTTGCTGATGACAAAGTTAGTTCTCTTACCCCAACGAACTCTGCTTCAACCGTTAGGCCCTGTTGTGCACGCGCAGCAATAACGTCATCAAAATTTTCCGCTATTTCATCGGACAAGAACACACGGATCTCATCGAGATCACCACGCTCAAATCCCATTAGGATCATCTCGTACGCTCCGCGTGCACCTGACAAAAAGTCTGACACACCAAAACTTGGTTCTGCACGCTTCATCTTACTTAGTGCTTCAAAAGCTTCACTACCTGCAGGAACATGATCAAGAATATCCCTGTCCGGGCCCCCTTCTATCACCTCAAGCTCTGGCCGGTTTCGTGACGTTACAGATGCTGTTGGTTGTCTCGGCTCTTCATGACCATCTCTTGTGCCTAAAACATTACGTAATCTTAGGATTAGAAAAATCGCAATTCCAGCGAGAACCAGCAGTTGAATAATCGGGTTGTTCATATCGGCCCCTTTACGTGCCCTTCATAGCATTTTACGGCGTTGAATACTATGTAGGGAAGGGTGCGGGGCAAGTCCACAATCCCCGGTCGTAAAAGGAGTTCGTTTTATGTGGGTTTTTTTGGTGTTCTTAGCCATCCCTTTGATAGAAATAGCGCTGTTCTTACAAGCTGGTGCGATCATCGGAACGTGGTGGACGCTTGCAATTGTTGTAGCTACGGCCCTGCTGGGCAGTTTTTTAGTACGCAGTCAAGGAACAGCAGCCATTTCTAATTTAAGACAAAGTTTTGGTGATTTTAATAATCCTGTTAACGCTTTAGCACACGGTGCGCTCATTATTTTTTCTGGCGCTTTGCTGCTTACACCAGGCTTTTTTACGGATACAGTCGGTTTTTTGTTATTGTGCCCACCGATACGCGAATCTGTGATCAAATACTTTTCTTCTCGCGTCGCCGTCGCTCGTTTTGGTACAGATTCGCCAACTGATCACCATAATGTCACCAATGATGTCATTGATGGTGAATTCACGCATGTGGACAATGGCCAAAGACAAAATAAGGCAAAGTCAGGTTGGACAAAGCGCTGAGAAGGCATTGAGACGTACAGACCACTCTGATAAGGAAACTGGTGAAAATTTCTGACCGGAGAATAGTATTATGGCCGAAAATGAAAATGGCGCTGCGACTGCTGCGCCACAAGCGCCACAAATCAAAATGAACGTGCTAGCTCAATTCGTACGCGATATGTCGTTTGAGAATATACTGGCTCAAAAAGGTAGTACTGGTGAAGTGCAGCCAGATGTTCAAGTCACTGTCAATCTTGATGCAAAAAAGCGGTCTGCCGAAGGTCAATATGAAGTTGTCATGAAGCTGAAAGTAGACAGCAAATCGAAGGCTTCTGGCGATCAGTTATTTTTGATGGAGATGGACTATGCTGGCGTTTTCAACATCGGTGGTGTTCCTGAAGAGCAACTGCATCCTTTCTTGCTGATTGAGTGTCCACGCATGCTGTTCCCATTTGTACGTCGGATCGTATCAGACGTGACCCGTGACGGCGGGTTCCCTCCTTTGAACCTAGAGACAATTGACTTCTTGGCATTGTATCGCAACGAGCTTGCAAGACGCCAGACCTCTGCACAGCCTGCGACGGTTGGCGATACAACAGCTTAGACGGCTATCGCGACCATCGGGCATGTACTCCCAACGTTTGGACAAAGGCGGCGTGAGCCGCCTTTTCTTTTTCTGTCAGGCGTGAGGGTAGAGGTATCTGGCGTCGCCTCGGTCGCCATTCTGACGCTCCAGAGACAGACTGCTCAGACGAAGTAGACGCAAGCGTCAGACCTGGTTGCTTGCCACCAATAAGCTCGAGATACACTTCGGCCAAAATCTCGCTGTCCAGCAAAGCGCCGTGCAGTATTCGCGACGAGTTATCTATTCCAAATCTGCGACAAAGCGCATCCAGTGATGACGGACTTCCTGGAAATTTCTTTCGCGCCATAGTAAGCGTGTCAATCGCTTGATCCCACGGCAATTGACTCTTTTTCAGCAAAGCTAGTTCTGCGTTCAAAAATTTCATATCAAAGGCAGCATTATGGATAACCAATTTTGCTGTTCCAACAAAACTAAGAAATTCGTTCACGATTTTTGCAAAAACTGGCTTGTCACGTAAAAATTCGTCGCCAAGACCGTGTATCTTATAAGCCTCGTCAGGCATTGAACGCTCTGGGTTGATATACTGGTGGTAGGTTCGCCCCGTGGGAACGTGGTTAAAAAGCTCCACACCACCTATCTCAACAATACGGTCGCCTGTCGACGGGTCCAACCCTGTAGTTTCTGTATCCAATACAATTTCACGCACAACGTGACCGAATGTCTAAGACGATAATTTCGACTTGCTCTTGCGTATGTAACAAAGTGTCTGTTTCTATTTGATAATCAGACAAGGCGCATTTTTCATTATTTGGCATCTGCTTTTGTAAAATATACTCAAACTGTTTTTTGGTCATTTCATTGCGATCTAAAACCCGGTGGCATTGTGTTTCCTTATCGATAAAAACACATGCTACAGCATCCATTTCTTTGTTTGCCTCTGTTTCGAACAATAACGGTATATCAAACACCACTATCGCCGCCGATGCCTTTTCGCAAAACACTACCCGATCCTGTTTCACCAACGGATGAATAATTGCTTCTATTTGAGGTAAGATTGTCGCATCTGTTTGAACCAGCGCTCTTAATTTATGACGCGCAACTTGATCGTTTTCAATCACATCCGGAAACTTTTCCCGAAATATTGGTACTGCCAAGCCATCAGGCGCATATAATCTGTGTACCGCTGCGTCTGCGTCCCAGACCTCGCATCCGTGGTCAGAAAAAAACCGTGCTGTCGTTGTTTTTCCCATACCAATAGAGCCTGTAAGCCCCAAGCGAAAGCTCATCTTAACATTGCTTCCCTGACGGCTGGTGTCACGTCTGGACGAAACCCGAACCAACGCTCAAACCCAGGCACTGCTTGGTGTAACAGCATTCCCAACCCATCGACCACACGACAACCTTGCGCTCGTGCGGTAGCTAAAAATCGCGTTTCTAGAGGCGCATATACTAAGTCATTGACGACTGTACCCGGTCGCAGGCCATCTAACGGGACCCGCATCTCTGGCTTTCCAGTCATACCCAATGAGGTTGTATTGATAACGGTCGTGGCGTCATCCAGAACATTACCAGCCTGAACCCAATCCACTATCTTTATTCGTTTACCAAAATCTTCCCGCATTTTTTCTGCACGCACCCGGGTGCGGTTCGTCAATCTGATTTCGGGGACACCAGCGTCCAGTAATGTTACAACAACAGCCCGCGATGCGCCTCCGGCGCCTAAAACCACTGCCGGGCCACCACGAGGATCCCAATCTGGAACGGACTGCCGTATGTTCTGCAGAAAGCCATACCCGTCTGTATTGTCCGCATGTATTTTGCCATCTCGACGAAAATTAAGCGTATTGGCAGCACCAATGATGGTCGCTCGATCTGTTACCGAGTCAGCTATCGCCAATGCCTTTTCTTTATAGGGCACCGTCACATTTAGCCCGACAAAACCGATATTTGGTAAAAACCTTAGTGTTTCCATTAATTTGTCTGGCGTGACTTCTATTGGTACATAATGCCCTGGCACACGCATTTGGCGCAACCAGTAACCGTGTAACCGTGGTGATTTGGAGTGTGCTATGGGATTTCCCACCACACCCGCTAATGGGATTTTTGGCAATGTCATCCGTCGATCTCTCCTCTTACCGAGAGATAAGACAGAAGCTCAAGAAGCGGCAAGCCCAATACAGTGAAATAATCTCCCTCGATTCGCGAAAAAAGCCGGGCTCCTTCTTCTTCTATTTTATAAGCCCCTACCGAATGTCTAATACTGTGCCAGTTACGATCAACATATTGGATCAAATATTGCTCTGAAACATCACGCATTATTAAGCGAACATGACCCGTGTGCCGCCAAATTGGTGCTCCGCTCTGATAAAGAACAGCCGCTGAAAAAAGGCTATGCGTTGTTCCAGTCAGCGCCTTAAGGTGTTCTATCGCTTCGTCAGATGTCGAGGGCTTTGAGAAAACTTGATCCTTTTGAGATAATATCTGATCACATCCTAGTACCAGTGCCTCCGGATACTTGGATGATATTTTCCGAGCTTTCGCCTCCGCCAACATATCTGCCATATCGCGTGGCGATGTCTTCTGGACAGACATGGCATTTTTCATTGTTAGTTCATCAATGCGCGCATCTATGGGTTCAAATAAAATCCCCACATTTTCTAACAGTCTTCGTCGGATCGGCGATGCTGATGCCAAAATGAATGGGCTAGGCATGTTCATAAACCTTAAGATAACGTTGTGGACAAACGTATGGATAGTGTTGTGGGACTTAGGGTCCACGTTGAAAAAGTGTATAAATGTGGACTGTGTCAAAAGAACAAAACATGTTTATCCAAGTGTGGAAAGGATAAAACAATCTGCTTTTTTTTGTATAACTTAGTTGAACCGAACAGTAACCAGATAGAAAATTTGATATAACTATTTGTTTTTGTGTTATTTATTTATTCAGAGCTCTTTTTGTGTTAACCAAGTAACTGTGGACATCTTAGGTATAAAAAATAATCCACAGGAGAGGACACCCTTTACTTCATCATCATCTCTTTTCTTACTTACTTATTAATATTAGTTAGTAAACAAAGAGAGGCTTTGCATGATCCTTCTACTGGATATGATCTACCCTTGGGCCAAAGCCTTACATATCATGGCCGTGATATCGTGGATGGCAGGTCTATTCTACCTGCCGAGGCTGTTCGTTCATCATGTAGAGCGGGCGCAAGTTAACGATAAACTGGATGAAACCTTCCAAATGATGGAAGTAAAACTGCAGCGCATTATTATGAAGCCTGCAATGTATGTCACGTGGCTGTGTGGGGTAGCTATGGCTGTTAACCCAGGGCTTATCGACTGGAGTATGCTGTGGCCATGGTTTAAAAGTGGTGCAGTGATCAGCATGACGGTGTTCCATTTTTGGACCGACCGCGAACGGCAAACGCTTGCCAGTGGCCAAGGTTGGCGGAGTGGAAAATATTATAGAGTGATGAATGAAGTACCCACTATTCTTATGGTTGTTATTGTCATCTCTGTTGTGATTAAGTTCTAAGATTGACTAATTTGATTGAAGATAATATTGCACTCTAGCTACCTCGTCCGAGGATGGCGCCTTCTGAACCAAAAAATTATTCCCCTAGTACACCTTTGGTCATACCGAACGGTGCGGAGATTTCCATGACTGAAGAACGTTTGCATCTTGCTGATTTAAAGGCACAAAGCCCAAAGGCTTTACTTGCAATGGCAGAGGATCTGGAGATTGAAAACGCATCAACGATGCGTAAGGGCGAAATTATGTTTCAGATTCTGCGCGAGCGCGCTGATGAAGGATGGGACATTTTTGGTGATGGCGTACTAGAGGTACTTCAAGACGGGTTTGGTTTTCTTAGATCCCCAGAAGCTAACTATTTGCCGGGGCCTGAAGATATTTATGTATCTCCGGAAATGTTAAGAAAATTTTCCCTCAGAACGGGAGATACTATTGAAGGTGCGATAAAGGCACCGGAAGAAACAGAACGTTATTTTGCGTTAATGAATGTGACACTCATTAATTTTCAGGAGCCAGAAAAAGCGCGGCACAAAATAGCGTTTGAAAATTTGACCCCTCTTTATCCCGATGAACGCCTTACCATGGAGATAGAGGATCCTACGATCAAGGATCGGTCAGCGCGGATTATCGATCTGGTATCACCGATAGGTAAGGGGCAGCGATCGCTAATAGTCGCACCACCGCGGACTGGTAAAACGGTTTTATTGCAAAATATAGCACATTCGATCGAGGCAAATCATCCAGAGTGCTACCTAATTGTTTTGTTGATTGATGAACGACCAGAGGAAGTAACCGACATGCAACGTTCGGTTAAGGGAGAAGTCATTTCATCAACTTTTGATGAGCCAGCTACTCGACATGTAGCTGTGTCAGAGATGGTCATAGAAAAAGCAAAACGTTTGGTGGAACATAAACGAGATGTTGTTATTTTATTGGACTCGATAACAAGACTTGGTAGAGCATTCAACACAGTGGTGCCTTCTTCTGGTAAGGTTTTAACTGGTGGTGTGGACGCCAATGCTCTTCAACGGCCTAAGCGTTTCTTTGGCGCTGCGAGGAACATAGAAGAAGGTGGTTCCCTTACTATTATTGCCACTGCATTGATCGACACAGGAAGTCGGATGGACGAGGTAATTTTTGAGGAATTCAAGGGAACTGGCAACTCTGAGATCGTACTGGATCGTAAGGTTGCTGATAAACGTGTTTTCCCTGCTTTGGACATTCTCAAGTCAGGCACTCGTAAAGAGGATCTGTTGGTAGAAAAAGTAGATTTGCAAAAGACATTCGTGTTAAGGCGTATCCTCAATCCCATGGGTACAACGGACGCAGTAGAATTCTTGATTTCTAAGCTGAAACAAACAAAGAGCAACTCGGAGTTTTTTGATAGCATGAATACGTGATCCGCATGGGAGGCGTTGGTGTGGATACGATTTTTGCGTTGGCGACACCGCAGGGTAAATCTGGTGTCTCTATTATTCGTTTGTCAGGTCCGCAGGCGTTTGAGATCACTAAAAAATTATGCCCATTACCACCGAAGCAAAGTTTTGCCGTTCGGCGGCTAAAAGACAGTCATGGGCGAATTTTAGACGAGGCCTTGGTGCTCGTGTTTGAGCAAGGGCGCAGCTTTACTGGCGAACCAACGGTCGAATTTCATATTCATGGGTCTGTAGCAATCTACAGTTCTGTTTCGGAGCGTTTGGTGGAAGTCGGTGCTCGCCTCGCGGATAGGGGAGAATTCTCAAGAAGAGCATTAGAGTCCGGTCGTTTAGATTTATCACAGGTTGAAGCACTTGGTGATCTTATTGAGTCTGAGACAGAGTCGCAGCAACGACAGGCTTTGGATGGGTTTTGTGGTTCTGTAGCGAAAAAAGTAGAAGGTTGGAGAAGAGATTTAATACAAGCAGCTGCGTTATTAGAGGCAGTAATAGATTTTGCAGATGAAGAAGTGCCAGAAGACGTCACGCAAGATGTCCGTATCCTATTAGAGCGAGTGAAATTTGAGATTGCAGGAGAAATAGCTGGGTTTGCTGCAGCAGAGCGGGTACGAACAGGATTTGAAGTTGCAATTGTGGGAGTACCTAATGCGGGTAAGTCTACATTATTGAATGCTATTTCGGGTCGAGATGTAGCGTTGACCTCTATCCTAGAGGGCACGACACGCGATGTTATAGAAGTAAAAATGGACCTTCACGGGTTGGCGGTAACCTTACTAGATACAGCTGGTATCAGGGATACACAGGATCCGTTGGAGAAGATGGGTATAGACCGTGCAGTAGATCGGGCAAATAAAGCAGATCTTCGTATCTTTATCGATTATGATAGTGGAATATTTGGTGTAGAGCGTGCGGTGGGTGATATCTTTATAACTGGGAAAGGTGATCTTTTTCCTGACGAAACATTTCCTGTTTCAGGGAAGACAGGGCTTGGTGTAGATGTTTTACTGAGTAAACTGGCGGATGTTTTAGGAAAAAGAGCTCAAACAGCGGGACTGGAATCGCATCAGCGTCAAAAAGAAAGCTTACAACGTGGTTTCTATGATTTAGAGGCAGCGTTGGGTTTGCTCGAAGGTGGTTCTAATATTTATGATCTTACCGCCGAAGAGATCCGCAGCGCGCTTCGGTCCTTGGAAAGTTTACTTGGTCACGTAGACGTAGAAATTGTACTGGACGAAATTTTTTCGAAGTTTTGTCTGGGTAAATGATGGGAATGTTTCACATGAAACATAACTTCGATGTGTTGGTTATTGGTGGCGGTCATGCTGGTTGTGAAGCAGCACATGCCGCGTCAAGGATGGGTGCTGATGTTGGACTGATTTCTTTATCTAAACAAGATTTCGGTGTTATGTCTTGTAATCCAGCAATAGGAGGCCTCGGTAAGGGTCACCTTGTGCGTGAGATTGACGCTTTGGACGGAATCATGGGTGATTTGGCGGACCGTTCTGGAATCCAGTTTCGGTTACTTAATCGTAAAAAAGGACCAGCGGTCCAGGGACCTAGGACGCAGGCAGATCGTCAGCTGTACCGCAAGGGGATGCTGGATCGTTTAAAAGCAACGCCCAGATTGACGTTAATAGAGGGAGAAGTTGTAGGCTTATTAGGAACGGCACCGGAATTTAGTGGTGTCGAATTGGCAGATGGGTCAACGATTCTCTGCTCCGCTCTCGTCCTTACCACAGGTACATTTCTAGGCGGTGTTATCCACATTGGTGATAAAAAAATAAGTGGTGGGCGCTTAGGCGCGTCGTCGGCGAAAAAGTTAGCACGTCAACTTTCGGAACTTGATCTTCCTTTGGGGCGGTTGAAGACAGGAACGCCACCTCGTCTAGATGGGGAAACGATCTCTTGGGATGGTTTGGAGATGCAGGATGGGGATGAAAAGCCATCAATGTTCAGTTTTCTGAATACTTCGCCATTCGTTCCGCAAGTATCCTGCGGTATAACACACACAAACGAACAAACCCATGACATTATAAGAAAAAACCTCAGTAAATCCGCTATGTATGGAGGAGATATCGATAGTATCGGCCCGAGGTACTGTCCGTCTATAGAGGACAAAATTGTTCGATTTGGAGATAAGAACAGTCATCAAATTTTTTTAGAACCAGAGGGTCTGACCACAAAAACTATATACCCAAATGGTATTTCTACATCTCTACCTCTTGATGTCCAAGAGCAGTACGTTAGGTCAATACGCGGGCTTGAGACGGCAAAGATTTTACAGCCTGGCTATGCGATAGAGTATGATTTTATTGACCCCCGATGTTTGACTGAAACGCTTCTTGTACAGGAAACAAAAAATTTCTTTCTAGCTGGTCAGATTAACGGGACAACTGGTTATGAGGAAGCAGCAGCACAAGGCTTGGTTGCTGGTTTAAACGCGGCTTGCCTTGTTTTGCAAAAAGAAGCTATCACATTTAGTCGTTCAAACAGCTATATTGGTGTTATGGTAGACGACTTAACCCTGAGGGGCGTGAGTGAACCATATAGAATGTTTACATCCAGGGCTGAGTACAGGTTATCTCTGCGGTCTGATAATGCTGATCAAAGGTTAACACCTAAAGGGATAGCTGTTGGCTGCGTTGGCGAAGAAAGAGCAACGATTTTTAATAAGAAAAACAATTTATTAAGAGACAGTAGAATGTGCTTAGAAACAGTAAAGGTATCCCCTCAAGAGTTACGAGATCTTGGTGTAAACGTAAAACTTGACGGCCAACGCAGAAGTCTGTTTCATGTCCTGTCATTGCCTAAGATTGACTTGAACGTGGTGTGTTCGCTTTCCCCACAGTTTTCAGACCTAGATAGCGATTTGAAGCATCAACTAAGTATTGAAGCACTCTACTCCAATTACGTAGACAGGCAAAAGAAAGACTTGGAATCATTAAAACGAGATGAAGCAGTAAAAATTCCGACTGAATTTGATTACTTCAACCTACCGGGGTTATCAAATGAATTGAAATCGAAACTAGTTGCCACTAAACCGCCAACCCTGGGCCATGCTGGCCGGATCGACGGTATGACTCCGTCAGCACTTGTTCTTCTTTTGTCAAAGTTAAGAAAAAATGAATTATCCCGTTCAGCCTGAACTGTCAGAAGCACTGGATGACCTTCGTGTGTTTTCGGATCTAACTTTACATTGGACAACAAAAATAAATTTGATTGGTAGTGGTTCGTCTTCTGATATTTGGGAGCGCCACATACTTGATTCTGCACAAGTGTTTCACGTGAAACAAATAGACGGTGGTGAACATATAGATATAGGCAGTGGTGGAGGTTTCCCTGGTTTGGTTATAGCTATATTAAATAAGGCGCATAAGTTACCAGTAGCGACGACACTTATCGAGTCTGATCAACGCAAAGCAATATTTTTGCGAACTGTCATACGTACCTTGAACCTTAATGCAAGAGTAATCGTAGACCGCATTGAGAATGTACGACCGCTTTCGGGGGATATCTTGACTGCCAGGGCAGTTGCGCCACTGCCAAAACTACTAGGTTTTGTTGAACGCCACATCTCTTCTCATGGGACAGTTCTACTGTTAAAAGGAAAAAATTGGCAGGATGAGGTTAGAGACAGCCGTGAAATTTGGGATTTTTCTCTTATTCCTCATCAAAGTAGAACAAATAGTGATTCCCGAATTCTACAGATTGAGGGGCTTGCCCGTGTACAATAAGGCTCCAAAAATTTTGGCTGTTGCTAATCAAAAAGGTGGAGTGGGTAAGACTACAACGGCAATTAATTTGGCGGCATCGTTTGCTCGAAGTGGAGCAGCAGTTCTCTTAATTGATCTTGACCCGCAAGGTAATGCTTCTACCGGATTAGGGATCGCAGCTACTGATCGCGAGAAATCGTCTTATGATTTGTTAATTGATAAGGTTAATTTGCAAAGTGTGATTCGGAGAACTGAAATTGCTGGTTTGGATATAGTACCGTCAACCGTCGATTTGAGCTCGGCAGACATAGAGCTGATTTCAAATGAGAAAAGGTTGTCGATTTTACGTGATGCTATACGCTTAACAAGTATAAAAGAATTAGAATATCAGTACATATTGATTGATTGCCCACCCTCTCTTAACCTATTGACTTTAAACGCACTTGTTGCATGTGACGGTGTTTTAATACCGCTCCAGAGTGAATTTTTTGCTTTGGAGGGCTTGTCGCAACTTATGTTGTCAATTCGCGAGGTCCGCCAGACAGCTAATCCAGATCTTCGCATCGAAGGGATCTTGTTGACGATGTATGACGCACGAAATAATTTGTCTCAGCAAGTTGAAACAGATGCGCGGCATAACCTCGGTGATCTTGTTTTTTCGACGGTCATACCACGAAATGTACGACTTAGTGAGGCACCATCGTTCGCTATGCCGGTTTTGGATTATGATCCAAAGTCTAAGGGCGCAAAGGCCTATCTGTCCTTGGCAGAAGAAATTATGGCGCGAAATGCGTAGTATTTCATACACAGGAGCATCAGATGTCCGATAAAAGAGAAACTCGTCGGGGTCTTGGACGTGGATTGTCAGCATTGATGGCCGATGTTGATCTTCCCCCCAATACAAATCGGGGATCTGATCGTCGTGTTCCAATAGAGCAAGTGGAGCCGAATCTAGAGCAACCGCGTCGTCATTTTAGTAAATCCGATCTGGAAGATCTTACAGCTTCAATCAAAGCTAAGGGCGTTTTACAGCCAATAATTGTGCGACCTAAGCCCAGTTCTGTTAATAAATTTGAAATAGTTGCTGGAGAGCGTCGCTGGCGTGCATCCCAGGCGGCGCAATTACATGAAATCCCTGTAATTATTCGCGACTATTCAGACACTGAAATGCTGGAAGTCGCAATTATTGAAAATATTCAAAGGGCAGATCTCAACTCTATAGAAGAGGCAGCAGGTTACCGGCAGCTAATGAACCGATTTGGTCACACTCAAGAGAAGTTGGGTGAAGCTTTGGGCAAAAGTCGAAGTTATATCGCAAACATATTGCGGCTTTTGAATTTACCACAAGATGTTCAAGATCTCGTAGCCGAAGGAACGCTATCAGCTGGTCATGCAAGGGCTTTGATCACGTCAAACAACCCACAAATTTTGGCCGATCAAATAATAAAAGACGGCCTGACGGTCCGTGAAACAGAGCGTCTCGTTAAATCTGAAACCCAATCAAAAGCAGCTCAGAAACCGTCAAAAAACAGGAAAAAGGAAAAAGATGCTGACACCCGTGCGCTTGAGAGCGATTTATCCGCGTCGTTAGGGTTTCCGGTTTCAATATCGCACTCAACGTCAGGAGAAAGTGGAGAGATAGTGTTACACTATAATACACTTGATCAGCTTGACGATATTTGTGGACGTCTAACGGGCTAGCTTCAATCAATGGATTGGCATAAGGGCGACGACTATCGAATTAAGCACCATGCGCCCCGGTTTAGTAAGTATTAGCCGGCGACCACTTAAAAAAGCCAAACCATCCTTGATGAGGTTATCAACGGATAGCTGGTCAAGTTTTTTTTGCGCCATACCTTCATAGCGATCTATATTTAGTCCTTCATTAATGCGAAGCCCCATCATAAGGTATTCACCGGCTTGATCTACAGGCGATAGGCTATAGCGTTTGCTTTCGCCCGAGCCTTCAAGTGCGGAATGCAGCCAATCCGCTGGGCTTAGCGGCGTCTCTGTCGCATATCGTGCACCATCTAGTGTTACACGGCCATGAGCACCCGGTCCGATACCAAGATAGTCACCATAATGCCAATATATTAAATTATGTCGCGACTCTTGTCCTGGCTTTGCATGATTCGATATTTCATACGCGGGAAGTCCAGCTGCATCACAGATATACTGCGTCAACTGATACATATCAGCTGAAAGATCGTGGTTTGGAAGGCCTGCTAATTTTCCAGCAGCCTGCCGAAGGGCAAAAGCCGTATCTGGTTCTATTGTGAGTTGATATAGTGATAAGTGATCAGGCGCGAAAGACAAAGCTTGCACAAGCTCTGTTTCCCACGAGGACAATGATTGATCCTGTCTTGCGTAAATAAGATCAAAGCTCACCCGGGCGAATTGTTTTTGCGCTATTTCTAACGCAGTCATGGCCTCCTGGACAGAATGCAGACGGCCCAGTCTACGAAGATCAGCGTCATTAAGGGACTGAATTCCAATAGAAACCCGATTTATACCTGCAGAGGAAAATTCTGCAAATTTTGCTGAGTCAATAGAAGTAGGGTTTGCTTCTAATGTAATTTCTACATCATTCGTCAGCGGCCATAATTGCTGAATGCGGTTTAGAATCCTGTCAACCACGCTCGGTTTCATTAAGCTTGGTGTTCCGCCACCAAAAAAGACCGATCTCACTAACCGACCTGGCGTTTCCGCGGCACAGCGATCCAGCTGTCGCAAATATGCGGTTAACCACGCTTCATGATCTACAAAAGTGCTTACGTGACTGTTGAAATCACAATAAGGGCATTTTGCTGCACAAAATGGCCAGTGGATATAAATCCCAAAACCACCATATTGCCAATCTTCAATCAAAACAGTTCTTTAGGAGTTTAGACACTGCATCTGCACGATGGCTCATGTGGTTTTTTTCCCAACGATCCATTTCTCCAAAAGTTATATTGTGGCCTTCTGGTACAAAAATGGGATCATATCCATGTCCTTGAATTCCACGCATTGGCCAAACGATCGCTCCTGTTACAAAGCCGGCAAATACTTCGTCGTGCCCGTCCGGCCAAGCCAGTACCAGGGTACAGCAGAACCTTGCCGTCCAAGGTTGCGCGGTGCCACTATCTAATAGCTTTTTATGTGTGTTCGACATGGCCATGTTAAAGTCGCGGCCAGTATCTGTTTCTGCCCAATCAGCCGTATAGACGCCGGGTGCACCATCAAGCGCATCGATTTCTATGCCACTATCATCTGATAGGGCCGGCAGACCTGTTGCACCAGCGGCTGCATGGGCTTTAATACGGGCATTTTCAACAAAAGTCGTGCCCGTTTCGTCAGGCTCAGGCAATAGCATTTGCGCAGCGCCGGTCACAGTGATGCCCTTGGGTTCCAGTAAATGCTGCATTTCCTGTAACTTACCAGAATTATGAGTTGCAACCAAAAGTTGAGAACCCTCAAACCGGCGTATCATGCAACGGCTGCCATTTGTTGTTGTACAAGATCTGACACACCGCTTTGGGCAAGGTCCATCAATTCATTCATTTGTGCCCTGCTAAAAATTGAGCCTTCAGCTGACATCTGGATTTCGATCAATGCGCCATCGCCTCTTAGGATGAAATTTCCATCGACCCCCGCCTCACTATCCTCAGGATAATCAAGATCCAGAATGCTTTGCCCTGCATAGATCCCGCAACTAACAGCAGCGACAGGGGAAATGAGAGGATCACTGATGACGTCGCCGGCTTTCATCAACTTGTTTACAGCAAGGCGGAGGGCGACCCATCCCCCAGTAATAGAAGCGCAACGTGTCCCACCATCTGCTTGAATAACGTCACAGTCTACTGTGATTTGGCGTTCACCCAAGGCAACCCTATCTACACCGGCCCGTAAAGAACGCCCGATCAGGCGTTGAATTTCAACAGTCCGTCCGCCTTGTTTACCGCTTGTTGCCTCGCGGCGCATCCGGCTGGACGTCGACCGGGGAAGCATTCCATATTCAGCAGTAACCCAACCAAGACCTGATCCCTTAATGAATGGAGGAACGCGATCTTCAAGCGACGCAGTGCAAAGAACATGGGTGTCGCCCATTTTGATCAGGCACGACCCCTCCGCGTGTTTGGTAACGCCCGTCTCAATTGAAACAGTACGCATTTCGCTTAATTTCCGACCGGAGGGGCGCATATCAGATGTCCTTTGTTCAAAAATATTATGCGCGTTATAAGCTTGCATAAAGTCCATGCAAGCCCGATTGACCTTTGGGTCTTTGCAGGTCACCGTCATTACAAGATTTGGATGATTGAATGACCGAAAAAACTCATATTCTGGAACAGATGAATGATCGATCTCGCGAAGTGTTTCGTCGGGTGGTTGAGGGCTATCTTGTAAACGGGGACCCCGTGGGATCTCGGACCCTTACGCGCGAATTAAGCGAGAAAGTATCTGCAGCTACGATCCGAAACGTAATGCAAGATTTGGAGCATTTAGGCCTTCTTGACAGCCCTCATATAAGTGCGGGGCGAATTCCGACGCAATTAGGGCTGCGTATGTTCGTAGATGGACTTCTTGAAGTGTCAGATCTTGATCAAACGGACCGTGCCGCATTGGAGGCAACAGTTGATGATGCGTCGCGTGATGTTGGTGGTCTTTTGGATCGTTTGGGTACCGCATTGTCGGGTGTCACCCATTCAGCAGCTTTGGTATTGACACCCAAACACGAAGCACCGATCCGCCACATTGAGTTTGTGAGTCTGGCACAAGATCGAGCACTTGTGGTTTTGGTTTTTGCGGATGGGCAGGTCGAAAACCGTGTTTTTTCCCCACCACCGGGACAAACACCAAGTTCGATGCGAGAAGCGGCAAATTTCTTGAATGCTCTAATTGATGGGCGCACATTATCTGAATTGCGATGTACGGTGGCGGCTCAGATTAAAGCCCGGCGGGCAGAGTTAGATCATCTTGCCCAGCAAATGGTAAATAGTGGGCTTGCAATTTGGGACGCACCGGAAGGTGGAGAAGACCGCCTTATCGTCCGTGGCCGCGCGAATCTTATTGACGGCGAGCTGCCCGAGGCTGATCTCACCCGCGTCCGAGAGCTCTTTGACGACCTTGAACGCAAGCGGGATATAGCTCAATTTCTTGATTTGACCGAAGACGGGGACGGAGTTCGCATTTTTATTGGATCAGAAAACAAACTTTTTTCTCTTTCGGGTTCCTCTTTGGTTGTGAGTCCGTATATGAACTCTGACCGTAAGATCATTGGGGCTGTTGGCGTCATTGGGCCGACACGTCTGAACTATGGACGAATTGTGCCGATTGTCGATTACACAGCGCAACTGGTTGGGCGAATGCTGACTGACCGTGAAACGAGGTAAAGAATGTCTGATTCAGAAGCAAAAGATTTTCTGGACAGCTTGGCAGAGGCCGAAGCTGAGACCTTTGAAGATATGGAAAAAGAGATTTCTGATCAGGATGCAGAAATCGATGCCTTGCGCGCCGAACGAGACGAATTCAAGGATCGATTTATGCGTGCCTTGGCAGATGCTGAGAATGCGCGTAAGCGGGCGGATAAGGATCGGCGTGAGGCGGAAAATTATGGAGGCTCGCGTCTGTCGCGGGATATTCTCCCAGTTTATGATAACATGAAGCGTGCTGTCTTAGTTGCGCAAGAAGATGAGAATGCGGCAAGTGCAGCGCTTATGGAAGGCATTGAACTGACAATGCGGGAACTTTTAAATGTTTTTCGCAAACACGGGATTGACGTTATAGCGCCCGAAGTCGGAGACAGGTTCGACCCAAAGATTCACGAAGCGATGTTTGAGGCGCCTTTGCCGGGCACGAAAGCCGGAGACATAATTCAGGTTTCTGGCGAAGGTTTCATGTTACACGATCGCCTGCTGAGACCAGCGCAGGTTGGTGTTTCTTCAAACCCGGGCTGATAAATTTATGAGGGAGCAGTACGCTCCCTCATCCCATTAGAGACGCCATGAGCTTAGTAAGATAAGCAGCCATGCAAGGCGCGCGCAAGTAATTTTATTTATTGTTGTGGTACGGTTTTTCGATATCGGTTCGAACGTAGCAGTGATGCTTTAGACCTATTTTTTCGACAATGGCGGTTATTATTAACGATAGTCGGAATTGGAGATATGTTTATACCCCTTTTTGTGGACAAAGTTATTTTTGCCTTAGCACTATAAATG
>JAQXDR010000024.1 GCA_029251265.1 Pseudoprimorskyibacter sp. | reverse complement strand
GCCTCGTGCATCAACGGACTGGAGCAGTGAATGCGCTGCGAGCGTTGCTGTATGAGCACGGCTATGTGTTCCCAGTCGGCTTGAGGCATCTCAGTCGCATGGCTGCCATTGCAGAAGATATGTCTTCTGGATTGGCGGTATTGGTCCAGGAAGAGTGTCGAGACCTGCTAGAGCAAATCGCTGAGACGACCGAACATATTACACAACGCACCGAGAAGCTCTCAGTACTCGCCAAGCAGTCTGATCAAGCACACCGCCTTCAAACAATGCCCGGTGTCGGGCCATTGACGGCCATTGCAGTTGAGGCTTTCGGGCCTGCCACGGCGCAAGTCAAGACAGGACGCGACTCTGCTGCACGGTTGGACTTAGTGCCAAGGCAACACTCTTCTGGCGGCAAAGCGCGATTGGGGCGGATGACCAAAGCCGGCCAGGCCGATATTCGGCGCTTGTTGATCATAGGCGCTATATCGCGTCTGAACTGGGCTGGACGCCGTAAGATCGCGGAAGGTAGCTGGCTCAATCGACTGTTAGCACGCAAGCCGAGAATGCTGGTCGCTATCGCGCTGGCAAACAAGATGGCACGACAAATTTGGGCGATGATGACAAAAAACGAAGACTACAGGGATCCGTCGTTGGCATGTGTGGCATAACCAAGATGCCAAAAACCTGACGACGGTGTCACGGGAAGTACGAGAAGACGACGACTGAATGGGCGAAATGATCGAACAGGTCTGTATTGGGAAAACCAGTTGAGAACTACGAGCCATGAGCTCAAGGATCAGATTTGAATCCAATACTACGAACACCATCCCGGCCCACGGCCAGAGTAAATGCCGTAAAACAGAGGCCGGACAGAAGTTCGCTCTCGATCGCATACTTTGAAGGTCAGATGCCTCTTGCACTACGGACGGCAATCACAGAACTTCTCAGCGACATTAAACACATCATGGCAGAATTGATCTGGCGGCGGTCATGGAAAACGCGGCGACAAGCTTAGATGGTGATCTTTGAATACATCAACAGGTTCTATAACCCACGACGGCGGCAGCCGGCACCGCACTGGAAAAACTCAGTCGCTTTCCAACAACAGGGCGCTTAAACGAATACTTGGGGCGGCACAAAATGCGACAGGTCCAGATTTAAACCTTGAACCACAAGAGCAGCAGTGTGGAAATCTCTGGTGCGCGCTAATCAGCGTTAGGCTCCGTTCACCATTTTGAATATAGGGGTTGATCGCCCAGTCAAAGTGCGAAGCACGCGATTTCATCGGACGTAAACATTTGCCTACAACACCCAAATCTGCGACCTTTTCGCGTCGGAAAATCGCCAGACCACCTCAAAGTCCGCGGATCACGTCCCGAGTTAAAGGCAGACTGCTCTAATCGCAAGAATATCTAATTCAGTCGGAATAAAGCAATGTCTGACGCAAGCACGAACTGAAAAAATCTAACCGCGTTGTGCCTGAAAGCCGCGTGGATTTATCCCGCGCGCGTAAGACTTCTGTTAGCAAAGGTGTCTGGATTGCACTGACGCAGCAACAATTCAGATCAATATTTGTGCAACCAAAAAAAGGGGCGCGTAGCAGAAATACTGCCACGCGCCACAATTTGGTCCTAAGGGTTGCCGTCTGAAATCAGGCTTCAACCATATCGTTTGCAGAAATTCCAGCAACAGCAACAGGCTTTTTCATCGCATCACGACGGAATGGTTCACCCAGTTCTTGATTGATCATAGCCTCGATCAGCGTGGTCTTACCATGCTTCATCTGGTCTTCAATTGCTTGGTTCAGTGCGGCGGTCAATTCTTCCATTGTCCGCGTCACGACACCGACTAAGCCACAGGCCTGCGCTATGCCTGCATATGACACTTCAGTATCTAGCTCTGTTCCAACGAAATTGTCCTCAAACCACAGGGTAGAGTTTCGCTTTTCCGCACCCCATTGATAGTTACGGAAAACGATCTGCGTCACAGGTGGCCAGTCTCCACGACCAATTGCAGTCAGCTCGTTCACCGCGATCCCAAATGCGCCATCACCTGCGAAGCCAACAACAGGTACATCAGGACAACCGATCTTGGCCCCTACTATTGACGGAAGCCCGTATCCACATGGACCAAAAAGACCAGGCGCAAGGTATTTGCGGCCTTCGTCAAATGAGGGGTATGCATTGCCAATCGCGCAATTGTTTCCAATATCGCTGGAAATAATCGCCTCGCGAGGGAGGGCTGACTGAATCGCACGCCATGCCATCCGTGGGCTCATCCAATCAGGTTTGTCTTCACGTGCACGTTGGTTCCAAGAGGTCCCGGGATCGTCATCTTCATGGTCCATCGACGACAATTGCTGCGCCCAGCGGCTCTTTTTTGCAGCAATCTCGGACTTACGATCAGCGCGGCCCGCATCGCCGGCTGTCTCCGACAATTGGCCCAAAATCCCATTTGCGACTTTTGCGGCATCACCCACGATCCCAACTGAAACCTTCTTGGTCAAACCAATACGGTCTGGGTTGATGTCCACCTGAATAATTTTCGCATCCGCAGGCCAATAATCCATCCCATATCCCGGCAGGGTCGAGAACGGGTTCAAACGTGTACCAAGTGCTAAGACGACGTCCGCTCCCTTGATCAGTTCCATACCCGCCTTGGATCCATTATATCCCAAAGGACCGGCGAAAAGGGGGTGTCCACCGGGAAACGCGTCGTTGTGTTGATACCCAACACAAACAGGTGCATCCAAACGTTCAGCCAAGGCTTGGCTGGCTGCGATACCGCCTTCCGACAATACGACGCCAGCACCATTCAAAATAACCGGGCTCTTGGCTTCGCTCAGCAAGGCAGCTGCCGAAGCGATAGAGTTTTCCCCACCTGGTGAACGCTCGAATTCAATCGGGTCGGGAATTGCGATATCTACTATTTGAGTCCACATATCGCGCGGGATATTCAACTGCGCCGGTGCCGATAAACGCTTGGCCTGTGCGATGACACGTGTCAGTACTTCGGCCACACGCGAAGGGTCACGCACCTCTTCTTGATAAGCAACCATATCTTCGAACAGTTTCATCTGCTCAACTTCTTGAAAACCACCTTGTCCGATCGTTTTGTTCGCAGCCTGCGGTGTCACAAGCAACAGCGGGGTGTGGTTCCAATAGGCAGTTTTCACAGCCGTCACAAAATTTGTAATGCCTGGCCCATTCTGCGCGATCATCATAGACATTCTGCCTGTTGCACGGGTGTAGCCGTCCGACATCATGCCCGCGCTTCCCTCGTGCGCGCAGTCCCAGAACGTGATCCCAGCCTTTGGGAACAGATCAGAAATAGGCATCATTGCCGACCCGATAATACCAAAGGCATGGCTAATACCGTGACGCTGCAAAACCTTCACAAAGGCCTCTTCGGTGGTCATCTTCATGGGTGGCTCCTCCCTTGATCTGTACGGACTAACGCCCCTGATATAGGGCGAGCGAATTTTTTCGGACATTAGGAGGATTATCCAGCTAACCCAACCCCTATGAGCGACATTTCATGTCGGATTCGGTCGATTTTATGTGGCTATTCACCACTTTTTGGCAGGAAAGTGCCTGTTAATGAAACTCACAGTCTCATTTTTTGTTTATTTTTCAGTTTTGACTCTATTGCAACATTGCCAACGGATGCACCCACCGAAACAAATGTACCGCCCACTGCATTGAAGGGCTGTTTGAGACAGGGCTATTTTTTGGCGTTGCCAAAGACTTTTCAAAACATGCTATTTTCGCACAGACCGCGTTGAACACACGCAAGATTCCCAAGCGTGCGTTTGCAGGCTGCGTCTCACTATTTCAAAGACAAAATCAAAACAAAAAATGGGTCTCAAGAAACGTTGCGCCGATCGCTCAGCCCTACAACTCAGCCAGCTCGCGATGACATTCTATGATATGGCCTTGAGCATCAAGACGACGTGGCGGATCGATACGGTCACATGTGCCCATGATTGCTATAGGACAGCGCTTTGTGAACGCACACCCGACCTCAGCCAATTGCACGGCACCAGCAGCACCGCTTTTGGCCTCTCGGGTTTGACTGGCCTCTTCCAGCCAGCCCACACGCGTTTCAGGAACCGATCCGATCAGCAATTTGGTGTAGGGATGATATGGCGGTGCCAAGACCTGATCAGTCGGACCCTGTTCAGCCACACGACCGGCATAAAGCACGACGATTTCGTCAGCAAAGCTGGCCACTGTAGACAGATCATGGCTAATAAAGACAAAGCTGACGCCTGTTTCTTTTTGGAGGCGTGTCAAAAGCTCGATCACATTCGCCCCTACAATAGTGTCCAGTGCCGACGTTACCTCATCGCACAAGACCACATCGGGCTTGGCAGCCAAAGCACGGGCCAGATTTACCCTCTGCTTTTGCCCCCCCGACAATTCGTGCGGATAACGCTCGGCAAATTGGGGTGGCAGTTCCACAAGACCCAAAAGCTCTTCTACAGCGGCACGTTTTGTTTTCCCGTTGAGCTGTTTATAGAACTCCATCGGACGGCTTAGAATATCGATTATGCGCTGTCTTGGGTTCAGGGCTGTGTCTGCCATCTGATAGACGAACTGCACTTGCCGCAATTGATCACGGGACCGCTGCTGAAGCGCCCGTGGTAATGTTTGTCCGTTCAGAACTGTCTCGCCGGATGAGGCAGGTAAAAGCCCCGCCATGACACGCGCCAAGGTCGATTTACCACAACCCGATTCCCCGATAATGCCAACGGTGCGGCCTTTGTCGATGCTGATATTGATATCACGCAGCACTTTGACTGCCGGCTGGCCATCAGATTTTTTGCCATAACCCGCATCAACACCATACACCTCAAGCGCTGGCGTATCATCCATATGATCACTGTTACCGTCGCTCTGTCCGGGTTCCGGCAGGGGTTTGATCGCTGCCATCAGACGTTTCGTATAAGGATGCTGAGGGCGGTTTATAATAATTTCAGTTGGACCCGCCTCTTTGACCTCGCCGTTATAAAGGACGACGATATGATCCGCGATCTGCGCCACAACAGCAAGATCGTGGGTGACATATATAGCCGCAGCGCCTTCTTCCTTGATCACATGCTTGAAAGCTTTCAGCACCTCAATTTGAGTGGTCACATCAAGCGCGGTGGTCGGTTCGTCCAACACCAACAAAGACGGATCACCACAAAGCGCCATCGCCGCCATCAACCTCTGCAACTGGCCACCTGACACCTGATGCGGATAGCGCTTCCCGATATTTTCGGGGTCAGGCAACTCTAGCGCCCGATAAAGAGCCAGTGCCTTTTGGTTGGCCTCGGCTTGGGTCTTTGTGCCGTGTAAAACCGGCGCTTCGGTGACCTGTTCATTGATGGTGATGGACGGGTTAAAGGTTGCCGCTGCGGACTGAGCCAAGTAAGCAACGTTCACCCCACGGGATGGACGCAATTCATCAGTCGTCATCTTGGTGACATCATTGCCCAGCAAAATCGCTTCACCACCGGAAAATTCCAATCCAGGTTTGCAATACCCAAGCGAACTCAGCGATATGGTGGTCTTACCAGAGCCCGACTCCCCAATGAGTGCTACGACTTCACCGCGTCGCACTTTGAAATCGACCCCTTTGACAATCGGCAGCTCGGCACCATCCTCGCGAAAAGCCGAAATCCGTAGGTCTTTGGCTTGGAACACAACATCACTGTGGGATTTATCAAGCGCCATGGGTTACATCCTTTTGGAAAGCTTACCGCCACCATGGGCAGAAACATCATCAACGATAAGATTAATGGCCACGGTCAGCGTAGCAATTGCCAACGCAGGGGCCAGCACCGGCAGGATAGACGCTCCATATTGAAGCGTCCCGAGGTTTTCACGCACCATAGAGCCCCAATCAGCCTGAGGCGGTTGCACACCCAGCCCGAGAAACGACAACGATGAAATGAACAAAATAACATAGATCATACGCAACCCAAAATCAGTGATCAGGGGCATCCGCGCATTTGGCCAGATTTCCCGTGTGATGACCCACCATGTGCCCTCCCCCCTTGCGCGGGCGGCTTCGACATAGTCCATGACCATGATCTCCATTCCGATAGCACGTGCCAATCGGAACACGACAGTGGCATAAATCAGTCCCGCAGTTGCGATCAAAACCGGTATCGACGAGCCCACGGCCGCAACCACCACCAGTCCCAACATAATCGTCGGCAAGCTCAGGAAGGCATCGTTGACCCGGCTCAGGATCATATCGACACGCGGACTGGACACCGCAGCCCCGATTCCCAGTATCACACCAACAAGATAGGCCAACGACGTTGCTACAAAGGAAATTCCGATCGTCCGGCCGGCGCCATACATGATACGTGTCAGGATATCGCGATCTTCGACATCAGTACCGAGAGGCGCTCCCACACGCGGCTTTTGGAATTCGCTGTAGTCGTCAGGGAATGGCAGGTCATTTTCGCCCATTGGCGCAATAAAGGGCCCTGCCACAGCAATGAACAGCCAAAAGCCAACAACGGCAATACCAATCCAGCCGGTAATTGAGGGCTTGTACCCCTGCCGAGGCGGCGCATCAGGCAGCTCGTCAAAAGTGACACCTTCATCATAGGGCGCAACGAAGTGTTCGGTTTCAGACGGCGTACTCATTTAGGGTGCCTCAAACGGGGGTTGGATGCATAGGCAGCGACGTCTGCAATCAGCATTAAGATGACGTAGGTCAGACAAAAAATCATACCCAAGCCCTGCACCATAACAAAGTCACGCGACTGCACGCCCTGAACGATAAGCGTGGCAAGACCCGGATAGCCAAAGTAGACTTCGACGACGATTACTCCGGTGACCAAATAGGCAAGATTCAAAGCCACAACGTTGACGATCGGGCCAATTGAATTCAACAAAGCATGGCGAAATATAATTCTGTGACGGGGCACACCCTTTAGGATCGCCATTTCGATATAGGGTGACGACATCACATTCAGAACAGCTGCGCGGCTCATTCGTATCAACTGCGACGCAATCACAAAACTCAGCGTTGTTATAGGCAGGGCGAAATGCGAAATCAGACTAAAAAAGCCTTTGCCTTCTGTGCTGCCAACAACCACGGCTGTACCAATACCCATTCCGAGAACAAACAAAAGCACCAATAAGGTTGCGGTTAAGAACTCTGGCGACGCGACAAGCGACACCGAGACAAAGGTCAACACTCTGTCGTACGCGCTGCCAGGGAACATCGCGGCAAGAATACCCATGAGCAGCGAGATCGGGACACCAATTAACGCCGTTAATACTGCGACCATAACGGTGTTTTGGTATCGATCTGCAATCAGCTGTGTCAAAGGTACATCCGATGCCAACGAACTGCCAAGATCACCAGTTATAAAATTTCCAGCCCACGTGAAATATTGAATAAGATATGGCTTATCCAATCCCATTTCTGCGCGCATAGCCGCAAGATTTTCGACAGTTGCATTCTGCCCCAGCTGGATTTGCGCCGCATCGCCTGGCAGGATCTTGGTTCCGGCAAAGATGATAAACGACACGGCCACGACGGTCACCAGACCCACACCGATACGCTTTAGGATTAGGGACCACATGCCCTTACCCCCCTTTGATTTATGTTTTTGTATTGCTCGCGTTTAAAGCGGAAAAGGCTCTGTGACGACTGTGCCACAGAGCCTTTAGTATGCTTAAGCGTCGTCACGCCACAACGTTACTGGCGACTCTGCACCACCAAAGTTGTTCAAAGGCACATGGGTCAAGCCCTTTACATGGCTCCCCACCGCATCCACATAGTTCCGGTGTGCCGGAAGAGACATACCATTTTCTTCGTGAATCATGGTTTGTAGATCTGCATACATCTGGGCACGCTTTGTCGGATCAGTCACACCACGCACATCGACCAAAGTTTGGTTGAAGTGTTCGTTGTTCCAGCGCGTCTCATTCCATGCAGCTGAACCAGCAAAGGCCAGTGTCATCATGATGTTGGCTGTTGGACGCATGTTCCAAGACGCCACACAAATCGGAGCCTTGAGCCAAACAGCGCCCCAATACCCATCAGTGGTCACTTTCTTGACGTCAAAGTTGATGCCGACCTTGCGCGCTTCGCGGGCCATAAAGGTACACTGCTCAACCGCACCAGGGGCGACTTCTGCGGCGACAATCTCTAGCGACGTTGATCCCAGACCTGACTGGTTCCAGTGCCATTTTGCTTTATCCGGATCCAGCTCCCGCTGCGGCAAATCAGCAAAGTGGTCAAAATACGCAGCATTTATTGGTTGATCATTGCCCAAAGAGCCTTGCCCCTTAAGAACACCCTTCACCAAACGCTCACGATCCTGAAGGTGCTGCATCGCTTTCCAGACATGCTCGTTGCCCGACGGACCAGCAAGCTTGATGTGCGGCGCGATATTGACATAGGCACCAGATTTAAGCGACCAGACATCACGACCTGCGGCGGCTTCGACCTGTGGAATTGCTTTAGGCGGTAGATTGACCATCGCGTCAACGTCGCCTGCCATAAAGGCATTCAAGCGGCTAACCGGATCGCCGATGCCGTAGTGCTCCAGTTCGTCCAGATATCCGCCTTCGCTCCAGAAGTTTTCAAACGGGCGACCGACGGCTCGAACACCAGGTTTGAA
This sequence comes from Pseudoprimorskyibacter sp., assembly GCA_029251265.1. GTDB lineage: Bacteria > Pseudomonadota > Alphaproteobacteria > Rhodobacterales > Rhodobacteraceae > JAQXDR01. The sequence goes on along the minus strand of JAQXDR010000024.1, from coordinate 5,377 downwards.
CTCTGCCGCGCGATATGGTCCCGTGCCGTTTGCAGTCGAGAAGTCAGTCGTGCCGTCTGCGATAATCTTGAAGTGGAACGTGCCCAAAGCGATTGGGAGATCCGCATTGGGAGACGACAAGATGGCCCGCACCTCGTAATCATTTACCTTTTCCCAACGATCGACCATCGACACAAGCGAGGAAGCGTTCGAGATCGACCCTTCCATGCTGTGACGGTTCATTGTGTACATGACATCGTCAGCGTTGAACGTCTTGCCGTTATGGAATTCTATTCCACGGCGCAGCTTAAACGTCCATTCAGTTGCTGTATCGTTCGAAAGAATCTCTTCGGCCAGTTCAGGTTCATAGCCCAGGCTGTCAGTCAACCGGGTAAGCGAACCGTAGAACATCCGCCCACGGAAGTAGTCGACAGCAGATGTGAACAATTGTGGATCAAGGGTATCATTAGGACCATGTTGGTCGCCAGCCATGATCAGCTTGCCACCGCGCTTGGGCATATGAGCCGCCGCGTGAGCTACGCCGTCAAAGATAGCTCCTGATGCTGCAAAAGTCGCACCAGCCGCCATCATGTAGCCAATGACATCCCGACGCGATGCGCCCCGCCGATGCATTTCGTCAACAATCTGACGCTCTGCATAAGGTAAATTGGCTAGCCGCGGATCGTTATTTTTGAACTCGGACATATTTTCTCCTTGCTGGATTTCGTCATCGGGTTTGCCCCGATTTACTTGGTTTTGCCAGTTTGTTAAGCAACCGCGTAGAACCGTTCCGTATCTAAAAGCATACCTGCATTTTCCCCCTAAAACGGTCACGTAACTTCAACACTACTTAACCTATACATCGGGTTAGATTCTTTCCCGAGGTGAAGAGAAGCGTTGCATTTTCCATCCCGCCTGTCCACAGCTGTCCAGAAAGCGACGCGATAATGTCGAAAATGTTACAGCCACCAACTGGTGGCCACTGCACATGAGTGCGAAACGGACTTGGCTCAATACACTACGGTGGCATTGTCTAAATGGCTCTGAACACCCCTGAGGCTTTGTAAGTTCGCGCGCAATATTCTGAATTGTGGACAGATTTCCGAATGATGGCTTACCCGAGCCACGCACCCACCAAAAAAACCAGATCAAATGCGAGAACAAACATAATATATTGCTTCGCGCAATTTGCGTCGTGACCACTGACGTCTGAATTCCACAAAGCTATGATGCAAGAGACCCCGTCCGGCATGGCCAAACCGTCAGGCCGCTCACCGGACAACAACAGGTATAATCTGTTTACCACCCCATCAACACAAAACACAGCGTATGCCCAAGAACAAACTTTTTCCAACAGGACTGCAATATCGTCGGCACCTATGATGCTCGGGCTTCAACTAACAATGATCGCAAGTGTCTTGCTGCTTCAAGCAGATGTCCGCTCTCTGATTTGACAAAGTGCCACGGAAATTTGTCACAGCCAATGATTAGAATTTTTCTCATGCCGCCAATGTCGGCAATGCGAAGTGCAACTGCAAAATTTCTGTTGAAAAACTTTTGTGGATTTGGATCTTTACTGCTGATTAGATTGTCTTGTTATTATTGGAGATTGATCGCGATGATGGGATCGCGTCAACGGGCACGATCTGCTCTGTTCCGTGATTTCTCGTTAGAAGACAGCGTCCCCGGTGGTCACGTTCTGCGGACTATTGATGGCGTTATTGATCTGTCCAGTGTTCGGACGCATCTGACAAAGCTCTACAGCGCCACTGGCCGGTTTTCAATTAATCCGGAATTAATGATGCGGATGTTGTTACGGGGATACGTGATGAACAATCGATCAGAACGGCGTCTGTGCGAAAAGGTTCATCTGAACCTCGCGTATCATTAGTTCTGCAAGATGGATTTATCGGATCCAACTCCAGACCACGCGACGTTTTCCAAGAACCGGCACAGGCATTTCCGCGACAGCGATGTGTTGCGTCATGTGTTCGATACGGTGGTCACCCAATGCCTTGAGGCAGACCGAGAGCGATAGCCAGACTGCGATCAGTGTACTTTGAAGGACCGATGTTGCCCAAAAAAACCGCAGCGCAATGTCACCAGATCAATCTATGAAAACTCGTGGGTGTTGCCCGCCAGCTCGCCCAGACAAGGCACGGCAATATAGCGTCTCATGCAAATTGCGCAAAAAAGGTCGAGATGTCCTTTGCACATCTCAAACGCATCCACGGCCATGGCAGGCTCCGATTGCGCGGTCCGTGCGGCGCACATGACGAATTTGTCCTCGCTGCAACCGCCTAAAACCTCAAAAAGTTAGCAAAATAAGCCTTATACCAAAACCGTATTTGAACAACGGCACAACAGCGAATTGGCCAGCTTTCTCGACAACGACCAGCTTGGGAACCATCTATTTTTTAACAACATAGGCCCAAAGTTAACGATGCGGTTCAATCATATTCTGATCCAAAATAAGGGTTTCAATTATTTTCACGTCACGGAACCAACCCTTAGTTTAGTCACCTGTTCGAGGTATAATCGGTAACTGCTTGGATATGCCGACAGCTTGTTCAAAGCGGTTTGCCGCACGCAAGAGCGCGGCTTCTCCCCTCGGTTTACCCATGATTTGAACACCAACCGGCAACCCTTCAGATGTAAACCCGCAGGGAACGCTGATTGTCGGGCAGGCGGTCATTGTCAGCGCAAAGGTAATTGAAAACCAGTCAATATAGGTCTCGCAAGGCTTGCCATCGATTTCTGTTACATAGCGCTGATCGACTGGGAATGGGGCGATGGAAGCCGCAGGACAAACCAGAAAATCATGGGTCTCAAAGAAAGCTATAACCTTCTTGTAAAGCTCGATCCGAACGCGCTCTGCAGCAAATATTTCGGATGGGGTAATATTTAACCCGCGTTCGATATTGCCAATGATCTCTGGCGCGATCCGGTCGCGATGCTGCGTCAGAATTGGTTCCATCATGGTGGCGAACAAGACGGCGCGAAGGGTTTGAAATGCCTCAAGCACACCGGTGAAGTCGGGGATGTCGTCTGTCACGTTGGCCCCAAGATCAGCAAAGATCGTAGCCGCACTACCGCAGACTTTTGCGATTTCCTTCTCCATTGACACAATAGAAAGATCGGGGCTGAACGCAACGCGCTTTGGCATCCCCGTTTCCTGCAGGGCCTCGACGAAGGATGGCCCGGCGTGATCAAAAGACAGGGGGTCATCAATCTGCTGGCCCACGCCCGCATCTAGCATAAGCGCCAGGTCTTCAACATTGCGCGCCATTGGCCCTTCTACCCAAAGGGTATCCATTGACGGCAAACGCGTGCCGCGTGGCACCCGGCCCGGACCGGGACGCAAACCCACAATCCCATTGAACGCAGCGGGTGTGCGCAAACTGCCGCCCAGGTCATTACCTGTGGCCAGCCAAACCGATCCGCTGGCCAGCGCCGCCCCTGATCCGCCAGACGATCCACCCGCACTTTTGCGCATATCCCAAGGATTGCGAGTCAGGCCGTTAACCGGATTAAAGGTGTGACCGCCCGCCCATTCCGGAACATTGGATTTTGCCACGACAATTGCCCCATTGCTTTCCAACTGCCTGACTGTTGCGTCGGACTGTTGCGCGACATTGTCGGCAAAGATGGGGGAACCATAGGTTGTCACAGCACCACCCAGATCGTTGTAGTCTTTGACGGCGATAGGCAGGCCACAAAGTGATTTTGGATTTCCCGAATGCGCATCTGCGTTTAGCGATTTTGCTTGCTCACGGGCTTGCGCAAAACAATGAACGGGCAAAGCGTTAACTTCGGTATCGACGGCCTCAATGCGCTGAATGGATGCTTCAACCAAATCAAGGGGGGACACCTCTTTTGAACGGAGATGCGCAACGGCTTCGGTTGCGGTCATATTGATAAGTTCATTGCTCGCATCGCTCATCGTGAAATCCTGACTTGGTTTCATTGCAATTTGGGAATTGTATTCTTTGGCAAGAGTACCGACAGGGACCGTGAACGCATACTGCTATTTTGATCATCGACTTTGAAGTGCGGCGAACGTCCGCTCTTACTGGCTGCACTGCAGCATGCTAAGCATTGGATGAATGCCCGGTAAGGGCATGGATCAGGCCAACTACGATGCGCTTTTGGCGCGCTGGTCTGGGCGATGAAATATGGATAGTTCTTAGCGCGCAGTGCGACATGGCAAACGCTGGTGTTCCGAATGTACTTCTAGGCAAGTGCAAAAAAGGTGATGCAGATTAGACTACTCACATTGAAAAACTGAAAAAGACGCCAGATCGTGACAAATCCAAAAAGGAGATCAAGAAGATCGTTCATCAAGATATTCCGAAGTCCAAAAACTTCTTGCCTCCGCTTTCAGGTAACAGCGAGCCCTTGTTGGTTGATTTCTCAGTTATTTAAACTGAACCGCTTGATGATCTAAACATTCACTTACATCAGAGGCTTGGCTCTGTTTTAACACACTTTTTGAGCAACCTCATTCAAAGGTTTGAACCGTTCATCGGTCGAACAAGCGAACCGAATATCGACATCGCGCACTTTTTTGAGAAGTAACAAGTTCAACGATGAGGGCTAGTCAGTTTTGCGGCACTTCAATAGCTATTAGATGAACCACGAAGCCCGGTGCAGATTTGCTACCTTCCAAGATCATTTGGCAGCGCCCAGCCAAATCAGTCAGGGTCCAAGAGCATCACGTTTCAAGCTAGCATGAACAAACCTGTGGAAGTTGGCGCATAGCCGTCACTCGTGACCGAAGTTGTAGGTACCGAGCGCGTGTTGACCAGAGGCAAATGGCGCTCCGTCGATGTCCTGGCTTGCCCAGTCACCTGGAGGCTGCATCTAGAACAGATCACCGCCGCTTAGCGTGAATAGTGGACACAACGTCTCCTCGCAAAACTTCAAATAATAGATCATACTCAAAGACGTCGCCAAGGCTCATATGAACGAACTTTTTCAACTTCCATCCTTTGGGAACCGGAGGCGTACCAGAATGCCAAAAGGCTAAAACTCTATTGGAAGCATCTGGAAAAAAGGTAGAAAGCGACGCTTTGGCACCATTCTCGAGCGTTCCTTCCAAGCCGATCAAATATAGCGGATCGTCAACAATCTGCCAACGGGGCATGTAGCCAAGCCACAAAGCTGATGAGTTTGCTCGAAAACGAAGCTTTGCGCCGCTCTGGGCAAAATATTCGCGGAGGGGCTTAGTGTTCATAACCATTTTTCCCCTCGGTAGGTCAATCTTTCTGGAAACTGTGTGGACCTGTCACGGTTTCGTGCCGCCCCAAGTGCTCGTTTAAGCCACTTTCCTTTCGAAAGCGACGGGGCTTTTCCAGCCCAATGCTGAGTGGTGTCGGCGCGGATTGTAGAACCCGTT
>JAQXDR010000016.1 GCA_029251265.1 Pseudoprimorskyibacter sp. | reverse complement strand
CCATGGAATTGTCGTAACAGTTGCCTTTTCCGCTCATCGATACTTTGAAGCCATGTTTGGACAAGCGCTTCTGATCGTCGCCTGAACAATATTGCGACCCGCGATCCGTATGATGAATGCAGCCCTTCGGCGGCTGTCGCAGCGCCACAGCCATATCCAATGCCCGGATCGCCAGATCGCGCTTCATACGATTGCTGACCGCCCAACCGAGGGCGCGCCGGGAGGACAGGTCGAGAATGACCGCCAGATACAGCCAGCCCTCACTGGTCCAGATATATGAAATGTCGCCCGTCCATTTCTGGTTCGGGGCATCAGCAGAGAAATCCTGGTCCAACAAGTTTGGAGCGATATTGACAGCATGATTGCTGTCCGTCGTGGCCTTGAATTTACGAGTTCTCACAATCTTTATGCCATTGCCCCGCATCAAGCGCCCCACACGCCGGTGGCCTACTTCCAGCCCCAGTTCCTGTAACTCTTCAGTCATCCGAGGGCGACCATAGCTTTGTAAGCTGAGACGGTGTTGGTCACGAATGTGAGCTAAGATCACCATATCATCGCGCTGTCGCTGACACATCGGGCGGACGCGCCACGCACGATATCCACGTGATGTAACCTGCATAACGCGGCACAGAAACTCAATCGGCCATTCTTCTCTCTGGGCATCGATGAAGGCGAACCTCACCGACTTTGGCCTGCAAAGAAGATCGCCGCTTTTTTAGCACTTCCCTCTCCTCTCGCAGCAGGCGGACTTCCTTGCGAAGGCGTTCGTTCTCCCGTTCAACATCTTCATGAGGGCCCGACATCAAATCATCATGCTGGTGTTTTTGAACCCACTTGTTCAAGGTCGAAAGCCCAACACCCAAATCAGATGAAACCTGAGGCCGCGTTAAGTCACTGGTCGTTGCGATACGCTCTGCATCACGCCGAAACTCGTCTGTGTATCTCGTTGCAATTCCATATCTCCATCATAGCAAACATTGCTCGAAAGAGACCGGAACTAAAATGGGACAAGACCAAACTGGTATGAGATTTTATCCTCCTAGGGCGGATGCGCTTAAGCAGACCGCCCAAGTCGGTAGATTTCCTAAGCCTCACAACATAGAGGTGCATGTCGGAGAAGAAGACTGGCAACCAGGACCACAAGCCCTTGTTGAATTTTGCAAAGCCGTCGGGATTAAAGTGCACGTGGCTCCAGGGCGGGGACATATGCTTGGGTCAGACTATGTCGGTCCGTTATTGGATGCTTGGCTGACAGCCAAATGATGCTGCGCAGCGTCTCGCTGAAGTCTGCAACCGTAACCCGTGAAACGAAATGGAACTGGGTGCTAAGCTGGCTCCCTTTGGTTAAAACGCGTTCGCACGATTACTGGGTGGCAACAGTTGTTTTCGTGCTAGGTCCAAGGCTTAGGACAATCGTAAAAGCCCGGTTGGCACCGCGGTTTATCACGCAGCCTCGGCGTGAGTGGTGGCAATCGGCGCCAGTCCCTTGGAAGGACCTCGTCGAGCTGGTTGATCTTGTGATCGTTGAGCGGCCTCCGACGCCCAGACAGTATCGAAGCTGGCGCTGAATTTGGTGTCGGCATCGCGGATCAGAAAATCCGGCGTAATGCCCTGTTCTTCGCACCAGATCAGAGTGTTGCGGGCCTGCTGAGTCACCCACGCCGAGTCGGGTGCAAAGGTCGGCGCGCTACAGAAAACGCGGCGGCTGCCGAGATGAATGAACATCAGCGGTCTTGTCAGAAGAACTTCGCTTGAGACAGGGCAGGGGGCTGAATAGCGTCTGTTCGTGATCAAACGTGCCCGCTTCAAGTACTTCAAACCCAGTCCAGAGATTATCCGCTTTATGTTACGTGTGAGCTGTTAGATCACTGGCCCATCATACTTTAAAACGATCAGACTAGGTTACATTTTTGGAGCAGGTTTCCCACATTTGCCTCCTTCGAGCGTTCGAATTTTTCTAAAAAGGTGCGGGACACCCCCCAAAAAAGCCTAATGGTTTCAATGGTTCGTATAATCCCGCACTTTGATCTAAGTTTTTGAAACTAATACATGTGGGACTTTGCTCGACCGCACCAGAAACAGCACACACGGTTGCCAAGCAGGTCCTGTGCCATGCACGACAAACGCCCGTCCACGTGGATCAAGTGTTTGGTCCGCAGTCATGCTATCACCTTCCATCGTGCGCCTTTTGCTTCTGAATGAATGCAAAATGCGGGTACGAGAGGCTGCGTCTTGCATGGTGGCTTCGACTGTCTTCTGATCGTCAACACTGTTGTGAAGGTGTAGAAGGTGTCCATCGGGTCACGAGTTGCAGACAAACCCTGATTGATGCCAACGTTCTGGAAATTTTGCGCTTGGTGAACAGTTGCGTTCATGAGCGCCGCCAAGATGTGATTAAGGGTTTATTGGAGTGAGCCGCTTTTCAATCATGCAGCAAACGGCTACGTCGTTCGTAGAAACTCTAAACGAGGCAGTCCTATGCAAAAGATGCCTGCGCCCCGCGGGCGCCTGACCCCCAACAGGGCTCTGTCAGATTTGACATGGCTGCGCGTGGGCGGACCTGCAGAATGGTTTTTTCAACCTCTGGATCTTGCGGATCTGCAAATGTTTCTGGCGACGCTGGACGCTCAAATATCTGTGTTTCCGATGGGAGTGGGATCCAACCTGATTGTTCGGGATGGTGGATTGGGTGGTGTTGTCATTCGTCTTGGACGTGGCTTTAATGATATTGAAGTCGATGAATCACATGTGATCGTTGGTGCGGCTGCCTTGGATGCACATGTTGCCATTCGCGCTGCACGTGCAGGGCGTGATTTGACATTTCTGCGGACTATACCGGGGTCGATTGGCGGCGCCGTGCGGATGAACGCGGGATGTTATGGAAGCTACATCGCGGATCATTTGATTGAGGCACAGGCCGTTACACGATCAGGCGCTTTGGTAACGTTGACTGCACAGGATTTGGCTTTTGGCTACCGGCGTTCGACGCTTGAAGATGGATGGGTTCTCACCAGGGCGGTATTGCGTGCTGAACCCGGAGATCCCGAAGAATTGGCCGCGCGCATGGCCGATCAATTGGCAAGGCGTAATGCCAGTCAGCCGACCAAAGACCTCACCGCCGGCAGTACGTTTCGCAATCCCGCGGGCTTTAGTTCGACCGGTCGGGCCGATGATATTCATGACCTGAAAGCTTGGGCCGTCATCGACAAGGCCGGATTGCGCGGTCATATGCTTGGCGCCGCACAAATGAGCCCCAAACACCCGAACTTTTTGGTCAACACCGGTGGGGCGACCGCAGCTGATTTGGAAGCCCTTGGCGAGTTTGTGCGAAAAAGGGTTTTCGAGACACAGGGAATAGAGTTAGACTGGGAGGTGGTCCGCATTGGCGCGCCGAACAAATTATAAAGTGCGGCCAGAACCGGATCGCACATAACAAAAAGGGCATAAGCCCGAAAATTAGTGATGGATGGGGATGTCGAGCAGGGCGATCTCCAAGGTTGCAGTAATCAAAGGTGGGCCGTCGGCGGAGCGTGAAGTATCGCTTGTGTCGGGCTTGCAATGTGCGGCAGCCTTGAGAAACGAAGGTTTCGAAGTGGTCGAGCTGGATGCCGGCCCCAATGTCGTGTCTCAACTTCAAGCCACGTCTCCGGATGTTGTGTTCAATGCCCTTCACGGGCGATGGGGTGAAGATGGATGCATTCAGGGAATTCTTGAATGGCTTCAAATTCCCTATACACATTCGGGTGTTCTTGCGTCAGCCTTGGCGATGGACAAAGACCGCACAAAAGCTGTGTACAGGTCTGCGGGACTGCCGGTTGCACAGAGCGTTCTGGCCACACGTGACAGTGTGCGAAAAAAACACATAATGGCGCCACCCTATGTGGTAAAACCTTACAACGAAGGGTCGTCGGTTGGCGTTTTTCTGGTTCATGAAATCAATCAGGCCCCGCCACCGCTAGACAGCTCAATGCCGGACGTCGTTATGGTGGAACGGTTTGTGCCAGGACGCGAACTGACGACAACGGTGATGGGGGATCTTGCCTTGGGTGTCACCGACATCGTGACCGACGGGTGGTATGACTATGATGCAAAATATGCGACCGGAGGCTCACGCCATATCGTTCCAGCAGATATCCCATCCGAAATAACCCAAAACTGTTTGGACTATGCATTGCGTGCACATTCCGCCTTGGGGTGTCGTGGGGTGTCGAGAACAGATTTTCGTTGGGACGAGACGCTTGGTCCTGGTGGGTTGATTCTGCTCGAAACCAATACCCAACCCGGGATGACACCCACATCTTTATCCCCCGAACAGGCGGCATTGGCAGGTTACGATTTTGGTGCGTTTTGCAGATGGATGGTCGAGGACGCGTCATGCAACAGGTAACCCAGAACGATCCGGCTCCGTCACGGCTGAACTATCGGCTAAACCGGTTGATGCTGACACCTGTGGTGTGGGTGTTTTTAAAGGTTCTTTTGCCGGTTGCGATTGTTTTGGTGCTTTTGCTCTGGTGGGCATCGGATGCAGGCAGAAGGCAGGCGGCCTTTGGTATCTACACGGGGCTTTGGGCGCAATTCCAAAGCCAAGATGTTTTCCGGGTACAAAGTCTCAGCTTTCAAGGAGCATCGCCAATTGTAACCGAAGATATCCGTGAGGTTCTGGCGTTAGATTTTCCGATCAGCTCCTTTGAGCTGGATTTGCCGCTGATGCGTTCGGTCGTGGTGGGTCTGGATGCGATAGAAACGGCGGATCTACAGATAGAAAATCGCGTTTTGACCGTGACTGTTACGGAACGTGTTCCGGTTGTTATCTGGCGCAAGCGCGGTGGCTTGGAATTGATAGACGCCCAAGGCGTTCTGGTTGGTCCTGCCAAGAGACGCACTGATTGGCCAAATCTTCCGGTGATTACCGGCGAAGGCGCTGATCAGATGGTTGAAGAAGCGCTGCAGCTGCTTGAGGTGGCCAAGCCCGTTTTGGATCGGTTGCGTGGATTGGAACGTCGTGGCGCACGTCGTTGGGATCTGGTGTTGACTGATGATCAAAAAATTCTTTTGCCAGAAGAGAACGCAACAGATGCCTTGCGGCGCGTACTGGCTTACGACCAGTCCATTTTGTTGCTCTCTCGGGACGTGGCTCTTGTAGACATGCGCTTGCCCTACCGAACGACGGTACGGCTCCGGTCTGGTGGGCTCGTCGATTACATCGCTTATTCTGAATCCCAAGGTCTGGATGTGGACAAATGATCGAGCTTTATGAATCTCAACGTGCAATGCGTAATATGCGCAAAGCGGCGATGCAGCGCGGTGTGGTAGCTATTTTAGACGTTGGGTCTTCTAAAATCGCCTGTCTCGTTTTGCAGTTTGACGGAGAGCAGTCTGGTGTGGACGATGGTGTGGGCTCGCTCGCCGGACAGTCCGGTTTTCGGGTCATTGGTGCTGCGACCACAAAGTCACGCGGTGTGCGATTTGGAGAGGTCGACAACATGGTTGAGACCGAGCGCGCCATTCGGACCGCCGTGCAAGCTGCGCAAAAGATGGCAAAGGTTCGGGTGGATCATGTGATTGCCTGTTTTGCTGGTGCCGAACCGCGTAGCTATGGCCTGGCAGGCGAGGTCGAAGTGGCCGGTCGCGCCGTGATGGAGCAAGATGTCGCGCGGGCTCTTTCCGCCTGCGATGTCCCGGATATAGGCGAGGGACGAGAAGTGCTGCACGCGCAGCCGGTCAACTTTGCGCTGGATCACCGCTCAGGTCTTATCGATCCGCGCGGACAGGTTGGGCAGCGGCTGGCGACTGACATGCACATGGTCACGGTTGATGCCAAGGTTATTCAGAATCTGGCCTTTTGCGTGAAACGGTGCGATTTGGAACTGGCTGGTGTCGCCAGCAGCGCCTACGCGGCAGGGATTTCAGCACTGGTCGAAGATGAACAAGAGCTCGGCGCCGCATGCATTGATCTTGGGGGTGGGGCCACCGGGATTTCGATATTTTTGCGCAAGCACATGATTTATGCAGATAGTGTGCCCATGGGGGGCGAGCTTTTGACATCAGACATCAGTCATGGGTTGCGGGTCCCGCGCGAGGTAGCCGAGCGTATCAAAAATATGCGTGGTGGATTGGTCGCCACTGGGCGAGACGATAGCGACATGATCGAGGTTGGTGGAGAAACCGGAGATTGGGAACATGATCGGCGGACGGTGAGCCGTGCTGTATTAATAGGAATCATGCGACCGCGCGTGGAGGAGATCCTTGAAGCCGTAAGAGAGCGATTGGATGGCGCTGGGTTTGATCACCTGCCGTCGCGTCAGATTGTTTTGACCGGTGATGGCAGCCAAATACCCGGTCTGGACAGTCTTGCATCGCGTATACTGGGCCAGCAGGTCAGGCTTGGTCGGCCTTTGCGTGTACAGGGTTTGCCGCAGGCCGCAACAGGTCCGGGATTTGCGGCTTCTGTGGGCCTTTGTCTGTTTGCAGCACATCCTCAGGATGAATGGTGGGACTTTGAGATTCCTGCGGATCGTTATCCCGTGCGCTCTTTCAGGCGCGCGGTACGCTGGTTTCGTGACAACTGGTGATCGCAACATGTTGCGGTATTTACGAAATGCCCGATAAAGAACACTTGGCTCAACTAGATATTGCGCTGATGGGCTGATTTTTGCGTGACCTTCGGGGTTTAGTTGGGTTACAGTAAATAAAGCAGGCAGAAAACGGCTCGAAAAAACTGGGCCTAAATACAGGCGGAAGAGAAATGACCTTGAACCTTTCGGTGCCCGGGCAGGCGGACCTAAAGCCACGGATAACAGTGTTTGGCGTCGGTGGCGCGGGCGGGAATGCCGTCAACAACATGATCGAAAAAGCGCTGCAAGGCGTCGATTTTGTTGTGGCAAACACGGACGCGCAGGCGTTGCAGCAATCACAGTCCGAAAGCAGGGTGCAACTGGGTGTTAAGGCAACCGAAGGTTTGGGGGCCGGGGCCCGACCCAGCGTTGGAGCCGCGGCGGCCGAAGAAAGCATTGAGACGATTGTGGATCATCTTGCTGGGGCGCACATGTGCTTTATCACGGCAGGTATGGGCGGTGGCACCGGCACAGGGGCTGCACCAATTATAGCGCAAGCCGCGCGTGAGCTGGGCGTTCTTACAGTTGGGGTCGTCACGAAGCCTTTTCAGTTTGAAGGCAACCGGCGCATGCGACAGGCAGAGGACGGCGTAGATGCACTGCAAAAGGTTGTGGACACACTGATTATCATTCCCAACCAAAACCTGTTCCGTCTCGCCAATGAAAGCACCACGTTTACGGAAGCTTTCAGTCTTGCTGATGATGTGCTGTATCAGGGTGTAAAGGGTGTGACCGACCTGATGGTGCGACCGGGTTTGATCAATCTTGACTTTGCCGATGTGCGGGCCGTGATGGATGAAATGGGCAAAGCCATGATGGGCACGGGCGAAGCCGAGGGTGAAGATCGGGCGCGCAATGCTGCACAAAAAGCAATCCAAAATCCGCTTTTGGATGAAATTAGCCTGAAAGGCGCGCGGGGCGTTCTGATCAATATCACGGGCGGAACCGATTTAACACTGTTTGAACTTGATGATGCTGCAAATGTCATTCGCGACCAGGTTGACCCAGATGCGAATATAATCGTTGGCAGTACTCTGGACGACAGCATGCAGGGCCTTATGCGTGTCAGCGTCGTTGCCACAGGCATTGACGCTGTTGCAACAGAGTTGGGATCACCCGTTTCAAGTCGCACTGTGTCAGAGCCGATTGCAACGAATGTCACCGGGCGGGAAAATGATGATCTTGGTGTTGCTGCCTCGCGGGCGTATGCCGATGTTGCTGGCACTGAAGTAGACGCGCTACCCTCTTTCTTGCAAGCGCAACGCCAAAATCTAGAAGAACCGTCGGTCCTGACCGCACAAGAGGAGTTGCCTCCGCCAGCTTATCAGCCGCTGCCCTCTGCCTCGATAGAGGCTGATGATGCTGCTGTTGAGCCCGGACAACCGTCCCCCGAAACAATTGCGCGTCTCAAAGCGGCAGCGGCGCGGCAATATGCTGCTCCGACTGAGGCTGAAATGGACGAAGCTGACCGTCCACGGCTAGGGATCAACTCTTTGATCGGGCGTTTGACGGGTCATGGTAGTGACACTGCGTCTACGCGCCGTCCATCCACGCAGGCGGTGCGTGTTGCAGCAGCACCCAAGCCCGAATCAGATGTAGATTACGACCAAGTTGAGATACCAGCCTTTTTGCGACGTCAGGCAAACTAGTTTAGAATTACAATTTATTTAAAAACGCTCCTAGCTTTTAGGGGCGTTTTTTTTATTTCTATCAGTTGGTTGGTTGGTTCGAGGTCCAAACAGGCGGGATTTCGCCGATCTTCGTTTCATATTTCATACCGTTACAAACCGTTATTTGAACGTATGGCCGGAGCCGCTTAACGATTCAGACACACACTTGCTGCGGCGTCTGCCGTTGCAGATGACTTCACGTTCTTGGGGATATGAAACGTGCAAACGAGTATAAAAACTCCGGTCTGCTTCCGGGGACATGGGCTGCATAGTGGTAAGTCCGCCCGGATGACACTGCGGCCTGCTCCAGCGGGTCACGGTATCTGTTTTCGGCGTACTGATATTGGAAACAAGCCGGTCGACATCCCTGCACGCTGGGATTTGGTTGCGCAGTCTCCCTTGTGTACGCGTCTTGAGTTACCATGTGGGACATCGGTGTCGACGGTTGAGCATCTGATGGCGGCTTTGGCCGGATGTGGTGTACATAATGTTCTGGCCGAGATTGACGGGCCAGAAGTCCCAATTTTGGATGGCAGCGCGGTGACATTTGTGCGTGGAATTCTGCGTGCTGGCGTATCTCAGATTGAGGCGCCTCTAAGCGTCCTAGAGGTTATTAAGACCGTGGAATTTCGGTGTGCCGCAGGGTGGGCGCGTCTGAGCCCGGGTCAAGGTATGTCCATGGATTTTCACATATCCTTTCCAGATGCAGCGATTGGTGATCAAAACAAGCACATGGACTTGGCGAATGGAGCATTTGTTCGGGAACTGAGCGACAGTCGTACGTTTTGCCGTCAGCAGGATGTGGACCATATGCTGGCCAATGGTTTGGCTCAGGGTGGAATACCGGGTGAGAACGCTGTTGTTTTTGATGGTGCCGCGGTGGTCAGTCCTGGGGGCCTGCGCCACCAAGATGAACCTGTGCGTCACAAGATGCTGGATGCATTGGGCGATCTTGCGCTTGCAGGGGCGCCGATCATCGGTCACTACGAAGGGTTTCGCTCAGGACATGCCATTACGAACAGCCTGCTTTGCAAGATGTTCCAAACGCCGGGTGCTGTCCGTTTGCGTCGGTGTGACGGACGTCGCGCTGCAGCCTTACCCGGGGCAGGGGTTGCGCATCATGAAATTCCCAAAGTTGCCTGAAGCACATGGGCAAACGTGACAGATCAGCATAGCTTTGCTCTCAAATGCTTTACGTGTGATCAAGACGTTTTGCCTGTCGAACTTATGTGCTAGATCAGTGTCAAGCAAGGCAATCCGGGGAAACGTCATGGCCAATCAAAGCATCAGATTGATACGCATTGCAGCGTTGGTATCCACAATCGCTTTGGTGGGATGCAGCAACGATGGTGTCGGACCATCGGGACAATTGACCGGCCCTGCTGGACAACCGCTAGAGACATTCACAGCCGAGCAGATATTTGAACGCGGCGAATATGAACTATCGCGCAAAGATGCAGAAACCGCCGCGTTGTTCTTTGCTGAGGTAGAACGGCTTTACCCTTATTCTGAATGGGCCAAACGCGCACTGATTATGCAGGCTTATTCCTTTCACTTGGAACGCAATTACGAAGCAAGCCGCAGTGCTGCACAGAGGTATATCGATTTCTTTCCTGCGGACGAAGATGCCGCTTATGCGGCATATCTTTTAGCGCTCAGCTATTATGATCAGATCGAGGAAGTTGGACGAGATCAGGGAATCACTTTTCAGGCTTTGCAGGCGTTGCGTGTCGTGATCGAACGTCATCCAGACAGTGAATATGCACGCTCTGCAATTTTGAAGTTCGATCTGGCCTTTGATCATCTTTCAGCCAAGGAAATGGAAATTGGCCGGTATTACCTGCGCGGCCAACATTACGGCGCGGCGATCAATCGGTTTCGTGTTGTTGTTGAAGATTTCCAGACAACAACACATACCGCAGAGGCCCTGTATCGTTTGGTTGAGGCGTATCTTTCCTTAGGATTGTTGGACGAAGCCCAGACGGCGGGTGCGATTTTGGGGTATAACTATCAGGCCACAGATTGGTACGCAGATGCGTTTGCGTTGTTGGATGCGCAGGGCTTAGCGGCAGAGGTGCAGGGTGACAATTGGCTGGCGCAGATCTATCGTCAGATGGTACAAGGTCGCTGGCTCTGATCCGTATCATTTTTGCATGACAGGGTAGCAGGTGAACGGGTTCATGGGATGCTGACTGCACTGGATATCCGCGATTTGCTTTTGATTGACCGTCTAGAGCTGTCTTTGCAGCCCGGTCTGAACGTGCTAACGGGCGAAACCGGTGCGGGTAAATCCATTCTTCTGGACTCGCTTGGTTTTGTTTTGGGGTGGCGCGGGCGTGCAGAGCTTGTTCGCGAAGGGGCAGAGCAGGGCGAGGTCGTTGCCGAGTTCAATCTTGCAACAGGCCATCCAGCGCGTGCAGTTTTGAACGAGGCTGGTTTTGATCCCGACGATGGGTTGGTGATACGGCGCATAAACAGGCGTGACGGACGCAAGACCGCTTGGATCAACGACCGGCGCGTCTCTGGAGACCTGCTAAGATCGCTGTCTGAAACTTTGGTAGAATTGCACGGGCAGCACGACGACCGCGGTTTGCTGAATGCGCGTGGGCATCGTGATATTCTGGATGGTTTCGCTGCGGTTGGTGGACAAATCGAAAAGGTGCAGCAAGCATGGCGAGCCTTGGGCGCGGCCACGGCCGCGCAGCATGCTGCCGAAGCACGTCTGAAGGCGTTGCGTGACGAAGAAGAGTTTTTGCGCCATTCTGTTGACGAATTGACAAAAATGGATGCGACCGTTGGCGAAGAGCCAGAACTGGATGCCCGTCGACGCTTGATGCAAGGTGCAGAACGAATACGTGCTGACATAGTGCAGGCTGCTGCGGCTCTTGGCAACGATGGTGCCGAGGGCGCGCTTTCTCAGGCCATGCGTTGGATGGACGGCGTGGCAGACAAGGCCGATGGTCAGCTGGATGAACCATTGTCTGCTGCTGATCGGGCAATGGCAGAATTGGGTGCTGCTTTGTCCGGTATCGAGGCCTGTCTGGATATGCTGCGTTTTGATTCTCATGAGCTTGAGGTCTGTGAAGAACGTCTGTTTGCAATCCGGGCGTTGGCGCGCAAACATCAAGTTGCGCCAGATGATCTGCCAAAGCTTCTGGAAAGCCTGTCGATCCGATTGGCCGATCTGGATGCAGGGGCAGAGGACCTGGCGGCGTTGAATGTGGCCATATCGCAAGCCAAATCAAAGTATGACATGGAAGCCAAGTCATTAAGTGCGGCCCGGATAAACGCGGCTGCGCGTTTGGACACTGCAATGGCAGCAGAGCTGGCCCCCCTGCGTATGGAGCGTGCTGTGTTTCGTACAGTGATCACCCAAGGATCAGATGGTGCGATTGGGCGTGATTTGGTGGAGTTCACAGTTGCAACCAACCCCGGTGCGCCTTCAGGGCCACTGGCCAAGATTGCATCAGGGGGAGAACTTAGCCGGTTTTTACTGGCCTTAAAGGTCTGCCTGTCTGCAGCTGGATCCGGGGGCAGAACCATGATTTTCGACGAGATTGACCGTGGTGTTGGTGGCGCAACGGCCGATGCAGTCGGACGTCGGCTTGCAGCTCTTGCCGAAAAAGGGCAGGTTTTGGTGGTCACGCATTCTCCGCAGGTGGCGGCACTTGGTGCCTTTCATTGGCGTGTTTCCAAAGATGTTACGGCTAATGTGACGACCTCGCGTGTCGTGGCGTTGGATCCAAATGCCCGAGCGCAGGAAATCGGGCGCATGCTGGCAGGTGATCGTGTCACCCCCGAAGCCTTAGCTGCTGCCAAAGTGTTGATGGGAGGGCAGAGCGTATGAGTCGCGGTCAGCCTCGGGCTTGGCAACGTATGTTATCGGGACGTCGATTGGATCTTTTGGATCCGACACCTATTGATATCGAAATTGAAGATATTGCGCATGGTCTTGCCTTTGTTGCACGCTGGAATGGTCAGACATTCGGAGATTACCCCTACTCGGTTGCAGAACATTCTTTGTTGGTTGAAACTCTTTTCGCGCGTTTGGTGCCAAAAGCGACACCGGCTCAGCGCTTGACCGCGCTTTTGCATGATGCACCCGAATATGTCATCGGGGATATGATCAGCCCGGTCAAAGCAGCTGTGGGACCGGGCTACGAAGACTTGGATCAAAGACTTGCCTCAGCAATTCATATCCGTTTTGGGCTGCCCGCTTTGGTGCCTGCACCATTAAAACGTTGGATAAAAAAAGCAGACAAAATTAGTGCCTGGATGGAGGCGACCCAGATTGCCGGATTTTCCCAACGCGATGCTTCGCGGATATTTGGGTGTCAGGATGGTGCTGCGATCGAGGGTCTGGATGTATCTCTTCGCCCTCCGTCTGAAGTGCGACAGGATTTCCTTCGGCGCCACGCAATGCTGATGGATGCGCTGTGATTACAATTCGCAAGGCTGGTATGTTTGATGCGCGTCCTATGGCAGAACTGTTAAATCAGATTATCACGATAGGTGGGACCACGGCGCTGGTGACCCCGAAAACTTCGCAGGATCTTCAATCTTGGATGAACGCATACCCTTCGCAGTCCATATGGCACCTCGCTGAAGACGACGCGGGGATGGTCTTGGGCTTTCAATGGGTCGAGCCTCATCCAGATCTACCACAACACGCCCTAAACATTGCGACGTTCGTTATGCCGGACCAACGCGGCATGGGCATCGGCAGCAGACTATTCGTTGCCACACAGGCTGCGGCCCGAAAATTAGGTTATTCTTGGATAAACGCCACCATCAGGGCGGACAACGAGAGTGGCTTGATCTATTATCAAAGCCGAAGTTTTGAGCCATATGCCCGTTTGCAGAACGTGCGTCTGTCAAACGGGCAAATTGTAGACAAGGTCAAAATGAGGTTCGACCTGTAGATCGGCTTACTTCGGACTGCGTTTGGCAAGTATTCGTTGCAAAGTACGCCTGTGCATATTCAGACGACGGGCCGTTTCCGAGACATTACGGTCACACAGCTCGTAGACTCTTTGAATATGCTCCCATCTTACGCGGTCGGCGCTCATTGGGTTTTCTGGCGGTGGTGGCAAGTCATCAGGTTTGGCCAGCAATGCATTGGTGATGTCGTTCGCATCAGCAGGTTTAGACAGATAGTCAGTCGCCCCGATTTTGACGGCAGCCACGGCGGTGGCGATTGCACCGTATCCTGTCAAAACCACGATGCGGCTATCGGGCCGCTTCTCACGAAGGACTTCGACCACGTCCAACCCGTTGCCATCCCCAAGACGCAGGTCTACCACCGCGTATGCTGGGGGGCGAGCTGTCGCGATAGCCTTACCGGCCGCGACGGAGCCCCCACTTTCCACTTCGAAACCGCGTTTTTCCATGGCCTTGGCCAAACGCTTCAGAAACGGTTCGTCGTCATCTACGAGAAGCAGAGATCTGTCTGCTCCCAGTTCTTGCACGCTGCGCTCTGCCACGACGTATCCTTTATAAAAGTTGGTATGGAACATATAGCGCAGGGTGAAAAGCGTCAAACAATCAGTTTGTATCGCATTACATCATGCGGCTTTGATGAAACATTCCATTTTGTTTGCCAGTGCTTCTGGACTTAGGTCGTTTCTGAAGAATTCCACAAAACCGTGGTCGGGTAATACGAGATAGCTAAAGGTCATGTGATCAACGAGGTAAAAGTCGGTCCCATCATCATGCGCACGGTAGACAACGCGATAGGCTTTTGTCACATCTTGGATCTGTTCGGGCGTTCCGGTTAACCCGATCATCTGATCATGTATCAAAGAGGTGAATTCGGCTAACACTTCGGGAGTATCGCGCTTGGGGTCGACCGATATAAAAACAGGTGTTACCTGCCGCCCACGCTCGGACAATATGTCGACAGAGTCTGCATTGCGAACAGTATCAAGTGGGCAGACATCTGGACAAAAGGTATACCCGAAATACACGATGGATGGCTGTGTAATCACGTCTATGTCGGTGACGGTCTCACTGCGTGTGTTGACAAGTGTAAACGGTCCACCAATTGTGCCCGACCCACCAGCTACAACGCTGGTTCGGCAGCTATGAAAAGGATCATTTCCGGCTGATTGTGAAAATGTAACATAGGCTGTTGCACCGATAAGCGCAGTGGCTGCGACAGCAGCCGAGAGTGCCGCAATGCGTATCATTCAAATTTCCTGACGAGATGGCCCTTTTTCAACATCACAGATATACCTAGCAAGAAGAGCCGCAAGAGGAAAATGCGCATGGCTGATCTTGATTTTGAATATATGACAGAACGTCGCTATAATTGGATCCGGCTACGGACTGTGATCTTGATACGCTGGATTGCTGTAGCGGGTCAGACTGCCGCCTTGTTGGTCGCACATTATCACTATGGACTTCAGATCGAATTGGGGCTTTGCTACCTCGCAATTGGCATTTCTGCCATGGGAAACCTGATTGCATCATTTGTATTTCCCGAAAACAAGCGCTTGTCGGAGTCCGAGAACTTCACAATGGTGTTGTTCGACCTCTTGCAGCTGGGCTTTTTACTGTTTTTGACTGGCGGCCTTCACAACCCATTTTCTCTGCTGGTGCTGGGACCTGTGACGGTGTCTGCGGCCGTTTTGTCCTTGCGGTCTACACTAATTCTTGGAACGACAGCCTTTTTGTTGGTGACAGGCTTGGTGTTTTATCACTTGCCACTGAGATCTGAGATGGGATTCGTTTTGCGAATACCAGATATTTTTATTTTTGGTCAATGGCTTGCGATTTCTACAGCATTGGTGTTCACCTCAATTTACTCGCGGCGTACGGTTGCCGAGATGCACGCGATGAGTGATGCTCTTGCAGCGACGCAAATGGCGCTTGCTCGGGCTCAAAAGTTAAATGATCTTGGCGGAGTAGTTGCAGCGGCGGCGCACGAGCTTGGTACGCCACTGGCCACGATCAAGCTGACAGCTGGTGAACTGATTGAAGATCTTGAGGATCGCGAAGAACTGCAAGAAGATGCACGTCTGATCAGTGAACAGGCTGATCGATGCCGAGATATCTTGCGAAGCATGGGACGTGCAGGCAAGGACGACCTGCATATGCGTCAGGCCCCTTTGCTGGCGGTGATCCGCGAGGCTGCAGAGCCGCACGAAGATCGGGGGAAAGAAATTATTGTCGAAGACGGACAAGGATCAGAAGGCGCGGTGCAGCAGCCACAAATTCTGCGACGTCCCGAGGTTATCCATGGTCTGCGCAATCTTATTCAAAATGCTGTGGATTTTTCCGATACCACCGTTTGGATCGAGTCAGCTTGGACAGAAAATGTGATTTCGTTACGGATTCTTGATGACGGTCTCGGCTACCCACCTCATTTAATCGGGCGTATTGGTGACCCTTTCATGCGAAGTAAACGCACCGATACTGAGAAAAAGTCACGCCCCGGATACGAAGGAATGGGGCTTGGGTTGTTCATCGCCAAGACATTGCTGGAGGGTAGCGGAGCGGAGTTAAGCTTTGCCAACGGGACGGGCCCCTTTGGATCAGACAGAACACGGATACAGAAAAGAGGCGCAATCGTAGAGGT
>JAQXDR010000001.1 GCA_029251265.1 Pseudoprimorskyibacter sp. | reverse complement strand
CATGAAGACACTAGCAATGAGCGTATCGGCTTTGGCCCTGAGCGCTAGCGTGAGCATGGCCGCCGGGCTGGACCGATCAGGTCAAAGTATCGCACCGATGTTTGCAGAAAGCGGCACGTTCAGCCTAAGTTTTGGCTCTGTGTCGCCGCGTGTGACCGGATCAGATGCGCTTGGCAATAATTACGATGTGGGAGAAAGTTACACCAGTACTACTCTCGCCTACACGAGGTCCTTGACTGACCAGATAGGTTTCAGCTTGATTGTGGATGAGCCCTACGGAGCAAATACACTTTATAACAACGCTCCAAACGCCAGCATGCTGGGCGGCACAGGTGCAACACTTGGCTCGCGCGGCGTTAATATGATCGGGCGATATCAAATTAGTGACCGCTTCAGTGTGCACGGCGGCTTGCGTGTTCAGTCCATCAATTCAGACGTTACCTTGAATGGGCTGGCCTATGGGGTGGGCATCGGAGCTGGCGTCACAGCTGCTGTATTTAACGCAGGCGGAATCGCTGGCGGCCCAGGTGCTGGCGAACCTGACCTTACATCAGAATTGGCAGCTGGCACTGTTTCTTCTGATGTAGCGACACAGAACGCCGCTCTTGCTGCGATTGACGCTCAATATGCCGGAAACCCGTCTGCAGATATACAAACTGCAATGGTAAATAACCGAGATACCTTCGTGGCAAATGGTGGCTATCAATTTGAGGCGGAAAAAGATTGGAGCACAGGTTACCTTATTGGCGCAGCCTACGAAATTCCTGATATCGCCTTGCGTCTGGCGGTCACCTATTTCAGCGAGGTAGACCACAACGCAGATACGCTCGAGACCAATGCAATCGCGGGTTTGAATAACGCTGCTGGGAATGTTGAATTTGTAACCCCGTCGGCTTTCAATCTTGACTTTCAAACAGGCATCGCTGCGGATACGTTGTTAACCGCATCCTACCGCCGCGCGAATTATCAAGATGTGGACGTTGTTCCAACCAACCTGGGATCAGACTTGGTGAATCTGAATATGGCCGAACGTTACACCTTGGGGGTTGGACGCAGGTTCAGCGATGCATTATCGGGCTCTGTGACTTTCAGCTTTGAACCCGAAGGAAATGACTTGGTATCGCCACTTGGTCCGACAAATGGACTGCGCGGACTTTCTGTTGGTGCGCGCTACAATATGGGCAATGGCACAATAGTATCGGGCGGTGTAAACTACTCTTTACTAGGCGATGCCCAGGCAGATGTTGGGGGCAGCGGCGTGGCAGACTTTACTGATAACTCCGTTCTGGCATTCGGCATTCAGGTTGGCATGAAATTCTGATCGGTGTCGGATCGTAACATCGCAGGCCCCACCCCATCGGGTGGGGCTTTTTTGTATCAATACATACGATCGGGATCGTGTCTCGCAAACCTCGGGTTTAAGGTAACGCAATGATCCAAAAGAGTCTCTCGTCGCGCGCTTGGGCCGAATTGTTCCTGCTTGGATGTATCTGGGGCGGGTCGTTTTTATCAATTCGCCTCGCGCTGGATCACATGGGGCCACTGACCACAGTTTTGCACCGGACCTTTTGGGGGATGTTGGTGCTTTGGGCCGTTGTGCTTTGGCGCGGCCATCCAATACCGCGTGGCAAAGGGCTGTGGCGTGCCTTTTTTGTGATGGGGCTGTTGAACAACGTGATCCCGTTTACGCTCATGGCGTGGGGGCAACAATTTATTGGAACCGGCCTGACTTCCATCTTCAACGCCACCACAGCTGTTTTCGCAGTGCTTCTCGGGGCCATGGTCTTTGCAGATGAACGACTGACACGACGCAAATTGGTGGGCGTAGGCCTTGGCTTTGCAGGCGTGATCATTGCAATAGGTCCCAAGGCGCTTGTGCACCTCGATGCCACGTCACTGGCGCAGTTGGCCGTGGTGACAGGTGCCATCAGCTACGCCTGCGCCGGCGTTTGGGCGCGACGTGCGCTAACGGGTGTCGCCCCCGAGGTGGCCGCTGCCGGGATGTTAACGGGATCGAGCATTGTGATGGTTCCTTTGGTTCTGCTGACCGAGGGCGTGCCCGTGCTGGCCCTTCCCTCACAGGCATGGATTGCGGTGGGTTATGTTGCCATTGTCGCCACGGCGTTTGCATATTTGTTGTTTTACCGGGTGCTCGCGGTTGCAGGCAGCGCAAACCTGATGCTGGTGACCCTAATCATCCCCCCGATTGCGATTGTGCTTGGCGCATGGGTCCGCGCCGAGACCTTGCCTGCACAGGCTTTTTTGGGCTTTGTCTTTTTGGCACTGGGGCTTGTGGTTCTTGATGGTCGACTGGTGAACCGTTTGACCTACACGGCTAGGTGACCTAATCCGTGAACGACGGCATTTGAAAAAGGGCCTTGCGGTATGCTCTATTCCTCTCCTGCCGACTGGCGCACTGCAAAAAACAAGCGGGTTTTGTTTTTTGCTATGTCCGGTCTGGGCAAAACTTATGTCTCGAACCTGTTGCGTGACGGGGGGGACTGGTTTCACTATTCCATCGATTACCGCATTGGCACGCGCTACATGGGCGAATTCATTGCCGATAATGCCAAACGCGAGGCCATGAAGGTTCCATTTTTAAGAGACCTTTTGATGTCCGACAGCATCTATATCGGCTCGAACATCACTTTTGACAATCTTGATCCTGTCTCAACCTATCTTGGCAAACCCGGCGACCCGTCCAAAGGTGGTTTGCCTATTGAGGCGTATCACCGCCGTCAAAACCAATTCCGTCAGGCAGAAATTCGCGCGCTTATGGACACTGGGCACTTTGTTGAGCGGGCGCAGGATCTATATCGCTATCCGCATTTCATCTGCGACACAGGCGGGTCTATTTGCGAATGGGTTGACCCCGAAAATCCAGAGGATCCCCTCCTGACAGAGTTGTCGCGACATTGCCTGCTTGTCTGGATCAAAGGATCGGATGCGCATACCCAAGAGCTGGTTAAGCGATTTGATGCCAATCCCAAACCAATGGCCTATCAGCCCACGTTTCTGGACAGAATGTGGACAAACTATCTGGCACAGCCCGGTCAGGCTGCGGAAACAGTAGATCCAGATGCTTTTGTGCGATGGACGTTCGCTCAGGCGTTGTCGCATCGCCAGCCGCTTTATCAGAAAATGGCTCAAAACTGGGGAATTACGGTTGATGCGGATGATATGGCGGCGGTTTGTGATGGCAAAGATTTTGACACAGTCATTGCGGATGCTCTTGGCGCGCGTTGCCAGACCTTTTAGCGTCCCTTTTATAACTCTCGATCCAAGGTTGGTGACATGCCGATAAAACTACCCAATTCGCTTCCGGCTTACGACGTTCTGTCACGTGAAGGCGTAATGGTCATGTCAGAGGAGCTCGCCGCCGCACAGGATATCCGTCCTCTACGGATCGGGTTGCTGAACCTGATGCCCAAAAAGATCCAAACCGAAAACCAGTTTGCAAGGCTGATTGGCGCAACCCCTTTGCAGATCGAACTGTCGCTGATCCGGATGTCCGAACATGAAACCCGCAATACTGCGGCCGAACACATGAAAGAATTCTATCGTCCGTTCAGCGAAGTGGAGGCATCAAACGAAAAACTGGACGGGCTGATCATTACTGGTGCTCCGATTGAACACCTCGACTACACAGATGTCACCTATTGGGATGAATTGACCCGTATTTTTGACTGGACCCAGACGCATGTTCATATGACCCTCGGTGTATGTTGGGGGGGGATGGCAATGATCAACCATTTCCATCAGGTCCCCAAACATCTGCTGGAGGCAAAGGCATTCGGCTGCGTGAGACATCGAAATTGTGCACCGGCTTCGCCGTATCTGCGCGGCTTCTCCGATGACATGGTCATTCCGGTCAGCCGCTGGACGGAATTGCGCCGATCCGAGATCGCCGCCGCAGCCTTGCCGATCCTGATTGACAGCACAGACACAGGCCCTTGTCTGGTAGAGGACCCCAAGCACCGCGCGCTTTATGTCTTTAATCATTTTGAATATGACAGCGACACTTTAAAGCAAGAGTATGATCGTGATGTTGCCGAGGAAAAACTAATCAATATTCCGGCCAATTACTATCCAGATGATGACCCCTCGCAGCCGCCACAAAACCGTTGGCGCAGCCATGCACATTTACTTTATGGAAACTGGCTGTCAGAGATTTATCTGACCACGCCTTATGATATCTCTCAGATCGGGCGCAGCTCGACTGACCTGAGGACCTGATACACCATGATCATCAAGGGTATATTCGGCCTAGTTGTTGTCTTCGCGCTGGTTGTTGCGGTCAGCTACGTCAAGGCCCTGCGCAATGAGGCACGCGCTCGTGCCAATTTCCCGGCGGATGGACAACTGGTCGATGTGGATGGACAGACCGTACATGTGGTTCAGATGGGCTTGGGGCCGGACGTTGTGCTGATACACGGCTCTGGCGGCAATACGCGCGACATGGACTTTGGCCTTGCCCCGGCACTGGCGCAGAACTTTCGCGTGACGGTCATAGACAGGCCCGGCCACGGTCATACCCCCGCAATATCGCCAACCGGTGACACCCTTGCAGATCAGGCGCGTCTTTTGGCGCGAGCTGCCCAAAAAAGTGGGGTTGAACAGCCTGTCGTGTTGGGACACAGCTTTGGCGGGGCCGTCGCATTGGCTTGGGCCTTGGATAACACGTTACCACCGTCGGCGTTGGTCATTTTGGCCGGTGCGTCAAACCCGTGGAACACCCCCCTGCCCGGATTGTATCAAGCCACATCACACCCCGTTTTTGGCGGATTAGTCCGAATGATGCTGTCTGCATGGGTGAGCCAATCCTATATCGAAAGCTCCATCGTTGAGGTGTTTTCCCCACAACCCGCCCCGAACGGATATCGCGACTATATCGCATCCCCCTTGATCCTTAGACGCAGCGCATTGCGCGCCAATGCCCTGCAAAGGCGTAACCTTTTGGACCAAATCATAACCCAAGCGCCACAGTATGGCAGCATCACAATCCCTGTCGAAATCTTGCATGGCACTGCTGACCAGACAGTGGCCTTTGCGCTGCATGCAGACCCTTTGTCACACCAAATTCCCCAAAGCGTTCTCACGCCGCTGCCCGGCATCGGTCACATGCCACACCATTCCGCTCTTGACGAGACTGTTGCAGCGGTAATGCGGGCCGCAGAGCGTGCCGATTTGCGTTAGTCGTTGCCAAAGGCCATACTGAGCAAAATGAGAAAACCAGACCCAGCCCAGATGACCCAGAAGCCAAGCAACGTCGACCAAAGACGCTACCCGCGCGGTACGCGCCCCCGCGCATGGAGGAGCTCGGTTGGCCGACGGACGCGACCTTTGCCTTTGCCCGTACCGGCTAACCCGTGCCTCGGGCCCCGAACGTGTCTCCTACCCGTAGTATCCCTTGGACCTGCAATGAACGTCCGTCCGTCGGTAACCGTTATGCCCAAGTTGGGTGATGTTCGATATTTTCATAAGGACGATCGGGGCAATATCGTCCTCCCGAGCGAATGTATCACCTGATGCCAAAACGAGGTTATCATCACGGCAACCTCCGGCAGGCACTGGTAGAAGCCGCCCTAATTCTGATCCGTGAAAAAGGTCCCTCTGGTTTTACATTGTCCGAAGCCGCGAAAACGGCTGGCGTCACACCGGCCGCTGTATATCGCCATTTTGCAGGGCGTGAAGATCTGATCGCGGAAGCCGCCCGACAAGGGTATGACATTTTTTCAGATGTTATGCAGTATGCGTATGACGGTGGGCAACCTTCGGCCTTGGCCGCCTTTGAGGCAACAGGTCGCGCCTATCTGGCATTTGCAAGACGATACCCCGGTCACTACATCGCAATGTTCGAAAGTGGTATTGCAAACAACCACACCTCTGAGCTGGCAGACGCTGCCGGCCGCGCCCGGGCCGTTCTGGATCGCGCCGCATCAGATTTAAGTCAATATATCCCAGCCAACAAACGACCGCCTCCAACAATGTTCAGCGCCCATGTTTGGGCCATGAGCCACGGCATTGTTGAACTATTTGCGCGCAATTCAGCGGGAACGCAGATCCCGTTTGAAGCTGAGGATTTGCTGGAAAGCGGGATCGGCGTTTATTTGCGCGGACTGGGCCTGATCGACCCCGATAGGTGACATGCGACTGCAACGCGTGGCATCGCTCACCATCTCGGCAATAGCGAAAAAATGCCCCAGTATTCCATAAAATTGGCCGCGAATTCGCCATAGTGTATGTCTATTGCTACTCTCCGAACCAATATGTCATGTCCTTTGCAGATTTTCAGATGCATTGGGACCAATGGCAAATACCTCAGCTGGCTGAATACAGGCATGAAGCCGGAAAATAGATATTTTTTAGTGACGCCCTTTGGGGTTCTTGTCAGACAAAAAAATCGGTCTTTCTGGCCGCTAGTTCGATAAACAAAGGTAACGAGATGTCGAGTATCCCCCTTTTACCAAACCCGGAAATGATCGACATCGAAGAACGTGTTCTGGACAATACTGCACAAAGTCAGACGGGCACCACCGGCAATGATGTGGTATCTCTGGGAATTGCTGACGATACCTTTTATTCAGCAAACCCGGCAGGTACTTCGTCAACATCAACTGGCAGCGACACACTCAATGGTGGAGGCGGTGAGAATACCCTGTCCTACGAGGGTGAGGGAGGGCTCGACACGAACGGCGCTTTCAACACGACGATCGGCGTTCAGGCGAACCTTACCAGTTCTGCCATTAACGGCATTTCAGCGGGGACCGTCCAAAAAGCAAAGGGCGGTACGGACACTGTCGCAAACTTCCAAAACCTTATCGGCTCTGCATTTGATGATGAAATCTATGTTTCAGGCGGCAGTGTCGCCGACAGATCCGGCAATGATACCGTTATTGGTGGTTCCAATTCGACAGTGTTCCAGTCCGGCAGCGGCGACGACGTCTACCAAGGCAACGGCATTCTGGATGTATTGCGCTATGATACTGACACAACAACTACTGACATAACCCCATATTTATTTCTGGACCTTGACCTTGATGGCGCAGGATCAGGCGTGGCGCAGGATCCCTGGGGTGACATTGACACGTTTAGCGGGATCGAGATCTTCTACGGTTCTGACAGCGACGATATCATGTATGGCCATGATGGTGACGATACCTTCTTTGGTCTTGAGGGCGATGATGAATTATATGGTGGGGCTGGCTCGGATTCATTGGATGGTGGTGATGGCGACGACCGTCTGAACCCTGGAAACTCAAATCATTATGATATTCTGAGACCTGGCAAGGGTGAGGACCTCATCAATTTTCGCGATATTACGGCCGTTGACGCCAACGGTAACGCCAATCTCGCACAGGCCAAGATCGCGCATGATGATCTGGACGCCGCCATCAGTGTAGAAATCTTTGGTATCGCCGGAACAGGCGAAATCCTGAAAGGCACCAACGGTATTACCGACCTCAGCAATTCAAAAAAGATCATGAATGCCGGTGGACTGATTATCGAAGGCACAAATTTTAACGATCTTTTCGAGGTCGAGGTCAGCAATGGTGGATTGTTAACGCTCAATCCGGGCGACGGTCAGGACACAATACAGGCCTATGAGCATTCGGGCTGGCTGGCACTGGACTATCTGAATTCGGGTGTTAGCAACGGAATTACTGCGGACCTGACGCGGATCGGTGATGGGACTCTTCCTGCCATTTTGAACGATGGTTTCGGAAATGTGGATTACATCGTTGAGGACGGTGACATCCAATTTCTGCGCGGCACAGACCTTGCCGACAATATTACAGGATCAGCCAATGCCGAGACTTTCGAATTAAGAATTGGCCATGATACCCTTGATGGCGGTGGGGGGCATGACACCCTGCGCTATGACAGTCCCTATGTGGCACTCAGCGATAGCCTGTTTATCGGCGTCGATGGCATCACCGCGGATCTTGGCGCTGGAACAATTTCAGGAGCATGGAATTCACATAGTTTTCTGCATTATGTCAGTAATGTTGAATCGTTCTACGGCAGTGATCGAGAAGATATGATCGATGCATCGGGTTTGACCTATGCAGTCGAACTTTACGGTGGGTTGAGCAATGACACGCTCATCGGTGGATCTGATGACGATTTGCTACAGGACCACCATGGGGAAAACTCTTTTTCTGGTGGTGCAGGGAAGGATGTCTTTGAAATTGGACGCGGCAATTCCACCATCAATGGCGGCGCAGACTTTGACACTGTGGAACTTTCTGATGCCCTCTCTGGTGCCATTTATGTCACCTATGGGTCACAAGGCACCACAGATATCGAGGCCCGCTTCAGTCAATCAGCCAGTTCATCCGTTCTCTACACCGCAGAGACCACCAATGTGGAGCGTGTAAAGCTTGACGTTGCTGCGCAAGTGAACGCCATCGGTGGCGATGCAAATGATGTCCTGTCGCTCAGCTCATTGCCAGAGACCTTGACTTTTGATGGTGGTGACGGAAACGATACCTTGCAGGTGCACGAACTGACACTGGACGGTGACACCAGTTTTGGCATGCTCCGTAGCGAGTTTTCAGATCTTATTGACGTGACAATTCTTGCAGATGGCTGGTTGGAGTTCCGCCAAATATCCGACGGAACTTTGCTCATGTCTCTGACGAGCGTCGAGAAGATTCACTTCGTCGACAAAACCGTTTCTTTGACCGAGGTTGTAACAGGCCTGCCGACAACGGTGACGGGCACCGATGGAAATGACGAAATTACTGGCGCCTTTGGGAATGAAATTATCACGGGCCTGGACGGTAATGATACCATACGTGATGATGGGGATGGCGGCGAAGATACCTTTAGCGGCGGGGACGGCGTCGATACCCTCATTACTGATGTCACGGAATTGGCCGAGGATGGCAAGCACAACGACAGCATAATTCTGTTCGATCTTGATGCAGACGAACACGGTCGTTTGGACAATGACGATGGTGCATTCGAACTGGTCAGCCGGGATCGTCTAGAGGATATCGAAAACTTTATCTTGATCGGCGACCTTGATGCCGAGGTGACAGGCGATGAAAACGATAACGTGTTAACCACTGACAGTGGATCCGACACGATTCTTGGCGACGACGGCAACGACACCCTGTCGGATGGCACAGGCAATGACTATGTCTCGGGCGATGACGGTGATGACCGCCTGATTGCTGGCACCGGGGCGGATACCTTTGACGGTGGGGCCGGTATCGATACATTGGTTGTCGACACAACCGGCGGCACACCCGGCAGCTTTGTCGCGCAGGTCAATTTATTGACCGGAGATATGGGCGGGAAGGGTTACGCGGCCAACCGCGATCAACTGATTGATCTCGAACATGTCGAATATCATGGGCCCATCGATGTCGAATTGACCGGCAATGATCTGAATAACATTCTTTCAGCAGGATCAGGCAACGACACCATCACAGGTGGTGCAGGTAACGACGACCTCTCTGGTGGCCTCGGCGATGATATTCTGATTATCGCGGGAAACCTGCGCCAAAACGGTGCGCTATCTGTGTCGATCGACGTGTTTGACGACCACCTCGTTGTGTCCGGCGCTGACGGACAGGATACCATTTCTAACGATATCGAAACCATTCAGTTCGATGACGAATCCCTGAGTTACACCGATCTGACAACCGCCGGTGACCCCAGCGGGCCTACGACACTTTCGGGATCTACAGGTGACGATGTTCTGCAAGGCACCACGGATGCCGACGTTATTGAAACCTTTGCCGGTGATGATGTCATCACCACAGGTGGCGGCAGTGATACCGTCGACGGTGGTGCAGGCCACGACGTGTTGGTTCTGTCGGATTTGGCAGACACACCGGGACGTCCGACCGACGCATTCCGTATGAAAATTTACATGCAGGAGGGGAGTGCACAGAGTTTTGACGGGTCACAAGTCATCTCATTCATCAACATAGAAGAGATCCATACCACAAACCTTGGTGACCGGGTTATCGGTACGGACGATGCGGACACAATGATCGGTGGAGACGGAAACGACTCTATCGAAGCAGGAACCGGAGT
>JAQXDR010000153.1 GCA_029251265.1 Pseudoprimorskyibacter sp. | reverse complement strand
CCGAGACTGACTGCATGCGCCAGTGCCCGGGCTGTATCTAGCGCGTCGCCTCGCGCCACCAAATCTGTGATTGCGCCCAACTGATACAACCGGTCTGCCGAGACAGGATGCGCCAACATAGCCATTTTCGCGACAGTCGCACGCGGCAGCATCTGCATCAGAGTATGGGTTGCCCCACCATCCGGCACCAACCCTGCACGAACATAAGACAGCGTGAATTTGGCGTCTTTCGCGCTGACAACCATATCACAGGCCAGCGCGATGCTTAAACCGGCCCCCGCAGCGCCACCTTCGACAGCAGAAATTACCGGCTTGGGACAGGCCCGAATGGCACGGATGATATCATGTAGTCGGTTTATATTGGCGTGACGTTCCTCCAATGACATGTCACGCCGCGCCTTAAGCAGGTTCAAATCGCCACCCGAACAGAAAAAATCGCCTTCTCCTGCCAGAATAACGGCCGTGATCGCAGACGTCTCGGACGCATCACGCAGACCATCTGTCAGGCCCTGATAATATTCCGGAGATAACGCATTTCGTTTGGTTGTATTGGTGTTCCAAAGCTCCAGATGGCGATCATGCAGAACAGATCGAAAATACTCACTCATCAAGACCTCCTAAGCGCTGCTAAGCTGAATGAAGCGTTCGATGTGATAATCCACATCTCCGAACATATGATCGATCATTGTCAGACGGCGTGCAAAATGTGACAGCGCGTATTCATCCGTCATGCCTATTCCTCCGTGCAACTGAATGGCCTCCTCCGCCACCAATGCGCCAACACGACCTATCAAGTTCTTGGTCGCACTGACGTGCAGATCCCTTAGCTTTGGCTCTGCATCCAGATGCCCTGCAAGGTTTATCACTGCCGACCGCGCCTGTTCGATTTCAATCAAGACATCAGCCATACGATGCTGCAGAACCTGAAACTTTCCAATGGGCATACCGAATTGGCGACGCTCTTTGAGATAGGTAACGGTCAGATCTTTAGCCGCCTCCATCGCGCCCAAAGCCTCGGCTGAAACGGCAAGGATTGCCCGCGCCATCGTGGCGTTCAGCGCGGTGATCGCTGTACCGTGGCCCCCAAGCTGCTGCGCCTTAGACACCCGTAAGTCCGTCATCTGAAGGCGCGCGCCCGAGGTCCCATCCACATTGGCGTGATTAACAATAGACAGTCCCCGAGTGTCCTTTGATACCAAAAACAGAACGATCTCTGTGTCCATCCGGGCCGAGACGATCAGATGGTCGGCCTGCGCGCCGTTAATGACGTGGGTTTTGGCGCCATTGATCACAATGTCATCACCCTCCGCGACCGCAAGGCTGGAAACATCGCCAATATCATAGCGTGCACCAGGTTCACTATGCGCAAGCGCAATGACGGTTTGCCCCGAAATAATCTGGTCAATCAGATGTCTTTGAGTGTCAGTGCCCAATTGCGCAATCAGCGCGCCTCCTAGAACAGCCACTGCCAAAACCGGCTCAATAACTCCCGAGCGTCCCAATTCCTCAAAAACGACGGCTATGTCAAAGCCGGTTCCGCCAAAGCCGTTATCAGCCTCGGAAAACATCGCACCCAAAATACCCAAATCCGCAAGCTCGCTCAGGATTTCAGTGTCATATGCCGCCCCTGACGCCAACAGCTTGCGACGTGCGTCGTGGCTATACCGCTCAGACAGCAGCCGTTGCAGCATATCCCTGAGCATTCTGCGCTCTTCACTCAGATTGAAATCCATGATGACCGCCTCTCAAAGATCCAAGATAGCTTTGGAAATGATTGTGCGCTGGATCTCGTTGGAACCACCAAAAATTGAAAGCTTGCGCATATTGAAATACCCCGGTGCAGCTGCGGGTGCATGTTCTGGGCCCATCGAATCCGCGTTGTCCCCACCTTCAAGATAGTCGGGCAGATAGGGCATCGCGTCCGGACCCGCGGCGCGGCGCAACAAGGCGGTCAGTTCCTGACGCAGCAGGGTTCCCTTGATCTTAAGCATGGAACTTTCCGCGCCGGGCGCCTGCCCTTTGGCTGCGGCTGAGACCACCCGCAAATTGGTTGTGCGCATCGCCATAAGATCAATTTCAGCCTGCGCGACGCGCGCAGCAAAGTGCGGATTTCGGCTGAGTGGTTTGCCACCGGCAATTGTGTTGGCCGCAACATGTTTCAGCGTCCTGAGGGCCGCATCAGAAAAACCGACCCCGGCAATATTCGTCCGCTCATGGGTCAAAAGATATTTGGCGTAGGTCCATCCTTTGTCCTGTTCGCCAACCAAATTTTCAACCGGGACACGCACGTTGTCAAAAAAGACTTCGTTCACCTCGGCATCCCCATCAATCAAGGTGATCGGTCGCACCACAACGCCGGGGGTCTTCATGTCAATCAGCAGAAACGAGATGCCTTCCTGTTTTTTGACCTCGGTGTTGGTGCGGACCAGACAGAAAATCCAGTTTGCGTGCTGACCAAGCGTCGTCCAGGTTTTTTGACCGTTGACCACATAGTGGTCGCCATCCAGAACCGCGCGGGTTTTCAATGCCGCCAGATCCGAGCCCGCTCCGGGCTCGGAATATCCCTGACACCACCAGTCTTCCCCCGTCAAAATGCGTGGCAGGAATTTCTGGCGCTGTGCTTCGGTCCCGTATTTCATCAAGACCGGTGCCAGCATGGTCAGCCCGAACGGCACAACACGCGGAGCATGGGCAAAGCAGGCCTCTTCTTCGAAAATCTGCCGCTGCACCACGTCCCATTCCGCACCACCATAGGCTTTGGGCCAGTTGGGGGCCAACCAGCCTTTTTCATTCAGGATCGAATGCCATGTTTCCATGTCAGCCTTGGACAGACGTTTGCCCAACCGCGTTTTTTCAGCAATTGACGCTGGTAACTTCTCACTTAGAAATGCGCGCACCATTGTACGGAATGCGTCTTGTTCGGTTGTATACCCCAGATCCATGTCCAAACCCTCAGAATATCTCGAAAAGACCAGCCGCGCCCTGACCCCCGCCGATGCACATTGTGACGACACCCAATTTTGCGCCGCGTCTTTTACCCTCTATCAGCAAATGCCCGGTCATCCGCGCGCCTGTCATTCCAAACGGATGACCAATCGCTATCGAGCCGCCGTTGACGTTGCACAGGTCAGGATCGATGCCCAAACGGTCCCGGCAGTATAGCGCCTGAGACGCAAAAGCTTCGTTCAACTCCCAAAGATCAATATCCTGCACAGTTAAGCCATGACGCTCTAGCAATCTTGGTACGGCAAAGACAGGTCCGATCCCCATCTCGTCAGGTTCGCAACCCGCAACCGCAAAGCCTTTGAAGGCCCCAAGCGGCTCAAGGCCTTCACGGGCTGCAACGTCGGAGTCCACGACCACAAGCGCAGAGGCACCATCTGACAATTGCGACGCATTGCCAGCCGTCACAAAATGTCCGTCCCCCTGAACAGGGGCAAGTCCTGCCAAACCGTCCAGCGTGGTATTGGGTCGATTGCAGTCGTCTGCTCCAAAGGTCACCTCTTTGCGCGTCACTTCGCCGGTTTGTTTGTCTTTGAACGCCTGCATCACGGTCAAAGGAACGATTTCATCATCCAATTTTCCAGCAGCCTGTGCAGCTGCGGTACGCTGTTGGCTTTGCAATGCCAAAGCATCTTGTGACTCGCGACTGATATTATAGCGCTGCGCTACAACATCAGCTGTTTGGATCATCGACATGTACACATCAGGTTTGTTTTGCAAAAGCCAGCGGTCTTGATCCTGTGGCGGGCGTGACGGCGGCATTTGACTGATGCTCTCGACACCACCGGCTATAGCAGCAGCCGCCCCTTCACTGGTAATTGTATGCGCGGCCATCGCGACCGCTTGCAAGCCAGAAGAGCAAAACCGGTTGACCGTCGCTGCTGCAATTGTCACTGGCAAGCCCGCCCGGATCACCGCCTGACGCGCGATGTTGTTCCCTGTCCAACCTTCGGGAAAGCCACAGCCCACAAAAGCGTCTTCGATCAGATCCGGATTGACGCCAGAGCGTGCAACAGCATGCTTGATGACATGTCCAGCCAATGTGGCGCCGTGGGTTTCATTGAACGCCCCGCGATAGGATTTCGCCAACCCAGTGCGCGCGGTCGAGACCAAGACTGCTTGTTTCATATAGACTGTCCTTATGCGTTAAGATCGGAAAACGACTGCCCGCCTGCGACCAATGTCTCCAATAATTGTGCCGGCTCCCAAAGATAGTCATCTTCTTTTGAAAAACGTCTGACGTCAGCCAGGATTTTGTCCAACCCGACAGTGTCTGCGTAGTGCATCGGCCCCCCGCGCCACCGCGGGAAACCATAGCCATTCACCAAGGTAACATCGACATCCAATGGACGTAAAGCAATCCCCTCATCAACGATCCGCGCGGCTTCGTTCACCATTGCGGCCATGAAACGCTCAACGATCTCTTGCGCAGTGACCTGCTCTGCGATGATGCCCTTGGCAGCACGTTCCTGCGCGATCATATCCAAGACATCGGGGTCCTCAAGGGTCTGGCCATTTTCATAAATGTAAAACCCACGACCGGTTTTGCGACCCAGACGCTTTTTCTCACAAAGACGATCGGAAAATTCGGCGTAGGCCTCCCTGGGGTCACGAAAAGGTGCAAGCCTTTTCCGCGTTGCATAGCCTATGTCCAACCCAGCAAGATCAGATACGGAAAACGGACCCATCGCCATACCAAAGTCAACCAGCGCACGATCAACGTCATAGGGGCTGGCGCCGCGCATGACCGCTCCGTCTATCGCACGGCGGTAAAACGATAAAAGCCGATTGCCGATAAACCCGTCACACACCCCTGCACGCACCGCAATCTTTTGCATCTTTTTTGCAAGGGCAAAGCCGGTCGCCACGACCTCAGGTGAGGTTTTTTCAGCGACCACCACCTCGAGCAGCTTCATCATATGGGCCGGTGAAAAGAAATGAAGTCCAATGACATCACCAGGACGGTCTGTCGCGTCTGCAATCGTATTTACGTCCAGATATGACGTATTGGTTGCCAAAACCGCGCCCGGTTTGCAAACTGCGTCAAGTTGGGCGAAGATGTCCTTTTTTACGTCCATGCTTTCGAACGCAGCCTCGATAATTATGTCCGCCTCTGCCAATATTGCGTAATCCGTCGAGGTCACAAAACGCCTCTCAACAATGTCTTCAAATGCCGATTGACTGAGCTTGCCGCGTTTGACCGAGCCTTGCAGGGTCTTGGTTACAGTGGACAAGGCACGTTCCGCCGCATCTGAAGCCGTTTCAACCAAGACCACATCCAGCCCCGACAACAGAGCACTGGTCGCGATCCCTGCGCCCATGGTGCCACCACCGATAATCCCAATGGATGCGAATTCACGCGGTGAGCCCTCTTTGATCTCGGGCACTTTTGCAACCTGACGTTCCGCAAAAAATGCATGGATCAAAGCCGCCCGCTGATCGCCTTGCATCAACTTTTGAAACAGATCTCTTTCTACCCTAAGGCCCTCTTTCAAGGGCAGTTTCGTCGCCGCCTCGATGGCATCTATGCATGTCAAAGGCGCAACTTGGCCCCGCATTTTTTTCTTAACAGCCGATCGCGCGGCGTCAAAAGTTTCACCCACCGAAGACTGGCACAACAAATCACCAGTGGGTCGTGCACCCTGCCCGTCTGCAACAAGGGCTTTGGCATAGGCGATGCCTGCATCCCTTGGGGTGCCATCTTTTGCGATTATATCAATCAAACCGGCGCGCTGCGCCTCATCCGCTTTGATCTGGCGGCCTGTGGTGATCATGTCAATTGCCATTTCCACCGGCACAAGGCGCGGCAAACGTTGCGTACCGCCTGCCCCGGGCAAAAGACCCAGCTTTACTTCCGGCAGGCCAAAACGTGTATCAGGAAGGGCGATCCTATAATGTGCCCCAAGCGCCACTTCCAAGCCACCGCCAAGCACGGTTCCATGCAAAGACGCAATCACCGGCTTTGTTGATGCTTCTATGGCTGCAACAACCGACGGCAAACTCGGCGAAACAGGCGGCTTGCCAAATTCCTTGATATCAGCACCGGCAATAAAGGTTCGGCCATCACAACAGATAACAATGGCTGCCACAGCTGGGTCTGCTTCTGCATGTTGTATGCCGTCAGCCAGACCAGACCGCACTGCAAAGGACGCTGCATTAACCGGCGGGTTTGAAATGCTGATAATGGCAATCCCATCACGAGCGTCGTAGCGCGTTGCTTGTGTCAACCTATTGTCCTTCCCGCAAGTTCTTCCATATCAGCCTGAAGTAAACTATGCGAAATTTCAATATGTAGAATTTTGAACGGTACGTAAGTTCCTTCCATGGGGCCTAAAGTATCGGCATGACGTTTTGTAAGCTTCTGAAAAGACGTGCCTTGGTCAATATTATCGAGCAAAACCTCTACGATTTGGGAGCCAACCGAGACAATGGATCAAGCATAGCGATATATGTGCCACGCCAGTGGGATCAAATCAGACAATATCCTACTCGCAAATAACGACTGCGATATTTTGCGCAAAGCCGTCGCGCGTGGATATTGGCTACAGAATTTCAAATCTGGTCACATCAACCAGTCCATGATCGGTGATTTTTAAGGCAGGAATGACGGGAAGCGCCAGAAAAGCAAGCTGTAAAAACGGCTCGGCCAAGGTCACACCCAGATCCTTGGCGGCAGCACGCAGTTTTATTAATTCATCGCGCACCTTCTCAAAGGGTTCAAGACTCATCAAACCAGCAACCGGAAGGGCCAGTTCAGCAACCACCTGACCCTCCATCACAACCACAAATCCACCTTCGATTTCGGACAAGCGATTGGCCGCCATCGCCATATCTTCATACTGGACACCAACACACGCGATATTGTGGTGGTCGTGACACACCGTCGAGGCTATCGCCCCACGCTGCAAAGAAAACCCGCGCACAAAGCCCGTCGCGATATTCCCGTTGCGTCCGTGACGCTCAATCACCGCAATTCGCGCCAGATCCCGCCCTGGATCGGGTATCTTGTCACCATCCAAAATGGGAATATCGATTTTGAGGTGTTCGGTCAGGATTTTACCTTCAATAATACCGATGACATCGGTGTCTTCGCGATTACCTGCTGCGCGAAAATCCCGCGGCGTCAAACGTGGGGCTTTTACGGATCTGCGACCTATTGCGGGCTGGGACGCCCTTGCGGCAAAGGCAGCCTGCGTCACCTCGACACCTGCGGCCCAGACATGGGTCACATCACATCGGTCCAGATCCCGAACCGCCACGATATCGGCACGCAATCCCGGTGCAATCAGCCCACGGTCTTTCAGTCCAAAAGCCTCGGCCGCAGATAAGGATGCCGCACGATAAGCCGCAAGGACAGGCGTTCCAAGGGCAATCAAAGAGCGGATCATATGATCCAGATGACCCTCTTCTGCAATATCAAGAGGATTACGATCATCGGTACACAGACACATGTAAGGTGCGGTTCGTTCCGTCAAAAGAGGTTGCAAAGCATGCAAATCCTTGGAAACAGAGCCCTCACGGATCAAAACACGCAGACCTTTTTGCAGCTTTTCGCGGGCTTCGGCAGCTGTTGTCGCCTCGTGTTCGGTACGAATGCCGGCCGCAATATACCCATTCAAGTCCTTGCCGCTCAATAAAGGACAATGCCCATCCATATGCCGACCGGAAAACAGGTCGAGCTTGGCCAGCATCCCAGGATCACGTGCAATAACGCCGGGGTAATTCATAACCTCGGCAAGACCCAAACCCGATACATGCCCCATCAACGGCACCAGATCATCAGCGTCAAGCTCTGCGCCAGCTGTCTCCATATGGGTTGAAGGCACGCAAGAGCTTAACTGCACCCGCAAATCCATCAAGGTATGCAAACTTGCCTGCTGAAAATACCCAATGCCCTCAGCCCCAAGAACATTTGCAATCTCATGCGGGTCGCAAATGGCAGTGGTCACCCCAAGCGGCGTCACGCAGCGGTCAAATTCAAGCGGTGTCACACAGGAACTTTCAACATGAAGATGTGTGTCGATGAACCCCGGAACCAGTATCATATCAGAGACGTCACGCACGACGTGGCCGTCATAGTCCGCACCCG
Organism: Pseudoprimorskyibacter sp.; assembly: GCA_029251265.1. Lineage (GTDB taxonomy): Bacteria > Pseudomonadota > Alphaproteobacteria > Rhodobacterales > Rhodobacteraceae > JAQXDR01. The sequence goes on along the minus strand of JAQXDR010000153.1, from coordinate 2,202 downwards.
TGCCAACAATCGTATCCCCACAGATGGCGACATCGCCCTCTATCAGATCGCCTGTCACCAGATCCAAAACTCGGCCACCACGCAAAACCAGATCGGCAGGGTTGGCTCCAATCCCTTGTGCAATAAGGTCCGCTATTTTTGAGGGCTGATCTGGCATGACACTCTCTTTGATGATTTGATACAGCTCCAGCACAGCGCAATTCAAACCGATGGACAAGCAAATACCAATACGATTTGGTCTTAAATCCCGAATCCCGCACATAATTTTTGTTTGTTTTAAAAAAATCCCAACCCGTTCAGATGAAACGCAATCTAAACCGGTGGAATACCGGCAAGAATATCCCGTTATCGCCCTGAACGCATCAGGCACTCCAAAGATTTCGGCATATCAGGCATAGCGTCCAAAGAACGGCCTGAGAACGGCCTGACCAAAGCACAGAGCGGTCGGTGCCCGGACCTTAGGCTGGAACACCAGATTGAACAACTGTCTGTGCCAGAACCAATGCGCCATCCAACGCAGTGCCAACAGGTTTGCGCAGATCAGACGAGAATTTTTCGTTCAGGTACGGCTTGTAGCTTTCGCCGATGCCTCCGGTCAGGCAAATCCACTGACCTTTTTCATACCCAAGGGTGGATAACGCCCGACCAATCCATTTCGCGCCACGACGCATGAGCAGCTGCGCACCAGGGTCTCCGGCTTCGGCCAGCGCACATACAGACGGGGCAATACGGGCAAATTCGTCCGGCCGGGCTGTGCGCGCAAATTCGATCACGCCTTTTGGGCCATTCATCTCGGTAAGGATGGTGCGTGACATATCCGTTTGCGGATCCAACCCGTCATGCGCCCACAAAGCCATGGATAAAGCCGACCGCCCCAACCACGCACCCGATGCCTCGTCGCCCACAGCGATCCCCCAGCCACCGATGGCCGAGATGTCGTCTCCGAAGCTGCGCACAAAAAACGACCCCGTGCCAAGCGCAGCCACAAAGCCATCCCGCCCGTCCAACGCCCCCATGATCATGGCGCGGCGGTCATCTTCGACCTGCAAATGATCAAACGGCAAGACCTGAGCAAGCTCTTGCGCGTCCTCGGGACGGGTCACACCGGCAACGCCGGCATAGGTCGGCAAGGTCCAGAGTTCGCGCAATGACAGGTCCGCTTTTTCCGCCAAAACCTGAAGCGCCGCATAGATCGCCGCAGCACATCCCTGCGGATCGGCGGTAAAATTGGCCCCCGGTGCCCGGTGGTCCACCCGCCGAATTCCATCCGACCACGTGGCGCGGCAATAGGTTGCCCCACAGTCGATGCCGATATGCGCGTAATTTCTCATTTTTTAATAATACGGCATTTTTTAGCCCTTGGCGAGAGGGCACCCCCCCGTTGCATGGCACAAAGCGGCTGATAAACTGTCAAAAAGTTGCAGAAAGAACACGCCAAAATGGAATCACTTATCGACCCCACAACTTTACAGACGTTGGCGCTGTGGTTTCTTGGTCTTCTGCTTGTCCTGTGCATCTGGGCGCTCGTCTGGCTGGATCGGCAATCCCACAGCTGGCAGTCCGTCAAAGACTGGCTCAAAAAAAATTATGTCGCCATAGTATGGGGCCTTGGCCTACTTTTGGCGTATTTCGCCTTTTGGAATTACATCGCTGAAATCGCTTGGGCCTTGGTCGGAATCGTTGACAGGCTCGAGGCTGAGGCGTGGACGTCAGGCGCAGACGCCGAAGCGATCAAAAACCTTGCCTATGCCACTGCCGTTCTGGGCGGTATTCTTGCAGCATCGACCACGTTGCTTTTTTCCCTGCTGCGGGTCTGGATCAATGATCGCAACGTCCAAGCGGCCGAGCGCACAACCAAAGCGACCGAAGAAGGTCTGATCACCGACCGCATCAACACCGCCGTCGCCGGATCGGGGGCAGAGAAAAACGTCAAGAAAATTTTGGCCGAGGGCGAAACCGTCGAACACACCGAACCCAACCTAGAGGTCCGCACAGGCGCCTTGTTCGCCCTGCAACGGATCTTGGAAGACAGCGTTCGCGACCGCCCCCAGATCATCCAGATTATCAGCGCCTATATCCGCAACAATGCCGGATATGCGCGCGTTTTTCCCGAGACCGACCACACCGATCCCTCGGTTTGGAGTGAATTTGAGGCCCTGCGGCCCCGCGCGGATATCGACATCGCACTCAAAATTCTGGAAG
>JAQXDR010000220.1 GCA_029251265.1 Pseudoprimorskyibacter sp. | reverse complement strand
CATAGGGCAGCAAATCATCAGATCCTATCCCAATCCCAGAACCTATCTCCAAAATGGGCCGCTTGGCCGCGCCGCGCGCTATCTCTATGTCTGTCTGGTAACCCATGGTGTTCTCGTCCCTTATTGCCGCAGCGATCTTGGGCATCGGGATACAAGCCTCTGGCGATGGCATCTGGTGCTTTTCCGACCTTTCCCAGCTAACTTACGGCGACGTACCTTTGGGCTGTTGCCGATCGGAAACCTTCTTGTCGGCGGTTATTGTCGTGCCGCATCAAGGTGAGACCAGACAGGTTGATCTGGTATGTGCAGGCGCAATTTGTCCCCAACAGACAGCTGGCCCGGGCGTTCTATCCACGCGGTGACACCACGTCGCATCTGGGCTGCGACCTTGAAACGTGACCCAAAGCCTTCGCGGGCTTTGTCGATTTCGCGACTGGGCAAATGGCAGGGACGATTTTCCATATCAATAACAATGGTCACTCCATCCGGCCCTTGCAAACGAGACGACGGTGGGACATGCGAAAAATCGGGTATTCCCTCAATCACCATAGTCGCGCCAAGCCATCCGGGATCAAGAGCTTCGATGCCCATCTTGGTTTCGATCAGTGCCATTTCTTCGGCTGACAGTATGGACATTTGTCTCACGTTGGCAATGTCTGTGCCATTAGCATGCTGAGCGGAAACCCGGCTGCAGGACCGTCGCGTGCGTCCGCTGTGCGATTCACCCACAGGCCCATCAAAATCAACTACAAGAGTGTCACATGGAACTGCGCGCAAGCCACTTTCTGCTGGGACGACTCCCAACCATGTAACGCGGGCGTAATAGACAGTGGGCTTCAGTGCTGGCATATTACACCCCCTTCGCAAATGATTTTACAACTATTTTAATGGTTAGGAGCATAGCTGCAGCCTGCACAGAACGCCATTAATTCATCATCCAAACAAAAACCCCCGAAGAAATAGTCTTCGGGGGTTCCGGGTATCAGGTACTGGGCTCTGGTTCAAAATCGCCCTGATCAGTAGGTCTATTCCGCGGTTTGGTCTTTGGTAACGCTGCCAAAGATGCCGCAGGGTTCGATGTTTCATCTGCGTCGCCATTGCCGCCCGAGTCGGTTGGCGGGTCACCACGCATCACACGCTTGATTTCCTCGCCAGTCAGAGTCTCGTATTCTAGTAACCCTTGGGCCAAACGATCCCATTCATCTTTGCGTTCGGTCAAGATACGATGCGCGCGCCCGTAGGCGTCTTGGATCAAGGTACGAACCTCTTCTTCGATGGTTTCCTTGGTATGTGCTGAAACAGACAGCCCCGCTGTATTACCCTGATAGCCCTCGTGAGCCTCGGAATAATCTATATTGCCCACCTTATCCGACATGCCCCAGCGCAAGACCATTGCCCGTGCCAAAGCACTTGCCTGCTGAATATCGCCTGCAGGACCGTTTGAGACGTTTTCTTCACCGTATTTGATGATCTCTGCCGCCTTACCAGCCATAGTCATGGCCATTTTCTCCTCGCACTCGGACTTGTGCCAATTTAGGCGGTCGATCTCGGGAAGGCTGACCACCATACCAAGCGCACCACCACGCGGAATGATCGTAGCTTTGTAAACCGGATCACATTGCGGCAAAGCCAATCCGACGACGGCATGACCCGCTTCGTGATAAGCCGTCTTTTCTTTTTGATCCTGCGTCAAAACCATGGACCGGCGTTCGGCGCCCATCATGACTTTGTCTTTGGCACTTTCAAAATCTTCCATGGTCACGAACCTGCGGCCCACACGGGCTGCCATCAAGGCGGCTTCGTTCACAAGGTTGGCAAGGTCTGCACCAGAGAATCCGGGCGAACCCCGTGCAATAATGCGCAGATCAACATCCGGACCCAAAGGCGTCTTGCGTGCGTGAACTGCCAAAATTCGTTCACGGCCTTTGATATCTGGATTTGGCACAGTGACCTGGCGGTCAAAGCGACCCGGACGCAGCAAGGCAGGGTCCAAAACGTCACGCCGGTTGGTTGCGGCGACGATGATCACGCCTTCGTTTGCCTCGAACCCGTCCATTTCGACCAGCAACTGGTTCAACGTCTGTTCACGTTCATCATTGCCACCCCCATAGCCGGAGCCACGGTTACGACCAACCGCGTCGATTTCATCGATAAAGACAATACAAGGCGCATTTTTCTTGGCCTGTTCAAACATATCGCGCACGCGGCTTGCACCGACACCCACGAACATCTCAACGAAATCAGATCCCGAGATGGTGAAAAAGGGGACGCCGGCTTCACCTGCGATGGCACGCGCGAGCAGCGTTTTACCTGTTCCCGGGGGCCCCACCAACAGCGCACCTTTGGGAATTTTACCGCCAAGCCGGCTAAATTTCTGAGGGTTGCGCAGAAATTCGACGATCTCTTGCAACTCTTCTTTGGCCTCATCGATCCCTGCGACGTCTTCAAACGTTACACGACCTTGTTTTTCCGTGAGCAGTTTGGCCTTGGATTTCCCAAAGCCCATGGCGCCACCTTTGCCCCCGCCTTGCATGCGGTTCATAAAGTAGATCCAGACCCCGATCAGCAAAAGGAAGGGCAGCAGCGACAGGATAAACGACTGCAGGCCCGACTGTTCCTGACGTTCGGCCTGAACACGCACGCCATTGTCGACCAACAATTGCGTCACTTCGGCGTCGACCGGCCGGATTGTTACATAGTCAGACCCGTTTGTACCCCGAAACTGAACCTGTTCCCCATCCAGAAGCACAGACGATACCGTGCCGTTCTGAACCGAAGTGACAAATTCCGAATACGAGACTTCGCGTGACTGAAGCGAGTTGCTGTTGCCATTAAACAAGCTGAGAAGTGCCAAGAACAAAAAGATCAGCACAACCCAAAAGGCGACATTGCGATAGTTTCCCAAGAGAGAACTCCTGCATAGGACCACCTGCGCACCAGTGCACAGGACTTATGTATAACATAGACGCCCGACAGGCGCGTTCAATCCGATTCCCCCAATCTTCGACGCATAGATCGCGATGAATGCGCAAATGATTGCTTAAACAGTGGTAATTTTCCATTAAATTGGCATCTTCCGCCTGCCAAATGCCCGATCGACGGGCAAGAGACCAAAACCTCTTGGTCAAAAAGCGCAGGCAAACTGCGCGCGGCATGATATGGAACGTTTCGGTCACCTTTTGGAAGTTGCGACCAACCATCGTCCCCAAGCGCGCGGACCTCTGTGCCCGGACCAGTCAGTCGAAAGCGACGGTCCCACATGTCACCGGGTTGGGCGGTGATGTTTTTCACAGCACCATATTCCCGCCACATCCGGAGATGATCGCCATAAATACGAACTTCGCAGCCATGCAGCGTGCCGCCCCCACCTGACAACACACGGTCCAACAGCTTTTCCAGTGGCGCAATCCGAGGCCGATGATCCGCTTGCGACACCCATTGCAAAGCTCGTGCGAGCAAACGCAGTTGCGTTTCCTCTTCGACACCGGCCAGCGCCTTTCGATCCATCACGATTTCACCGGAGCCGGTCAAAGGTGTCATGATGCGATCTGTGACATCCGCGGCTCGCGCTTCAAGAGCCTCGCTCGCGCGTGCCAGAGTGGTGGCAGTGCCCGCCAACCGCGGCACATCCAATCCCAAAGAGGCCAAATCCGGCATCGCCTGCCGCCAGCGCACCCTTTCAAATCGAGGATCTGTATTTGAGGGATCCTCGGCCCAGGTGCCTTTCAAAACGCGCAGGTAATGTCGCATATCCTCGCGCCTTTCCTGTAGCAAAGGTCGGATCAACCGAAACCCTGACGAATAGGCAGGCACTCCGGCAACGCGTCTGTGTGGAAGCGGCGGGGCACATGTTTGCGTGACCTCTTCAGCGGTCAACTGTCGTTTGGGTATCTCTTTATGGGGCGTCACCCAGCTGCTATCGGACATGGCTGACAGACCTTCAACGCCCGACCCACGCGCCAGTCTCATCAAAAAGCCCTCTGCGACATCATCGGCCGTATGCGCCATAAGAACCGTCTCCAAACCCATACGCCATCGATCGATCAATTGCAGACGCGCCATTCGGGCGGCTGCCTGCAAATTGCCGGCTCCGTCCCAATGCCAACGCAAAATCGCGTGGGGATGCCCCAGTTCTTTACAAACGCGCGCGACCATATCGGCTTCGTCACGAGCCTCTTCGCGCAAGCCGTGGTCGACAGTGACCACCCACAGCCGCAGCCCCCAGACCCGCGTCCAATTATGTGCAAGGGTCAGCATGGCCATACTGTCCCCACCGCCGGATACTGCCAAGGCGATATCGGATGGGAAATCCGGACCTAAAAGCGTCCCCATGCGGCCTGCAAAGCGGGTCTCAAGGCTCACGAACACGCCATGTTTTGAAACGCCAGATCAGCTGCGGCCTGTGCAGGCGTTCCAGGATAGCGCACACCAACCTCGGATAGCATGACACAACCTTCAAGCACCTTGCCCAACCGTGCAAGGGCTTGACCCAGATAGATCAGGGACTGTCCCGCCAAACGCCCGTCAGGATAGCCGGAATACGCCGCGAGATAAAACCGCGCGGCCTCGCGGACATCTCCGGCCCCTTCAAGGGCCTGTCCACGTCCCAACAGCACCTCTTGTTCAAAAGGTGATCCCGGGTAGCTTTCCTGAAATGTCCGGAACCTGTCGATGGCGAGGCTGAATTGCTGCGCCTCTAGCGCGGTCATGGCGGCTGCAAAATCGGCACGTTCACCGACAGCCAGTTGTGGATCATTTGTACCCGCGTCTCCCGCAGGATCATCAGACGGGTTCCCACCATCGAGGACGGGCGTTGGCCCCAAGGACGACGGATCACACGCGGGATCCAGATCACAAACCCGAAATCTGAGATCGCCCAAGCGGTTATTGGCATCAGCATGCATCTTCGAGACACGAAACTGGAGCTCTTCGGCGTGACCGGTCAGCCGCTGCAATTCACGCTGAAGCGCATTTAGGCGTGACAGTGGATCGCTATCCCCTGTCAAGGTCTGCCCCGGTCCAGTAGACTGCATATCACTTCGAAATGCCTGAAACTCTGCCTGAAGCCGCTCAATCGACACACGTAAATCCGCAAGACTTTCTGCAGACACGGACGGCGCCGCAACGCACATCGTTCCAGCCAGCACCAAAGCACGCCACACTTTAGAGCCCAGTTGCATAGCGCACCTGTGTTACAGCACGACGATTACGCGCATAGCAAACCTCTTGCGAGCACACCTCGGCCGGACGTTCCTTGCCATATGGGATAATTTGCAGTCGGGCAGATCGAACCCCCTGTGACACGAGGTATTCCTTTGCCTCATTCGCCCGCCGCGCACTGAGCGCAAAGTTGTATTCACGCGTGCCCTGCTCATCAGCGTGACCTTCTATCACCGCTGCAAAATCCTGATGCTGCCGCAACCAGTCTGCCTGCAGATCGAGCTGCGCACGCGCCTGCGCGGTCAGATCGTGTTTGTCGACATCAAAATAAATTGGCGCCCCGACAATATTTCGGAAGTATTCAGAGGTGCCCTCTGAATTAGACGAAGACGGCGTTTGCTGGCCTGATTGCGGTGCGCCCTCGACCGAGGGGCTGTAGACGACCGGTGCCAATGGCGAACAGGCGGTGATGACCAAAAGGGTCAGCATCTGGAAAAAAAATCGCATGGGATGTGTCCTGCTCTGAATTATATTCCTGAATTAACATATCATAGTCTGGCGGGGGGCGGTACTCACTGCAGCGGCCCCCAACTGGGATCAGATCCACCGTCCGGCGTACGCACCCGACGCAGGTTCCGTCCGGAAACATCCACCGAATACAAAGAGGCTTCACCAGCGCGTCCTTGTGTTTCCCGTGTGAACATAATGACGCGACCATTGGGGGACCATGTCGGACCTTCGTCCAGATATGACGAGGTCAAAAGGCGTTCGGCACTGCCATCAGTGCGCATAACCCCGATGTGAAACCGTCCATTATGTTGTTTGGTAAACGCAATAAAGTCACCACGCGGGCTCCAAACCGGGGTGGCATAGTTGCCTTCCCCGAAACTGATACGTTCTGCCGCTCCACCGCGTGATTGCATGATATACAATTGCTGAGACCCCGACCGGTCACTTTCAAAAACGATTTTGGACCCGTCCGGGCTAAAGCTGGGGGCTGTTTCAATGGCGGGACTGTTTGTCAGCCGCCGCTCTTGTCCGGTTTCCAAGGTCATCGAATAAATGTCTGTATCTGCGCCTGTGGTCACGGAATACACCATCGTTTTCCCGTCAGGCGAAAAGCGGGGGGCAAAGCTCATGATTCCGGCCTTGATATCAAATTCGCTGCTATCGGTGCGCAACACATCCAAGACATGGATCCGCGGCAAGCCGGATGCATAAGACGTATATAAAATCTGCTGCCCTTTCGGGTCAAAGCGCGGCGCAAAGACAATACTGCTGCTGTCGGTCAGATATTGAAGATTGGCCCCATCATAATCCATAATTGCCAATCTTTTGCGACGCGCCTCTTTAGGCCCACTTTCCGCTACAAAAACCACACGGCTGTCGAAATATGGGTCTTCTCCAGTGATGCGTGTATAGATCGTATCTGCCACTTTATGCGCCATCCGACGCCAGCCATTCAGCGTCCCGACAAGCTGCAAACCAGATCCTATTTCGGCTTGTGCATACGGGTCAAAAACCCGGAATTTAACTGTCAGACGGTTTCCATCCAGACCAATTGCGCCAGCAACAAGAGCCTGCACGTTGATTGCGCGCCAGTCAGCATAGGAAACTGGATCACCAAAACGCCCAAGGTTGGAAATATGCGCCTCTCGCGGGACTTCTCTTAATAGGCCGGTCCCTGTTAAATCAGCCGCAATGACCCGAGCAATCTGAATGGCGAGTTCATCAACATCGCCTGCTTCCACAGAAAAATCGGGCACAGCAAAAGGCAGCGGCTCCACCACGCCTTCGGTGATCGTCAATCGCAGTGGCCCCTGCGCCAAAGCAGGCGAGACCAGAAAAGCAGCAATCAGGAGTGCAATCAATCGTACAATCATCAGTACCCTATCGTATAACAAAAATTGCCCGGACGTCAGTTTCCCGATCGCAATATACATCATCAAAACAATATATCATCGCAACCTCATCTGTTGTGGATCAAACGTGATCTCGATGTCTTTCCAATACGCATATTTCTCGGGCGGCAAATCATATCCGCCAAGCTCGGTTTCGCATCTGCGCACAGCCCGGCTTGCCGTTTGAAACGCCGCATCAATCGACGCCTTGGATCCATCGCTATTACCAACAAGCCGCAGGCTTGATCCGCGCAGCGTCCCGTCTTGCGTCAGGGAAAAAGCGATGGTCACTGTAACAAGACTGGCACCTGATCCCGGGTCTACGACCCAACAGTTCTGGATAGCACGACGCAGGGCCTCGGTCTCGGATACGGTCATGGGCGGGCCCGACGCCTGAATCTGTGTTCCGATATCTGCCAGCACCTCAAGCAAAGCCGCGCTGACGGCATCGTCAGCAACGATGTCGTCTTGGGGATCTTGGATGCCTGCAACATCTAAACCAGAATCGGTTGGTGCTATTTCTGAAACTTCGGGCACTGTTGGCGCATCAGAAACAGTTTCAAGAGACACGACCGCCGGAGTGTCTGCAACCTGACTGGCGCGTCGAGCACGCGGACGCAATGACGCGCCCACCGCGCCGCTGGCGTTGACCTGTGCATCCGGCGTGACACGCGTGGTCGCCTCGGCAGTCTGGGTTGGCTCTTCATCTTTCAAAGGTACTGTAGTTTGTGCATCCCGCGCTGGCGCGGCCTGTTCCACAGGCGCAATCGCAACGTCAAGCACAGGCTCCGGTGCCGCCTGAGGTGCGACCCGTGGCGCCGCGCGTGGCACTGAAATCGGGTTAAACTCCGGTGTGCCTTCGCCTGTCTCCGGTACCGGGGCAATGCTGTCGGGAAGTTGTGCGACAACCGTTGGCTCGGGGGCAACAAGATCAGGAATGATCGGCAGGGGGTCACGATCACTTGGTTGCGGTTTTGACAGATCAGCTCGCACCACAGAACTCTCTGACCGCGCAGTGAGCCTAGGCTGATTGGAGACGCGAGGCGGAACAGGATCAGTTAGAGCAGTATCAGGCGGGCTTGGCGCATCAAACTGTTGCGGTGGCACGGGACTGACCTTTGTTATCAAAGTTTTGGTCTCGGGCGTCTCAGTGCCGGATAGGGCTTCGAATTCAGCAGGTGTGACAACATCAACAGCCGTAATTATCAAATCCTCGGGCCGTTCGCTAAGAACCGGGCCCAGCAGCATCCACCCCACAAACCCCGCGTGGACGACCCCTGAGATATAGTGTCCAACATGCACCTCAAAGCCCTAGCGATCCGCCCCGTCAAAAGACGGTCCACCGATATCTGTAACAAGCCCAATAGATGTGAACCCGCCTGCATTCAAAGCCCCCATAACCTGCGCTACGACCTCATAGGCCACAGCCCCATCAGAGCGCAGGTAAACGCGGTCATCGCTGCGTTCTTCGGCAATTGCACGCAAACGCTTTACCAAATCTTCCCGTTCAACGATCGTTTTCTGAATCATGACCTGACCATCTGCTGTAAGGGTGATTGTCAGGGGCTCTTCGGTTTGGGAAGGCAAAGCCGTGGCGGCTGTCTTCGGCAAATCTACAGGCACCCCGACGGTCATCAATGGCGCAGCCACCATGAAAATTATCAAAAGAACCAATAAAACATCTACAAATGGAGTTACGTTGATCTCGGCCATTGGACGCGTGCGGCCCCGACGGGTGCGCCTTTGGTTCCGTCTTGCCATGTCATGTTGCATACCTCCCGCCACCATATTCAGGTCCCAACCTGTCGGCTCAAAATCGTCGAGAATTCATCCGCCAACGCTTCATATCCTGCAATAACACGATCCGAATCTGCGCTAAGCTTATTGTAGAAAATCACCGCCGGTATGGCAGCAAGAAGGCCAAGCCCCGTCGCAAGAAGCGCCTCGGCAATTCCCGGTGCAACCACCGCCAAAGAGGTATTTTGTTGCTGCGCGATCTGCACAAACGCATCCATAATGCCCCAAACCGTACCGAATAATCCCACAAATGGGGCAACAGATCCAATTGTTGCCAAAACCTGCAGACCGGACTGCAGGCTATCTGCCTCTTTCGTGATGGCGATATCCATGCTGCGGTCTACCCGGCTTTGAACACCCGCGATCAGACCCCCGTCTTTGGTGTGACTGCGGCGCCATTCCGTCATTCCAGCGGCAAAGACACTTTGGGCCCGACCCGCAGGACGCTCGCCTATCTCGTCATAAAGATCATCCAGTGACGCTCCTGACCAGAAACGCGTCTCAAAACGCGCGGCCTCGGCTCGAGCTCGGCGAAAAACAATCAGCTTTTGGACGATGATGGACCACGCCCAGAATGACGACACCATCAGCAGGACCATCACTGACTGTACGGTTAACGATGACTGCGCAAATAATTCCCATAGGGACACGGCTTTGCTCCGACTACTCAATGAACAGGGTTCTTAAGACCCTTTGAACACACGTTACTGCAATTAGACATAAAGACCAATAAGCTTGGCATCTTCGGGCGTAAGTTTGGGCAAGGGTCAGCCGATCTGCCCCCTAGCCAAGCCGCCGCACCTGTTCCGGCAACCTCGCGGGTGCCCCAGTCACGGTCAAACAAACCACTGTGACGATAGCCGAAAACAAAACGGTGTCACCGCGCAGAACCTTTTGATCCATAACCAGCCGCGCACCCGACACTGAATGAACCGACGTCTCCACGGTCAGCAAATCGTCAAGCCGTGCAGGTGCTTTATAATCAGCCTCTACCCGGCGCACCGCAAAGACATATCCCGCGTCCCGCAAAGCCATCTGATCCACACCGATATCTTGCACCCAGACGCTGCGACCACGTTCAATATACTTCAGGTAATTGGCATAATACACGATGCCACCCATATCGGTGTCTTCATAATAAACACGAACCGGAAGGGAATGGCTCATACAATGGCCCTTGAATACTGAAAGGGTTGGGTCAACTGCTCAAACATGCCACAAACAAGGCCATCACACGAGGGCAAAGACAACACACTGATACAGTCGCGAAGGGTCACACCGGCACATCATAATTGTTTGGAAACGCTGATCCGCGCCATAAGCCGCAGTGCATGGCTGGGGTCCTGCGAGGCGACGGGCGTCACAGGATCATAAGCAGCCCGGATCAGGGCCGCTATATCCGGACGCAGGATAACTGGACCGTCTCCTGCCTGACCCAATGGTGATGTGTTGTTAAATGCCGTATCGGACCACACCAACATGGATTGCGTGATTTGACCTAGTGCGAGGGTTTCCGCAGGGATCGCCGCCAATGCGGCATCCATCCGCAAAAACACAAAGCAGGCTCTGATTCCACCATCGGGATCAAAGCGGAAGACCCTGTATTGATTCGCATCTGCTGCCTCAAGCCGGGAAACCAAAGGCAACAATCCTTCGATCAAACGATCCAGATCCGGCACATCCCGCAATTCCGTCCATTCCTGAAAGAAAAAAACCATGCAGTTGACGCCAAGTTCCGGGTCCGTTTCGGCCATCTGGTGTCCTGCCAGCGCACAAAGTGCTTCGAATGCGCCTTTTACGATCGACAGCGTTTCGTCCTGAACCCCGAACACCACTGGAACAATCGGACGGCCCCAACGGGCGAAGAAATAATCGCCTGTGCTGCGGGTGAAATAATGTGAAACGTCAGTCGTCATAATGATGGTTTTGCATTACTCGGGGCCGGGTTCAAGGGTCTGGATCTTAGTCAAACAGCTGTGGCTGATCCGGACCGGCCGCCGGCACATCCAATCCCAAATGCCGCCAACCTTTATGTGCCAACATACGGCCGCGTGGCGTCCGCTGCAAAAGCCCCTGTTGCAGCAGATAAGGTTCAATCACCTCTTCTAGCGCATCGCGACTTTCTGACAACGCTGCTGCTATGGTTTCAATCCCAACCGGTCCACCACCATAGTTTTCGGCCAATAGCTGCAAATATCGCCTGTCCGCGCTATCCAATCCCAATCCATCAACGCCGAGGCGTGTGAGTGCGCTATCAGCAAGTGCTTGGGTGATAATTCCGTCCCCTTCGACGATCGCGAAATCGACGACCCGCCGTAACAAGCGACCCGCAATCCGAGGAGTGCCGCGTGCGCGCCGTGCAATCTCGTGCGCGCCGTTCGACTCTGCCTGAACCCCCAATTTGACCGCGTTGCTCGAAACGATTGTGTGTAATTCATCAATAGTATAAAATTGAAGCCGCGTGGGTATGCCAAAACGATCCCGAAGTGGTGTTGTTAGCAGGCCTAGCCGCGTCGTCGCACCAACCAATGTGAAGGGCTGCAATTCTATCCGCACCGTCCGCGCGGCAGGGCCCTCACCAATCACAAGATCCAGTTCAAAATCCTCGAGCGCGGGATACAAAACTTCTTCGACGACCGGATTTAACCGGTGGATTTCGTCAATAAACAAGACATCCTGTGCTTCCAGATTGGTCAAAATTGCCGCAAGATCTCCAGCTTTGGCTAGAACTGGGCCCGAGGTCATTCTGAATCCGACGCCCAATTCACGCGCCATGATCTGCGCGAGGGTTGTTTTGCCCAAGCCCGGTGGACCATGGAACAAGGTGTGATCCATCGCTTCACCCCGTTGTCGGGCGGATTGGATGAACACGCGCAAATTTGCACGTGCCTCAGCTTGGCCGACAAAATCCTGCAACATCTGCGGACGCAATGCGCGATCATGATCTTCGGGCAACGGGGCTGGACGCAGTACGGGATCAGGGTCGGACATACGTTATCCTTTTGGCGCCAAAAGACGCAAAGCTGCTCGGATCAAATCGGCCGTTTTGTCCATGCCATCCTGTGCCTGCGCCTCGGCCACAGCGGCCGCTGCGTCGCCGGGACCATACCCCAGATTTGACAATGCGGACAGGGCCTCGGATTGGGCGGCCGCAGTTGACGCCACGGGAGAGGGCGTCGCAGGTGGCACCGCAGTAGGCACATCGCCGCTGTCGATAACGACGGCTGAATTGGCCGTGACGGGAACCATGGCCATCACGGAATGAGCCTTGTCTTTCAGCTCGTTGACCACACGCTGAGCCGTTTTCGGACCAACACCTTTGGCAGCCTTGATTGCGTTCCAATCCCCCAAAGCCACAGCCCGCGCCACACCTTCAGGGCCAAGCGCCCCGAGGATCGCCAGTGACGCCTTTGCACCGATACCTTGAACGCTTGTCAAAAGACGGTGCCATTCTTTTTCTGCCAGCGTTGAAAATCCGAACAGTTGCAACAAATCTTCGCGTACCAAAAGATCTGTAAACAGTGACACCGCCTCGCCTGGCCCAGGCAAAGCCGCCAGAACCCTGTCGTTGCAGTAAACGACATATCCCACACCCCGAACATCAACCAAAAGGTGATCGCTGGCTTTATAGTCAATTCTGCCAGATATCTTGCCAATCATGCGCGAATCCTCAGACTTGAACTGCGGATATTCCATGCATGGCACAATGCGATAGCAAGAGCATCGGCAGCGTCCGCGCTTCGGAACTCTGCCCCTGGCAATTGCATGCGCACCATGTGCTGGACTTGTGTTTTGTCAGCATGGCCCACACCAACAACAGTTTTCTTGACCGCGTTCGGGGCATATTCACCAATTTCAAGCCCGAACTGGGCAGGCACCAACAAGGCGATGGCGCGCGCCTGCCCCAGCTTGAGCGTGGCCACGGCGTCTTTGTTCACGAATGTCTGTTCAACCGCGGCAGTTTCAGGCGAGTAGCGATGAAAAACCTCGGTCAATTGCGTGTGTAGCGACATCAATCGAAAGGCCAGATCAGCCCCCTGTGAATGAATCACCCCGTTTGCAATATGGCGTAATTTATTGCCATGCGCATCAACCACGCCCCAACCGAGGTTTCGTAACCCTGGATCAATTCCCAGCACGCGCATTTTCCCCGCCTTTTCTAGACTTTTCTTATCGCTAGCACGAAACGCGAACATTAGGAAAGCCATAACGGCAGATGGGCGTTTCCGACATCGCCGTGAACAAAGCGACCTAAATGTCAAAAACCGTCACAAAATCTGTCTAAAAACGACATCTCACATCACTAAAATTCATATATATTTCAATAATTTGTTAATGATTTCTGACATGCAATTCTTGCATGGGACCCATGCAAGAATTGCCGCTTGTCAGTACAAAAAAACAAGCCTACCTGCCGCATCACAAAGCGCAACCTCACGCATCAAAGGATTCTAGACATGGCTGCATACGACACCCCACAAGCTTCGCTTGTTTCAACTGGCACGATCGGCCGTATCGGCACATTGTTCACCTCAATTATGGCAGGTTTGACCGCCTGGAACGACGCACGGGCCACACGCAAAGCGCTAAGCGGTCTGAGCCAGCGCGAACTTGACGATATCGGTCTGACACGCGCTGACGTGGACCGCTTGACTGGTTTCTGACCAGCCTTGGGATTGATGCAAAGGCATCCTTCCATCGAGGTAGAAAGCTGCAGGATGCGCGTCATACTTTGACGCGCATTTTATTTGGCAAATAACGTGGCAGCCGAACTTTGTTTGCCCATCCCAAGCGTCACTGATCCCGTAAAACGGGTGACCATTCCTGCATTCGCACGATGCTGGAATTATTCCAAGAAGGCTCGAAAGACCTAGGACCGCTTAACAACCAGCGTGACCCATTCGCCCACATCTTCGCGCTGCTCCAGCGGCATGCCAGCATCTCTATATGCGGCTATCACGTCGTCGGCTTGTCGGATCAACAATCCAGAAAGCACCGCCCGGCCACCGCGCGCAATAAACCGTGCCATGTCCGGTGCCAGATCGATCAAAGGTTGCTTTAAAATATTTGCAAAAACAAGATCATAAGGTGCGCGCTGCTGGACTGCGGGATGCTCAAACCCTACAGATTCCAGACACTGAACACGACCACTCAGATCATTTGCACGAACGTTGGCTTTGGCGACATCAACAGCCACAGGATCAATATCAGACGCCACCACCGGATTTGGCCAGATGCGGGCCGCCGCCATTGCCAAAACCGCTGTTCCACATCCGACATCAGCGACGTTTTTGCCAACAACACCTTGCGCAGACAGTCGGTCAAGGGCGCGCAGGCAGCCAACCGTGGTTCCATGATGCCCAGTCCCAAAGGCCATTGCGGCCTCGATCAACAAGGGCTCTGCGTCATCAGGAATTTTGTCCGCATCATGGCTGCCATAGACAAAAAACCGTCCTGCATGCACAGGCGTTAATTCCCGGCGCACCTTGTCGACCCAGTCTTCATCCGGGACGTCACTGATCACAAACGGCTTGCAGCTATAGACTGCGGCAAGCAAGGCAAGACCGATGTCGTCCGGCTGTTCGGTAAAATACCCCCCAACTTCCCAAAGGCCACTATCGTCCTCAATTTCAAAAACACCGACGCCAGTAGGAACGGGATCCAGATCCTCAAGGGCATCGGCAAGTGCGTCTGCCTGAGGTTTACCATCAAGAGTGGTAAACGCGGTAAAGGTGGGCATTGGCATGTCTCCGTTCGGCGTGCACAGACGGTGGCAGTACGCCCGGCCAAGGGATAAGGTCAACCCCCGTCAGTCTGCTAACACCTGACGGCGAAATGCAGCAAAGATTGTCTCATTGCCCGGCTCAGGCCGACGCGGAATCAATAATGACAGCAAAAGTGACACCACAGCCATTGCCGCCGCTAGCCCAAAAACCGCACCCGGCGACTGCACCCAAAGATACCCAAGTGGCAAAGGCAAGCCCACAGCCGCAATATGGTTGATCGTAAATGCAACCGCTGCTGTCGGGGCGATGTCACCCGGATCAGCGATCTTTTGAAAATAAGTCTTGAGCGACAATGCCAGAGCGAACAACAGATGATCGACAATATAAAGCGCCGCAGCCAAAGCCACACCCCAGCCAAACCAATAGATGCCGCCATAGGCCAAAAACACCAATGTCAGTCCTGCGTATTCGACCACCAGAGCATTTCGTTCGCCAAAGACACCAACAGCGCGTCCAACCATAGGGGCAAACAGGATATTGGCCATCAACGTCGCCAGCATAAGCGCAACCTTTTCATCCGGCTGGTAGCCAAAGTGTTCAACCATCATAAAGCCAGCAAACACCACAAAAATCTGGCGCCGTGCACCTGACATGAACTGCAGTGCATAATACAGCCAATACCGCTGTCTGAGGATCAGTTGCTTACGCTGTGGATTGGGTGCTTCAAACTGGGGAAATGCCAACCAACAATACAGTGCAATTATGGCAGTCAGACCACCCGACACCATAAACACAGTATTATACCCAAGACCCAAGCGGTTCCACGTCATCATAATCAGCATGTAGGCAACAAAGGTCGCGGCAGACCCAACCGCAATCAACATACCAAGCTTACGGGGTGCGCTCTCCTTTTTCAGCCACTGCAACTGCAGGCTTTGATTTACCGTTTCATAATAATGAAAACCGATTGAACTTAGTAGTGTGACCCAAAGTATCCCACTGAACGATGGAAACCATGCCGTCATCGCCGTCGCGACCCCGAGCCCAAACAAAGCGACCACCCCAAGCACCTGTTCGCGCATGAACAGAATTATAGCAATCACACCCACCGCCAAAAAACCTGGGATTTCGCGAATCATATGCAGATTGCCAATCTCGACCCCGGTAAATCCAATCGCCTCGATGGTCCAATTGTCTAACAACGCAGACCACGTCATAAAAGACAGCGGCATCGCAATTGCAGTCAAAATCAAAAAGGCTTCGGGTCGCCGCCAAAACGGCAAGCGATGACCTTGGTCAAGCGGCAAAATACGAGACATGATAACGGGTTAAGCCTTTCTGCGCCAAACAAGGTAAAAGCGCGACAATCACTCAGAACCAGTAAAATTCATACAGCCACAGACTCAGCTACGGATGCGCCAACCCGTTTTGAAAATCCACCAGATTATTCCAATACAGATGACCGTAAACGCGCTTATGGCAAGTAAACTGATGCCTATCGGCACATCTGCTATCCCAAAAAACGACCAGCGAAACCCCGAGATCAAATATACAACCGGATTAAACAGCGTCACGGTCTGCCAAAACGGCGGCAACATGGAAATCGAATAAAACGAACCGCCCAGAAACACTAGTGGGGTCACCACCAGCAAAGGGACCAACTGCAGTTGTTCAAAGTTTCCCGCCCAGATTCCGATGATGAAGCCCATCAATGAAAAAGACAGGCAGGTAAGTACTAAAAACGCCAGCATCGCCAATGGCGCCTGAATTTTCAGATCCACAAACAGTGCAGAGGTCCCGAGGATAACCAAACCAATGAACATGGATTTGGTTGCCGCAGCACCAACATAGCCGATCACAATCTCGATGAAATTCACGGGTGCTGACAAAAGCTCGTATATCGTGCCAATAAATTTGGGAAAGTAGATCCCAAAACTGGCATTCGACAAGGCCTGCGTCATCACGGTCAGCATGATAAGCCCCGGAACGATAAAAGCCCCGTAGCTTACCCCGTCCACTTCTTGGATCCGCGAGCCGATCGCCGATCCGAAAACCACAAAATACAACGACGTTGAGATCACCGGCGATACGAAACTTTGCGTAATGGTCCGAAAAAAACGCGCCATTTCAAAGCTATACATAGCGTATACAGCCTGCCAGTTCATGCCGCGTCTCCATCTTGTTCTTTCACCAGCCCAACGAAAATATCCTCAAGCGAATTTTGTCGGGTCGATATGTCTCGTAATAAAAGACCTGCTGCTCCGAAATCACTGATCAACCGCGTGATGCCGGTACGTTCTTTGCGCACATCATAGGGATAAACGAGTGTCAGGCCGTCGTCTTCAAGTCGTAAGTTATAGTCCGATAGACCCTCGGGGATAGCAGCTACCGGCTCGGATAATTCAATCCGCAGTTCCTTGCGCCCCATCCGGTTCATCAGCGCAGCTTTTTCTTCAACCAGAAGCAGCTCACCTTTGTTAATGACCCCGACACGATCGGCGATTGCCTCGGCTTCTTCGATGTAATGGGTGGTCAGGATAATCGTCACACCGTCCGCCTTGAGCTGGGCCACGATGTCCCACATGTCCCGACGCAATTCAACATCCACACCAGCGGTAGGCTCGTCCAGAAACAGCACGCGCGGTTCATGGCTAAGCGCCTTAGCGATCAAAACCCTGCGCTTCATACCGCCAGAAAGTTCCGATATCCGAGCATTGCGTTTGTCCCACAAAGACAGACGTTTCAAAACCTTTTCCAAAAAGGCATCATTTCGTGGCTTTCCAAAAAGACCACGTGACAGCCGCACACTGTTCATGACCTTCTCAAAAGGCTCAAGATTAATCTCTTGTGGCACCAGACCGACCAAACGGCGGGCCGCGCGGAAATCATCGATAACATCGTGCCCTCCCACCGTGATCACACCCCGGGTCGGGCGACTGATGCCACAGATGCACGAAATCAGTGTGGTCTTTCCAGCACCATTCGGACCTAGCAAAGCAAGAATTTCACCTTGATGAATGTCCAATGACACGCCCTTCAGCGCCTCAAACCCACTGGCATAAGATTTTCCAACGGCATCGATAGAAACCATCGCGGTCATGACCGACCCTTTCATTCAAATACTCCATACGCATAGGATAGAACGCCGTGTGTAGATTGCCAACGGCGGCCCCATGCATGGCTCTTATACAAAATTTTATATGCCGCGAGACCTAGCCGTTACGCACAGTGTCGATCATCAGCTGAACGTTCTCGGGATCTGCATCTGGTGTGATGCCATGGCCAAGATTGAAAATATGTGCACCACCGCGAAGCGCATCAACAATCTTGCGCGTATCCGCGACCAACGCATCGCCCCCGGTCACCATATGACGGCTGTCCAGATTTCCCTGCACACACCCATCGACCTGAACATGCGTCGCAGCCCACTCGGGGTCCACACCCGCATCAAGCGCAATGCAATCAGCCCCAGTAGCACGGGCAAAACCTTCGTAGGCGGTGCCAGCCTGACGTGGAAAGGCAATTACGGGGATATCAGGGTAGCGCGACTTAAGCTCGGCGGTGATCATTCGTGCGGGCTCTAATGCGTAGCGTACAAAATCGGCGGCGTTCAACGACCCGGCCCAGCTATCAAAAAGTTTGACAACCTCGGCCCCCGCATCAATCTGCGCCGACAGGTAATCGATGGTCGCCTCAGTTAGCCGCTCTATCAACGCATCAAAGACCACAGGATTTTCTGCCTTAAGCGCATGTGCAGGCCCTTGATCCGGCGTGCCGCGGCCCGCAATCATATAGGTAGCCACAGTCCACGGCGCTCCTGCAAATCCGATCAATGTCGTTTCAGATGGCAATTCGCGGCGCAGGATACGCACGGTGTCATAGATCGGAGACAAAGTCTCGTGGATCATTTGTCCGCGCCCCAACTTGTCGAAATCAGCTTGAGACGTGATCGTCGAAAGCCGTGGCCCCTCGCCCGTGACAAACCAAAGATCAGCCCCCAAAGCTTGTGGGATCAACAAAATATCCGCAAATAAAATCGCGGCATCAAAACCATAGCGCCTGATCGGCTGCAAAGTCACCTCGGCTGCCAATTCAGGGTTATAGCATAGTGACAAAAAATCTCCGGCCTGCGCGCGCGTCGCTTTGTATTCGGGAAGATACCGTCCCGCCTGTCGCATCATCCAAATCGGGGGCGTCGGCAACGCCTCACCTGCAAGCGCCCGCAAAATTAACTTGGTCATGCGCTGTGTCTCCATGTGATCTTTTCCGCCTCTGGTGTGACACCCCTTGATCATATGTCAAGCCCACCCGTCATGCGAAAGCTTGTCCGCCGCTGCGCATACCGCTATGCGTTGGGTTATGAAAACGCCCTCGCCTTACACCCCGCTCAATATCGGCACACGCGGTTCGCCCTTGGCTTTGGCCCAGGCCTACGAAGTTCGCGCCCGCTTGTCCCGCGCCCATGACCTGCCGCATGAGGCCTTTAAAATCATTGTGATCAAAACAACGGGGGACGATCGTGTATTAATCGACGCGGACCGGCCCTTGAAAGAGATCGGGAACAAGGGACTGTTCACGCGCGAAATCGAAGAACAATTGTTGGCAGGCAGTATCGATATCGCGGTACATTCGATGAAGGATATGCCGTCTGACCAACCACTTGGTTTGATTCTGGATTGCTACCTGCCCCGCGTTGACGTGCGTGACGCACTGGTTGCAGACGGCATCCATAGCCTCGATGATCTGCCTCAAGGGGCTGTCGTTGGGACATCCAGCTTGCGGCGACGCGCACAACTTCTGACCCGCAGACCTGATTTAACCGTCGTGGAATTCAGGGGAAACGTTCAAACCAGATTGAAAAAGCTTCATGATGGCGTTGCCAGGGCAACATTTCTGGCGATGGCTGGACTGGTCAGACTGGATGCCCAGAATGTGCCAATGACCCCACTAGAGCCTGATGAAATGTTGCCGGCAGTGGCCCAAGGTGCGATCGGGATCGAACGGCGCGAAGACGACGTTGATACGGCGGATCTACTCGCGCCGATTCACCATATTCCAACAGCCCAAAGACTGGCCGCAGAACGGGCATTTCTTGCAGCCTTGGACGGAAGTTGTGAAACACCCATTGCCGGACTGGCCGTGCTACATGGGAATACCTTGACCCTGAGGGGTGAAATCCTGCGCCCAGACGGCAGCCAGAGCCTATCTGGAAGCCGCGAAGGCACGCTCTCTGAGGGCGCAGAACTAGGCCGCGATCTTGCACTTGACCTAAAATCGCAGGCTGGCCCGGACTTTTTCGACTGGCGCACTGGCTGAGTGCCTTTTTCCATCATTTCGACCTGGTGCCAGCCGCCCGTGCGGCCCCGCAAGGGGCTGGTCGGGCATACCCTGTGCGCCGATTAAGGCGCTCATTTGACAAGACGCAGAAAAGATCAGCGTTCGTCAGGCACTGCGAACGTAAGTGACGCCCAAAGCGTCTCCCAACTCGGATCGTTCAAGGTGGCCGGCTGCATTGGCAATACCGCGACCGCATCGACGAGATAACTGTGCCCCGCACTGACCGGAATAATGGCGCGCCCCGATGCATCTGCGGTCCGGATACTGACGTTCACAGCCCCATCCGGATCCTTGTCAAAGACTTCAATCTGGGCATCTGCCCTTGGCGCGCCATCCATCAAAACGGTGACGGGCATCCCGTCTTTTAGATCGTCAGTATACGGGTTAGCACCGGCAACAATCTCGGTTCTCAAACCAATGGCAGTATCAGAGCCCCGCCCATGACCCACGGCAACAAGGCTTTTGCCAAAACGTGCATATTGTTCGACAACTCTGTCTGTATTGAGTCCACGCTCTTTGTGCGCGTCAATAGCCCAAGCCGCGCCTTTATGATTTACAAATGCTTCAAACTTCGACCATTCGGTATACGTCAGCCTGTAATCGCGGGTGACATGCCCCACGACCGCCAGACCTTCGGCAGGGGCCTTCATACGCAGTGCAGGCCGATCACCAGCGCGGCCCGGCACAGCCCAGACCTGCCCATCCATAACCAGATCAAACCGGCGGAAATTCGGGGGAATATACGGCTGGCGCACGCCTGTCATATTCTCTCCAACCCGAAGCGACGCGACGATCTCCGCGTCAGCAGGCACGGAATACATTTGCGGTTCAATGAAAAACTCATGTGCAGCCACTGGCCCCACCATCATCCAAAGCACAGCGAAGCCATTTCGTGTCTTAGAAAATATGGTCATGTACGAACCCCTTAGTCTACATGGCTTGAGGTGGGGCTTATTACTTTTTTGTCCAGCCCCGAAGACCATGACTGCCCCATCTATTAGAAAGTCGGTTGCCTGACTTATTGTACACATAACATTTGGATGTCACAGGCCACCCCGTTTAACACCTCGCGCAGTTGCGCCTCGATCCGACCTCGGGCCAGTGTCATCGACTGCAGTAGTATTTTGCCGGACAGCGATTTGGCCTGAATGCGCACCATAACCCGCGCATCCGTGGTCTTTTGTCTATTGGTACGCAAACGTATATCCATGACAGCTTGGCCGGCAATCTGTCCATGATCTGCCTGCACAGCGACACAAACTGACAAAGCCCAAGTTGCGGGTATTGGCGTCAATATGACCTCGCCATGCCAAGGCCCATCTTTCAGGGTCAGCTGCACAGACCATGTCAAAGGCGTTCCAACCCGCGCCTGCAAAGCGATACCTCGGGCAGATGCCAGAGTTTCGATCGTCTTTTGATCGGTAAGAACCCGCCAAACGTCGTCAAGCCGGGCGCCGCACGGAACCGAAGCCGTTAGATTCACCGATCAATCCAACCTGTCCGCCAACCAGTTGCGCAGCAAAAAATGTGCAATCGCGCCCTCGCGCGCTGGTTTCAGCCAATCCGATTGTCCAGCCATAGCCTCGGCAAGCTCCTCGCGGGTCACCCAGCAGGCATCCTCGAGTTCATTGGGATCGAGGGTTATGTCCCGCGACAGAGCCTCTCCCTGACAGCCCAGCATAAGCGATGCGGGGAACGGCCATGGCTGACTGGCCAGATACCGCACGCGACCCACCGCAACACCCGCCTCTTCCATCGTTTCACGGCGAACAGCGGCCTCGATCGTCTCGCCCGGTTCCACAAATCCCGCGAGACATGAATACATGCCCTCTGGCCAATGTGGAGACCGCCCCAGAAGCGTCGAGTTACCACGTGTAACCAGCATAATCACAACCGGATCGGTTCGCGGGAAATGATGTGCACCACAGCTGTCACAATCGCGTTGCCACCCTGCCATGGTCATTTTTGATTCAGCCCCACAGCGCGCGCAAAACCGATGCGTGCTGTGCCATCCAAAGACGGCTTTGGCAGTTGCCGCCAATTCCGCATCGCGCGCTGATATCAAGGTCATCGCCAAGCGCAGTTCAACAAACACGGCTTTGGGTAATGCAGGATGCTGCTGTCGTGTAGGATCCGCAAAAACCTGCATTGCCGTGGCATCAAGGTTATCCGGTTCCCATGCCGAGATATCGGCCGCAAACAGGGCTTTGCCATTCTCACGACCCAAAAGGATTGGCTCTGCGGCGTCTGCCAGCACAGGGTGGTCCATTGCCACCCGAGCCAGCGCATCCGTTATGTCAGACGAAAACAACGGCTTTCCCCGCCAGAAAACAATGCACCGGGTATCAGGATCGGATTTGAGTTCTGCGAGTATCGCACGATTACCCCGAATTTCGGCCGCCCGGTCCAACGCTGATCCACCAAATATCACGTCTTCGGCGTGTCGCATGCAAAGCCCTCCTGTCATACAGTCCAAATATGTCGCACGACCCGCCTACGATTGCCAGAGCATCTGATCTTTGAACATCCCCGTGTATCAAACCGTGTTCTTTTACAGTTATGCCGAAAAATCACCTATCCAGAGATTGCAAGGGTCATCAAAAGCCTTCTTTGGTGACCCATACTGGGCGCATGTTCCACCACAAAGCGGCCCTTTTGCCCTGTTTTGCATGACAGGGATTTCTAGGTACCCCCTCGCAGATTTATAGCGAGATACAATATAAAATTTGCCCAAACATGCTTCTTGGACACCACGATTGTCTTGTTGGATTGCGGCTTTACTGAGGGCATCTCTGTTACCTCCCAATAGGGCCGCTCGTTACCGTGAACTGCATGCTTTGTGCGCATATCCATCAAGACTTGCCTAAAGAAGAGGCAAGTGCCAGTGTGATAAGCGCTCGCTGCGCCGCCTGCTGGAATGACAGCTGTGGACATAGAAAAAATTGCGCGGACCAACTCTGCGACACATCGAAAGGACACACACAATGTATATCCGAGCCATAGCCACAGCATCGACCCTGTTGGCCGCCTCGCTGGTTCAAGCCGAAACACAGGTAAACTTTGCCCTAGATTGGAAATTTGAGGGACCATCTGCCCCCTATTTCGCAGCCATCGACAATGGTCACTTTGCCCAAGCCGGCCTAAGTGTTGAGATCACGGCCGGACAAGGATCGCTGAACGCCATACCAAAGGTGGCCACCGGCGCATTTCCCGTGGGTTTTGCTGATATCAATTCGTTGATCAAGTTTCTGGATCAAAATCCTGGTGCGCCTGTCATCGCAGCAATGATGGTCTATGACAAACCCGCATTCGCAATTGTGGGTCGTCACAGTCAAGGTGTCAGCACGCCTGCGGATCTGGAAGGCTCCGTGCTTGGGGCCCCGCCACCTGACGGCGCATGGGCACAATTTCCGATTTTTGCGCAAGCCAACGGTTTGGACGTCAGCAAGATCACCGTCGAACCAGTGGGCTTTCCAACGCGCGAGCCCATGCTGGCAGAGGGCAAAGTCGATAGCATCACAGGCTTTTCGTTTTCAAGCTACCTAAACCTTGTCCGGCTTGGCGTTCCAGAAGATGACATTTCGACCATTCTGATGGCCGATTACGGCGTTGATCTTTACGGCAACGCGGTGATCATCAACACCAACTACGCGGCAGAAAATCCCGACATCATCAAAGGCTTTCTTGCAGGGGTTGCGGCGGGCTGGAAAGATGCGATTGCCGATCCCGCAACAGCTGTTGAAAGCCTGATCAAACGCAACCCGGCTGCTGATGCAGGGCTTGAAACGCGCAGGCTTCAATTGGCGATCGATTCAAATGTTGTGACCGATTACACCACGGCAAACGGCATGGGCGATATCGATGATGCCCGTTTTGCGAGCTCGTTGGAACAAATTACGATGACCTACGAGTTTAATAATGCCGCGGATCCCGCACTATATTTCACCGATGCCTACCTGCCCGAGGGCGGTTTCGGGCTGAACTGAACCTATTTGACCATCCGGCATCTGTCCGGATGGTCAAACGATACGAAAGCGTCATGGAAAATTTAATTGATATCAGAGGTGTACGACACGCCTACAAAACAGCATCCGGCCCGTTGCCGGTGTTGGACGGGCTTGACATCTCAGTTCCCGAAGGTGGCTTTACCGCCGTGGTTGGCCCCTCTGGATGTGGCAAATCCACGTTGACAAAGTTAATCGCCGGATTGTTGTTTCCCGACGATGGCGATGTGTTTCTGCAAGGCAAGAAAGTCACATCCCCGCGGGCCACGGTTGGAATGGCGTTTCAGAACCCGGTTATGCTGGAATGGCGCACAGTCTTGAAAAACGTCATGCTCCCGCTTGAGATTGTACCCACACAGCTAAGCCGCACCGAACAGGAAGACCGTGCAAGATATCTTCTTGCTCTGGTCGGATTGGAAGGGTTCGAGGACAAGCGTCCTTCCGAATTATCAGGTGGGATGCGGCAAAGGGCGTCTCTTTGCAGGGCTTTGGTGCACCAGCCTGATGTTTTGATTTTGGACGAGCCTTTTGGCGCTTTGGACGCATTCACCCGTGAAGACCTTTGGCAGATCATGCATCAAGTCAAAGAAAAAGAGCCGTTCACAGGCGTTTTGATCACTCACGATCTTCGGGAATCGATTTATTTGGCCGATCAGGTGGTTGTGTTGTCAGGGCGTCCTGCACGAACACAGTTTGTTTTGGATGTGAAGACCGATAATCGCGACATAGAGATGCTGTATACACCGCAAACTGCAGACATGCTGAGCACGCTGCGCAAACAGATCGAGATTGCCCAAGGGCGATCACCCGCAGCAGGAGACGCCACATGACTTTGCGCCAAATTGTTGTGCCAACAGCTGCAATGATCGTCTTTTTGATCCTGTGGGAAGCTTTGGTCTGGGTCATGGGTTGGCCGAATTACAAGATGGCCTCGCCCTCGGATCTGGTGCCTGCATACGACCGCTATTGGGCGCTTTTCCTGATCTATGGCTGGCAAACCTTGTGGCGCACTGTGGTCGGTCTGCTGCTTGCGGTGGTTGTGGGAACGGCTATTGGCATGGTTATGGGGTTTTCGCGCACAATGCGGGATGCGCTGTATCCCCTACTTGTTGGTTTCAATGCCATTCCAAAAGCAACTGTCGTGCCAATTGTCGCACTGATGTTTGTTGGAGCGCATGATTTCAACACCATCCTCATTGCTTTTATGATTTCGTTCTTTCCAATCGCTGTGTCCGTCTCGATCGGGTTGTCGACACTGGAGCCAGAGTACCGCGATATCTTGAAATCCCTTGGGGCGTCCCAAACCACGATTTTCTGGAAAATCGCGCTGCCAAAGACTTTGCCAGAATTTTTTGGAGCACTGAAAGTGTCTGTAACTTTGGCATTTATTGGCACGAACCTGATGGAAATTGTCAGCCCTCACGGCCGTGGCTTGGGTCATTTGTTTGACAGTGGCAAAACCAATTCGGACTACCCGTTGATGTTTGCCGTGCTAATCGCGCTCGGCTTTTTGGGGATCGTCCTTTATTATGTCGTCGTTGCGTTGGAAAAAATCTTTGCCGGTTGGGCGGAACGTTCGACCGACTAATCGGCGACTGGGCCATGATCTTTGGAGCCAGTGTTATAAATCGTGTGCAGAGGTGTTGCGAATCCGCTGCTGCGGACTTACACCACCCATGAGAGGTTGGCGCGGGCAGGCACCTCGCCAACCCGGTCAGATCCGGAAGGAAGCAGCCGTAACGAGCCCCGCTTGGGTCGTTGTCCAGCCTCTCACCCAAACATCTTTAATCGCCAAAAGCCCATTTCATTTGGGCGGCGGTTTCTATCGCACAGGACCGGACAGCCCGTAAGCGTTTTAGCGCTTTTTGTGGATCCTCCCCAGATAGAACCATCAGACGCAGCGCAATCATCCCAGACCGCCCGCATCCGCCGCGGCAATGAACCAAAACACGCCCGTTGTGGCCAAGACTGGCGCAAGCACGTTCGCTAAGCGCAGGCCAGTCGGACATAAAGTCCAATGCTGGCGTTCCAAAATCCGGGATGGCCGCAAGGCGCCATGAAATGCCCTGCCTTTTTAGGTCTTTGCCCAAATCAACCGCGCCTGTGGCCTGCATCTCGGATATCTGTGTCAACGATATTACCAGATCAGGCTTCCAATGCACAATATCCGCAAGATCGGTTGCATAGTCGCCCGTCGCCCCCGGAAGGGCCGAAATCGCGAGTTCGCCCTCGGCGACTGGCAGCATGTATAGCTTCATCTGATCCCCACGCATGCACGCAAAACGGTGCATCTTTCAGGTCAAAAGGTGTCGTGATTGGTCCGCAGGCTAAGCGTGTCCTGCGGAAACGCAAGCAATTCACGCGCACAGTGTTCACATTCAGGATCAGCAACTAAAAAAACATCCAATGTCCGCAGACGGGCACAGCGCTGCCTCATATGTTTTTCTTGCGAAGTTTTTGGTCCACTTTTGAGGAATCCACAGAAACGACCCCTTAGGTCTCTTTACTCACGGCACAGAATCCAGTCTGATAAAAAGATCTCACATGGCAAAGACCGTGGAAACATGTCCAACAAGGGGAAAACCATGAAACTAAAAATGCTAGCGACTGCTTCGGCGACCGCAATTATGCTGGCAAGCCCTGTGCTTGCAGAAAACGTACTGCGCTGGACCAGCCAGGGTGACGCTCTGACACTGGATCCACATTCGCAGAATGAAGGCCCAACAAATGCAATGAACGGCCAAATATACGAGGCCCTCGTGACGCGGGACGCGGCACTGGTACTTCAGCCAGAACTGGCTGAAAGCTGGTCGGCAGATGCAGATGGTTGGACGTTCAACCTGCGCAAGGGCGTGACCTTCCATGATGGCTCAGCCCTCACCGCCGAAGATGTCGCGTTCTCATTTGAACGCGCACTGCATCAGGCATCTGACTTTAAAGAGCAAGCCAAAAGTGTTGTCACGGTAGAGGTGATCGACGACTATACCGTCAAGCTTAAGACCGATGGCGCCAACCCAATCCTGCCCAACCAGCTAACGTCTATCTATATCATGGACAAAGGCTGGGCCGAGACAAACAATGTAATGTCGCCACAGGATTTTAAGGCAGAAGAAGAAACCTATGCCGTGCGCAATGCCAACGGCACCGGTCCTTTTGCTGTTGCAAGCCGCGCACCAGACGAATTGACAGTTTTGACGCGCAATGCTGACTGGTGGGGCGACGATTTGTTCCCGGGCAATATTGACAAGATTGAATATCGCCCCATCACCAATGCCGCAACACGTGTGGCTGCGTTGCTTTCGGGTGAGGTAGATTTCGTTCTTGATCCGCCCCTTCAGGATCTTGCACGAATTGATGCCGCTGATGGGCTTGGCATGGTCACCGTGGCCCAGATCAGATCGATTTTCTTTGGTATGGATCAAGGGATAGATCAGCTCAGATCGTCCAATGTAGAGGGCAACCCGTTCAAGGATGCACGCGTACGTGAAGCGTTCAACTTGGCCATGGACCGCGATGCGATCCAAAGGGTTGTGATGGAAGGTCTGTCATTCCCAACAGGTATGATCACCCCTCCGGGCGTTTTGGGCAACACACCAGACAATGACCCACCCTATGGCTTTGATCCTGCGCGCGCGCGGGCTTTGTTAGCCGACGCGGGCTATGGCGATGGGTTCTCAATCCAGTTGGATTGCCCAAACAACCGCTATAATAACGACGAAAAGATCTGTCAGGCTGCCGTTTCAATGTTGGCCAAGATCGGGATTGACGTCAAATTGGACGCCATTCCAAAAGCGCAGCACTTCCCCAAAATCCAAAAGCGCGAGACAGACTTCTACATGCTTGGATGGGGTGTTCCGACGCTTGATAGCCACTACGTGTTCTCGTATCTCCTTGCTGGTGAAGGGTCTTGGAATGCGACGGGCTATAGCAATGGTCGTGTCGACGAGATCACAGCAGCGATCACGTCTGAAATTGATATCGATAAGCGGACAAAGATGATTGTAGAGGCTTGGGATCTGGTAAAAGCAGACATGCCTTATGTTCCGCTGCACCATCAGGTTCTTGCTTGGGGTATCTCGGACAATGTTGATATTCAAATTGCGGCTGATGACGCCTTTCGCCCGCGCTTTGCAGTCATGAAGTAAGCACGTTTGGGGTGGGCTAACCGGCCCACCCTCACTTATATCGGCGTACCCCATGTTCTTTTTTATTCTTAGGCGGCTTGGCCAGTCTCTTCTTGTCATGGCGATCGTATCGGCCGTGAGCTTTTCTTTGTTCAATTTTGTCGGTGACCCAGTCAACAACATGGTCGGACAGGATGCTACGCGGGAGCAACGGATCGAAATTCGCCAACAGTTGGGGCTCGATGATCCGATACTGTCACAATACACGCGGTTTCTGGGCAATATGGTGCAGGGTGACTTCGGCCTGAGCTACCGTATCAAACGCCCTGTTGATGACCTGATCCTAGAACGATTGCCTGCAACGCTTGAACTTGTCTTTGTCAGCGCGGTCATTGCGCTGGTGGTTGGGATCACTTTGGGCATCTATACAGGGATTCGGCGCGGCACTTGGGCCAGTCGTGCAATTCTGTCGGTGTCACTCATCGGTGTCAGCCTGCCAACTTTCATCATTGGAATCGCTTTGATCTATCTTTTCGCTGTCCATTTGCGATGGCTGCCGTCTTCTGGGCGCAGCGGTACAATCGACTTTGGCTGGTGGAAGACATCCTTGCTAACGGTTGACGGCTGGCGCGCTATCATTCTACCTGCGATCACCTTATCACTTTTTCAGCTGACGCTGATTTTACGGCTTGTCCGGGCCGAGATGCTTGAAGTGATACAAACAGATTTCATCAAATTCGCACGTGCGCGTGGTCTGTCGGAACGTGCAGTTAACTTTCGGCACGCATTGCGCAATACGCTCGTACCGGTCATCACAATCATCGGATTGAACACGGGCGGGCTCATTGCGTTTTCGGTGATCACAGAGACCGTTTTTCAATGGCCAGGCACAGGTCTGATGTTCATTCAGGCCGTGGATTTTGTGGATGTGCCGATAATGGCAGCCTATCTGGTTTTTGTGGCGCTGCTCTTTGTCGTGATTAACCTCGTGGTCGATATCTTATATTTCATTGTCGACCCCCGGATCAGGTTGGGGGGCTGAATATGCAGAACACTGACAAGCCCATGACGCGCTGGCAGCGTTTTAAAGACAATGACATCGTATGGTCGTTTTTCCATTCCCCCGGTGCGGTCATTGCGGCGACCATTGCAACCGTGGTCATCCTCGCCTGTATTTTTGCACCGTTGATCGCACCTTTCGATCCATTCGATCCTGCACAAATCTCGCTTTGGGATGGCAAACTTCCGCCAGCTTGGGTGGATGGCGGTCAGCCACAGTACCTGCTTGGAACCGACAATCAGGGCCGCGACATGCTGTCAACAATCCTGTACGGAGGTCGCCTCTCCATTCTTGTGGGGCTGGCGGCGGTCTGTCTTGGTATGGTGCTTGGGGTCACACTTGGCGTTGTCTCGGGATATGTGGGCGGCGTGACAGATGCCGTCATCATGCGCATAGCAGATGTTCAGCTGACGATCCCCGGGATCCTGCTGGCTATTTTGATCAACGGTATCGGCCGCGTAGTTTTGCCGTTGGATATGCGGGACGAATTCGCAGTCTACGTGGTGGTTCTGGCCATTGGTCTGACGGACTGGCCACAATTTGCCCGGGTGACACGTGGTGCGACACTAGTAGAGGCGAACAAAGAATACGTGCAGGCCGCGCGGATTATTGGGCTTCCCGGTTGGCTGATTATGCTGCGTCATATTTTGCCAAATACGCTGCGACCAGTCCTTGTGATTGCAACCATCGGCTTGGCACTGGCGATCATCGCCGAGGCGACCCTGTCCTTTCTCGGCCAAGGTATTCCCCCGACAACGCCATCGTTGGGAACGTTGATCCGTGTTGGCAACGAATATCTGTTCTCAGGTCTGTGGTGGATAACCTTCTTTCCAGCAATTGCGCTTGTTGTGCTGGTCTTTGCCGTCAACCTTTTGGGGGATTGGATGCGCGATGCTCTTAATCCAAAACTGCGATGACTGACCTTCTTCAGATCACGGGACTTGATGTCGAGTTCCCAACGAGGCGCGGTACAATCAGTGCGGCGCAAAACGTCCACCTGACCGTCAAGCCGGGCGAAGTGGTTGGTCTTGTCGGCGAATCCGGTGCTGGTAAATCCACGATTGGAAACGCCATCATTGGTCTGCTGGAATCGCCGGGTCGGGTCAGCGCAGGGTCGATTTTGTTCGAAGGCGATGATCTGTGCCTGAAGGACGAAACTGCAATGCGCGCGATCCGTGGCAATCGGATCGGAATGATTTTCCAGGACCCACAGACATCGTTGAACCCGTTGATGACAGTGGGTGCGCAACTGGTCGAAACGATTGAAAAGACCGAAGCCGCACGCGGCAAAGCCGCTGAGGCCCGCGCAATCGAATTGTTGGAACAGGTGGGTATCACAGAAGCCAAAGCACGGCTGCGGGCCTATCCGCATCAGTTCTCTGGTGGCATGCGCCAGCGTGTTGTGATTGCTCTGGCCTTGGCTGGCGATCCGGATCTGATCATAGCAGACGAGCCGACCACAGCGCTGGATGTATCAATTCAGGCACAGATACTCGATCTTATCAAACGGTTATGCCGCGAACGCGATCTGGGGGTCATTATTGTCACCCATGATATTGGCGTTATCGCCAATGTGGCAGATCGCGTCGTCGTCATGTACCGTGGCGAAGTTGTGGAAACCGGCGATGTGGCACAGATCCTTGGATCTCCCCGGCACGAGTATACGCAGTCCTTGATCGCGGCCGTACCACGCGCAGATTGCAAGTTGGAGCGGTTTTCGTCAGTGGATTATATCGAGGGCGGCACCAAACCATTCAAACGAATTGATGTGCAGACACATTGGTTGGGCAAGGCACAATCCCACGCAAGGGGTGAAACCGCCATCGAAGCCGACCATCTAAATTTATCGTTTGTGCTGCAAAAAGCGGTGCTACCCCGCAATCGCAAAATGATAAAAGCCGTGGACGATGTCTCTTTCAAAGTGACACAGGGCCAAACATTCGGGCTGGTTGGAGAGTCGGGTTCAGGGAAATCCACTGTCGCACGGATCATCACGGGGCTTTATCCGCCCGATGCCGGCGTTGTGCGCGTGCTTGGGCAGGATGTGTCCTCCAATCCAAAATCATCCGAAGCACGAAAGGCGCGTCGTGCAGTTCAGATGATT
Organism: Pseudoprimorskyibacter sp.; assembly: GCA_029251265.1. Lineage (GTDB taxonomy): Bacteria > Pseudomonadota > Alphaproteobacteria > Rhodobacterales > Rhodobacteraceae > JAQXDR01. The sequence continues at coordinate 20,873 of JAQXDR010000220.1, read as the reverse complement.
TTTCAGGATCCTTATTCGTCACTGAATGCGCGCATGAAAGTGATGGATATCGTCGCCGAGCCAATAAGATTCTACCGGTTGACCAGCAGCGAGGGTGAAACCCGTAAAATCGTGGGGGATCTTTTGGACCACGTGGGTCTTGGTGCACAGGTGGCAACGCGGTATCCGCACGAATTCTCAGGTGGACAGCGACAGCGGATTTCGATCGCCCGGGCTTTGGCGTCGCGGCCACGTATCCTGATCTGTGACGAGCCAACATCGGCACTAGATGTGTCTGTGCAAGCTACAATTTTGAACCTGTTGAAGGATCTGCAACAGGAATTGGGTTTGACCATGCTGTTCATCAGCCATGACTTGCCCGTGATCCGTCAAATGTGCGACCAAATTGCCGTGATGCGCAATGGACAACTGTGCGAGGTGGCCGAGGCCGAAGCCCTGTTCAATGCTCCCAAGCATGACTATTCACGCCACCTTCTGGATCTGATGCCACGGATGGACCTGCTGGAAAGTGCCTCTGAATAATCACTGGATAGACTTTTCGGCTGGAAATTAATCACTGGCATTTGGGCACTCTATAACTCTGCCCTGTCGAAAACGCGCACCGGGTTTGCGCTATTCTGACGGGGCGTGCTCAGGCAGATTGCGATCTAAGGTGTACCTTTTGCAATACCAGACTCTTGGTCGCATAAATGTAATGGCCATCGGGTTGGTATGATCGAATGCTTGCAAGATCAAAAACAAGTCGCATAATCGCGCAAACAGCCACACCAACGCATCCAGCCGGAAAGATACTCTGAACTCCGGTGTCCAAGGATAGTGGACATAAGAAAGTGTAATCTCCATGACCGATCAAACCAATTCACGCCTGTCCGGATTGCGCTCTTTTTCGCCACAACAACGATTGCAAACCGTTGCCAAGGCCGCAGGTCACTCTGTCGACGCACTTGGCGGAAATGTTCTTTCGGATCAGGTTGCAGATGGCATGATTGAAAATGTTGTCGGGCATTTTGAACTGCCTTTGGGGATTGCGACAAACTTTGTGGTCAATGGCAAAGATTACCTGATCCCAATGGCTGTGGAGGAACCATCGGTCGTAGCAGCAGCATCATACATGGCCCGGATTGCACGTGACAATGGTGGTTTCACCACGGATGCCGATGATCCTGTCATGCGCGCGCAAATTCAGGTATTACGCGTTGATGACCTACAGGCCGCAAAGGCGCGGCTTTTGGAAGCGCAATCCAGTCTGATCCAAGATGCCAACAAGGTTGATACGGTTTTGGTAAAACTGGGTGGTGGCTGCCGCGGAATCGAAATTCATCTTTTTGACGACACCCTAGTAGGCCCCATGCTGGTGGTGCACCTTTTGGTGGACGTGCGTGATGCCATGGGGGCCAATGCGGTCAACACTATGGCCGAACGGCTTGCCCCCACCATCGAAAAAATAGCCCAAGGCGACGTTCGTTTGCGTATTTTGTCAAATCTGGCCGACAAAAGGCTGGTGCGTGCCCGCGTCCAAATAGATCCAGAAACGCTCAATACGGACACGCTGGACGGTCATGAGGTGGCACAGGGAATCGTAGAGGCCTGTGCGTTAGCGCTGGTGGATCCCTACCGCGCGGCAACACACAACAAAGGCATCATGAACGGCATTGATCCGGTTGTTGTTGCCACAGGTAACGATTGGCGCGCGATCGAAGCGGGCGCCCACGCGTTCGCCGCACAGGGGGGCAGATACACATCCTTGACGCGTTGGGATATCCAAGACGGACACCTGGTGGGCCAGTTGGAACTGCCCATGGCCTTGGGTCTGGTCGGTGGCGCCACAAAAACGCATCCAGCAGCACAGGCCGCCGTCAAATTACTGAATGTCGGTTCTGCGCAAGAATTTGCGCAGGTTGTGGCTGCGGTCGGCTTGGCTCAGAACATGGCCGCCCTGCGCGCTCTGGCAACTGAAGGCATTCAAAGGGGTCACATGGCCTTGCATGCGCGCAATATAGCAATTGCGGCAGGTGCCACAGGCCAAGACATAGATCGGGTTGCGCGCGCCCTTGTGGACAGCAGCGATATCACCGTTGGCCACGCCACAGCGTTGCTGGACACCCCCTAATTTTGTCTTGGTCTTCCCATTTAAACGACGATCAAACACACACTAATCGGCTTGCGCCCCCAGGTCCCAATAAAGGCCTGCCATTACTCCCAAAGCCTGTCGCGCAACAGCTATAAGCATATGTTCATTCGGAGCATGCTGATTGCACCCGCCATATGAATGCGGGATCCAGATCGTCGGCAGGCCCAATGTGTCCATAAAGACATGATTGGGCAATGACCCCCCCAAATTTGGCGCTAGATGTGGGGTTTGCCCGGCTGTTCTTTGCAAAGATTCCATAACTTTTTGCACCCAAGGGTTGGCAGGATCTGATCGCGTTGCGGCAAAGCGGCCGCGCTCTTGCTCAGTAACGTCGACATTGGAAAATCCATGCGCCACCAGATGTCTGCGTAACGCGGGCACGATATCGTCTGCATTCGTACCCGTCACAAAACGCAGCTGACATGTTGCACTGGCCACGCCTGAAATAGCATTCACCGGTGCCATGGGCTGACCACTTTGCATGGCCAACACTGCAAAGGAATTCCAACCATAGACGCGTTCTTGCGGGCTTAGATCCGCATCCCCCCAATCGGGATCAATCTGGGGACCAACCGGCACTGGCAGCCGTTTGATTAGCGCGCGAATATCGGACGTCAGACTGTTTGGCCGCCATTCGGGAATAGAAATCTGACCGCGGGCATCGGTAATTGTGGCAAGTGCATGTGCCAAAATCACCGCAGGATCTGATAACAGCCCGCCCCAGTTTCCAGAATGGTGCGCACCATCGCGCAAATCCACAGTCAGCGTAAAGTTTATCGCGCCGCGAGCTCCTAAAAAGACCAATGGCACATCAGTGGACATACGGGGACCATCCGAAGCAATCAAAACATCCGCCTCTAACAGGTCACGGTTGGCTGCACAAAACGTATCCAATCCCGGAGAGCCTGTTTCCTCGCTCATTTCGATCAACCATGTCGCATTAAAGCCAAGTGCGCCGCGCGCTTTGATCACGGCTTCCATGGCCAGCAGATTGATCAAATGCTGCCCCTTGTTATCAGCCGTACCACGCCCGTACAGACGATCTTGTTTTTGCGTCAGAACGAATGGCGACATCCCGTCGTGCCAATCATCATCCTGACCAAGGATCACATCGCCATGTCCATAGCCCAGAACAGTCGGCAGACGACTGTCTTCAAAACGGCGAGCTACAAGAAATGGATGCCCGGACGGGTTTGGATGTATCGAGCAGTCAAAACCCATCCGTTTAAATCTAGGGGTCAGCATATCTGCCAGATAGATCTGCATTGCATCAGTCTGGTTTTCATTCTGGCTTTCTGTTTGACACGCAACCAGCCGTGCCAATTCATCAAAAAACACCCCGGACTCCACCATCCCAATGGCGTTTTTTACCAACACTGAACGCTCTGACATAGATGTCTGCCTTTCTGTAAGATAACTGTTTGCGATCGGTGCCTGCCTAGGCCACGCGATAGGCCACCATCGTCAACAGCTCGTATTCGGCCACAATTACAGCATCCTGATTGGTCAGGCGGACATGCCAGCGGACCTCTCCGTAATCATCGTTGCGCGGTGTCTTGTGTTTGACGGTCAATTGTGCGGCCACGTGATCACCCGGCGACACGGGCTGCATGAATTTCAACCCATCAAGGCCCGTGTTCGCCAGCACAGGGCCCTCGTCTGGATGCACAAACAATCCCGCAGCAAAACTTAACAACAAATAGCCATGCGCGACCCGCCCCGGGAAAAACGGATTTCTCTGTGCAGCCTCTTCGTCCATATGAGCATAGAAGGTATCGCCTGTGAAATGAGCAAAATGTTCGATATCGTCCAGAGTGATACAGCGTGCGGCGGTGTTCAGGGTCTCGCCAATCCGAAGGTCATGAAACGTCCGGCGAAAGGGGTGTTCTGGACCTTGTGATATGGCAGCCCCAGGGACCCAGCGACCTGTAATAGCAGTCAGTATGTCGGGACTGCCTTGTATCGCTGTGCGCTGCATATAGTGCATGACACCGCGGACGCCGCCCATTTCTTCGCCACCGCCAGCGCGTCCGGGACCACCGTGCACCATATGCGGCATTGGGGCTCCGTGACCGGTGGCCTCTGCCATACTATCACGATTGTTGAAATAGAGCCGTCCGTGATGCGCCGCAGCGCCAAGGGTGATGGATCGTGCCACATCAACATCGCGGGTGATGACCGACGCGACAAGAGAGCCACCGCCCCTATTCACCAGAGTCACTGCATGATCCAGATCATCATACCCCATGACCGTTGACACAGGACCAAAGGCCTCGGTGTCATGCACACGCTGCGCGGCATCAGGATCATTACAGTGAAACAGCATTGGGGGCACAAACGCGCCACCCTGAGCAGCATCCCCATTTATTTGAAATGCATCGGGATCTCCGTGCACCCGTTCGGCTTCGCGTGCGATTACGGCAGCCTTGGCCAAAACATCCCGACGCTGCGCTTTTGATACCAACGCCCCCATTGTTGTACCACTGACCTGGGGATCACCAACCACCACGCGGGCCAGACGATCCTGCAATCCAGAAATAACTGCATCGACCTGGTCTTTGGACACCAGAATACGTCGCACCGCCGTGCATTTCTGTCCAGCTTTCACCGTCATCTCGCGATGGACTTCTTTTATAAACAGATCAAATTCAGGTGTTCCCGCCGCTGCATCCGGCCCCAAGATCGATGCATTCAAACTATCCTGCTCTGCCACAAACCGCGTCGCATTTTGCATCAGTGCGGGCGTTGCGCGCAACCGCTGCGCTGTATCGGCAGATCCGGTAAAGCTCAGCACATCCTGCCCCCCCAGATGATCAAGCATATCGCCCAAACCACCGGCAACCAGTTGCACCGCACCACTCGGGACCAGCCCGCTGTCCAGAATAAGGCGTACGCAGGCCTCAGTCACGTAACAGGTCGCCGTTGCCGGTTTGACGATCGCTGGAACGCCTGCCAGCAACGTGGGTGCCAGCTTTTCCAACATCCCCCAAACGGGGAAGTTAAAGGCATTGATGTGGACTGCAACCCCCTGTAACGGCGTGCAAATATGCTGACCTAGAAACTGCCCAGTCCGTCCCAGAGGTTCTAACGCACCATCCACATAGACTTGCGAATCTGGCATTTCCCGCCGCCCCTTAGAGGCATAGACGAACATCGTGCCGATACCACCATCGATATCAAACGCATGATCTTTAAGCGTCGCACCCGTGGCATAAGATATATTATAGAGCGCTTGTTTGTGCTGATGGAGGTGGCTCGCCACTGCCTTGAGCATACGGGCGCGTTGATGAAATGTCATCGCACGCAAGGCGGTCCCACCCTGACTGCGGGCATACTCAAGCATGGCTTGGGTATCCAAGTCAGCCTGCCCTGCCCGCGCTAGCACATGCCCCGTCACGGCATTTTCAATCACACGGGCCCCGTCATCGGGTGCAATCCAGCGTCCACAAGCAAAGCTTTCCACATTAATGAGCGACATTCGGCTCTCCTTTGAGTGAGCGCAGGCGGTGCATTTGCAGGCCTTGGCGTAAAGCTAGATGACGCACGTCGCGCGATCATCAGAATACAGAAGCTCAACAGACGCTGACCTGCGTTTTAAAAACTGTTGAAAGTTCAGATTTCCCTTGGCCGTAATTTCTCCATCAGCCAAAGATGCTGGCTCATCCAATACCCGGACCCTGGAAATACGTGCGGCCGAGCCTTTGGCCAAACGCGGCGCAAGACAGTCTCGAACAGCTGTCTCCAAACGCGGGCCATACAGCGCATCATGCGTTTTTTGATCAGCCAATGACCGGGCCTGCGGCGTTGGCAGAATGAAAAGCCCAACCTGATCCCGGTCTGCTCCACAGATCACCACATCAGCGGCCAAACCTGAAAGTTCCACCAAAAGATCCAGCCTGAGCGTTGCTGCCCGGACCCATGTCCCAGTATTCAATTTAAAGTCTTCACTCAGGCGCCCGTCAAAAGCCAAGCCCTGGGCCGGATCCCCTGGCAGGACAAATCGCATGGCGTCGCCCGAGATGAAAAAGCCCTCTTCATCAAACGCATCTGCAGTTTTAACGGGATCACGCCAATATCCGGAAAAAATATTCGGGCCCTTTGTACGTATTTCAAAGCGATCGTCGTCCAGGGGCCGTAATTTGACCTCGGTGCCGGGCAACGGCACCCCCACAATACCAGAGCGATGGGTCAATTCATGCTGGAGCAAAACAGCAGGCGCTGTTTCAGTCAAACCCCAAGATGACGTGAACAGCGGCGCATGCCCACGAACCGAAATGGCCATATCATGCAGATCGGCCCAAACGTCTTGCGGTAAAGAGGCCCCGGCATAAAACAACATGTCCAAATCACGAAAATAAGCCTCTCTTAGATCTGCATCTGCGCGCATGGCGTCTCTTAATAGTGCAAAACCAACCGGCACGTTAAAAGCGATTGTTGCGGACTTTTCTTGCAGGTTGGCAATGGTCTGGTCGATCAGAGGACGGACGGGTTTGCCGGAATCGATATGCAAACTGCCCCCATTGGCCAAAACAAGATTGACGTTATGCGATCCACCAAAAACATGGTTCCATGGGAGCCAATCCACCAGACGCGGGGGCTTTGCGCGCAAAAAGGGTAAAGCATCGGCAATCATCGACTGATTGCTGCACATCATCTGATGCGTGGTAAGGACCCCTTTGGGAAGAGATGTAGAACCAGACGTCATCAGTATTTTGGCAAGGGTATCGGGCCCCACCATCGCCTCACGGCAGCCCAATTCCGATGGATCATCCCCTGACAGCAGACTGTCCCATGAGGTTGCCCCATCACTGGTGTTTTGGGCGACCACCACCTCTGTCTTTGCCAGTCCGGGTAATGCCAGAGCGGATGCAAATTTACATCCATCCTCGGCATAGACCATAGCCGGTCGGGTAAGATCTATAATGTGGCCCAGCTGCCCGTGCGCCGCAGGGATCAAGGCGTATTGTTCGGCAACAGGGACTATCGGCACACCGATCATATGCGCAGCAAAGGTCAGAATGGCATGATCTATGCTATTTCCCGAAATAATCATTATGGGTGTGTCAGCATCCAAACCCCGTCCGATCAGGGACGTCGCAACAGCAATGGTCTGTTCCAAAACCTCGCAATAGCTGAGTTCGCGCCATGCCTCTCCGCTGCGCTCACCCAGAAAAATTGTATCAGGCGTGTCATTGGCCCACATCCGCAGCCAATCCGTGGTGCGCCGGACCGAAGGGGTCAAGGGATCGGCGCTACGCAACAGGATAGAGCCATCCTCCCGAATGACCTGAACCACATTATGAGGGCGATAGACCGGCTGCATGCTAGCGCGGAGGCAGCCGTGTTGCCCCATCCAGACGGATGGTTTCACCGTTCAGATATGGATTTTCCACGATCTGAGCAGCCATAAGAGCATATTCGTCCGGATCCCCCAATCGGGCTGGAAAGGGGATATTGGCCACAATCTTGGCGGTCACCTCTTCAGGCAGACTTTCCATCATCGGAGTGTTGAACAGGCCCGGCGCAATTGCCATGACACGGATCCCTGATCGCGCCAATTCACGGGCTGCGGGTAAGCACATAGCCGCGATGCCGCCTTTCGATGCCGAATAAGCAGATTGTCCGACCTGTCCATCCTGATACGCGGCCGAGGCGGTATTGATAATGACACCCCGTTCCTCACCCAAAAGCGGGGCCGTCATCAACGCTTGCGAGGCATAGGACATCACGTTGTATGTGCCGATCAGGTTCACGCGGATGACGCGTTCAAAAAGCTCTGTCGACACATCACCGGCCCGGTTGATAATGCGCGCGGCCAATCCGATACCCGCGCAATTGACAACAATGCGCGCTGGTGCCCCGTAGCGCGCGCCTGCGGCCGTAACAGCGGCTGCAACTTCGCCTGCGTCGCCAACATCCGCTTGCACGGAAAACCCACCAATTTCCGACGCAACCTGTGCCGCACGATCTGCATCAAAATCCAGAATGGTCACATCTGCACCGCGTTCTGCCAGATAGCGGGCCGTGGCCTCACCAAGCCCGCTGCCACCACCCGTCACCAAAGCCGGTGTTCCATCAATTTTCATAGACGCGTCCTTTGCACCGAGAGTGTGTGCCTCCTACGGTAAAGGGCGTCATCCCATGAGCAAGACAATTTTTAGGCTTTGGTCAGATGAAAGCCACCTGATCGGGCTGCATCCTCCAATGTCGGGCTAAGCTGCCATGCCAGCGCGTCTTCCTTTGCATAGCGGTTGATGCTGGCCACAATGCGATCCAGCCCGTGGACCTGAGCCCAGTGCATCAAACCGCCCCGCCAGCGTGGGAAGCCATAGCCATGGACCATCACCAGATCGATATCACTGGCCGAGGCTGCGATGCCTTGGTCCAGCAAATCTGCTGCTTCGTTGACCATGGCGCATAACAGGCGATCACATATTTCAGAGGGCTCAAAATCGCGTCGGGTAATCCCGGCGAAATGTGCTTCTTCAATTGCCAGATCGGCAACGATTGGATCATCGACCTTTCCGGCACCACCCGGATAGCGATACCAACCTGCGCCTGTTTTTCGACCTAATTTCCCAAGCTCAACCATACGATCCGCAATCGGAATATACCGTCGGGCCGGATCGCGCGTCGCATCCTGCCGCCGGCGTTGGGCAAAGGCGATATCCAGTCCGGACAGATCCTGCGCCTCGTAGGGGCCCATTGCATACCCAAAGGCCACCATAGCCTCATCGATTTCCCAAGGGGTGGCCCCATCCATCAACACCGTATCAGCAGCCTCGCGATAGCGTGCCAGAATTCGGTTGCCAATAAATCCGTCACATACTCCGGCAGGCACAGGCACCTTGCGAAGCCGCTTCGCAAGAGCGTAGCCCGTCGCCATGGCACGGTCTGAGGTCTGGGCCCCACGCACAATCTCGAGCAATTTCATAATATGGGCAGGCGCAAAGAAATGCAGACCGATGACCCTGGACGGATCAGGAACACAGGCTGCAATTGCGTCAAGATCCAAATACGATGTATTCGTTGCTAAGATTGCATTCTCAGGCATCACCTTGGACAAGTCCGCAAAAACAGATGCTTTTACGTCCATACTTTCAAAGGCAGCCTCAATCGCCAGCCCGGCATGTGCCGCGTCTGCATAGTCTTGTGTGATCTGCAATCTGGCCTGACGTTCCGCGACATCGTCTGGTGTTGTCAAACCGCGCGCCTCGCTCGCGGCCATGATCCGGTCAACATTGGACTGCGCACGCGCTGCACCGTCAGCATCAGCTTCGATCAACGTCACATCCAGACCAGCGCCCAAAAGCGCATAGGCAATACCAGATCCCATCATGCCACCACCCACTACCGCGACATGGCTTAGATCCGCGGGGGCCGCGACCAGATCGGCAGGAGCCCGCGCGCCACGCTCGGCAAAAAACACATGGCGCAAGGCACGTGCCTGATCGCCCTGACGCAAATCAAGAAACGCCGCACGCTCCTGCGCCAGCCCCACATCAAGAGGGTGCATCGCACTGGCCTCGACCAGATCAATCGCAACCTGTGGCGCACGCTGATGAGCCATCTTGCGCGCGGCCATGGTGCGCGCATCGGCCAACGCCTGTTGGTGCAGGGTGGGCGGCGGCATATCACAGGGTGGAATCGACAATTCCAATGTTCCCAGATCAAGATGACGGGCGTATTCCATGGGATCGTCTGCGATGCCTTCGATCAATCCGAAACGCTCTGCGTCAACGGCAGAAATAGGACGTCCGGATGAAATCATTCTTACAGCCTTGGCCATACCGATCACGCGCGGCAGGCGTTGGGTGCCACCCGCACCAGGAATGACACCCAAGGTTACCTCGGGCAGGCCAATCTGTGCCTTGGGCGACATGATCCGTACCCGACAACCCAAGGCCAATTCGCAACCTCCGCCCAAGGCAACGCCTGTAATCACCGCAACCCATGGAATGGCGCATGTCTCAATCCGGGAGATGATGTCAGGTAGATGCGGCGGTTGTGCTGGACCATCGAACTCTCGGGCATCTGCTCCGGCTGCAAACATTCTCCCGGCGCCGCTCAGGATAACACGGGTCAAATCATCTTCTTCCGCAATCCAGTCCAAAGCTTTTGACAAACCTTGCCGTACGGACAGGCCGATTGCATTCACAGGAGGATTGTCCAAGGTGACAAACGCGGCTGAGCCTTTGCGATAAAATGTGACTGTCATAGATAAACTCCTTACGCTTTGGGCAGGGCAAAGCCCCGCGAAGCAATCAAATCCAATACTATGGCCAGCGATTGATCCGGTGTTGCGCCACTGGTATTCACGTGCATGTCTGATTGCGCATAAAGGGGCGCGCGCGCTTCCAAAAGCGCCCGTAGCTGCGCCATGGCCTCTGGATTACCGGCCATTGGCCGCGTGTCACCCTGTGCGCGGACCCGTTCCATATGCTCTTGCGGGGACGCCTTTAGCCAAAGGGTGTGATACCAGCTTTGCAAGTTTGCATAGGTTCCCGGATTGGACACAATTCCACCAGCTACGGCCAACACGACGCCTTGATGTTTGTCTGCCACACGTTGCAACGCGTCGGCCTCAAGCGTGCGATACCCCTCAGCCCCGTAAAGCGCCATGATTTCGGCCACAGGCATCCCACCCTGCCGCTCTATTTCGCGGTTAAGTTCGATAAAGGGCAGCCCGACTGCCTGCCCGATCATCGCACCCAATGTGGACTTGCCAGCACCCCGCAAGCCAACCAGACACAATCGACGGGCCCTTTGGTCCTGCGGTGCAGCGCCCGCAAGCAAACGTATCACCTGATCCTGCGTGTCCGGGTCTGCCTTGTGAAACAACATTGCGATTCTATAGGTTGTCTCATCCTGCATAGCATCAGATCCGACAAGCCGTTCCAACGGCAAAGCCAAGGCCTGCGCAACCTGTTGCAGACGCGCAATCGAAATATTGCCCTCACCTGCTTCAAGCTGGGCAAGATAACGCGCAGATACACCCGAAAGTTCGCTTAGCGTCCGGCGCGGCAGTCTTTTATCAACGCGCGAATTGCGAACATGTTCGCCCATTCGGGTCAAAAGAGCGTTTGTTTCAACGGTCAGGCTTGGGGATTGGCGGGTCATGCCGGCAGCTCTGATCGTGGAATATGTCGTTCTACCAACGCACGGATATCATCGGGAGGAGGTGTCTTGGAGAAGGCCTGCGCATCAATGAAAACAGACGTAAACGCACCACTGAAACACAGGTGGTCATTTTGCAGGCCATCTACACGAAACGTAATGGACGTCTGGCCCAAACGCTTGGGCCAGACATGGCACAGCAGCCTATGGCGTGGCGTCACCGGATGCGAAAAATCCATTTCGATCCGGACAAAGGGCGTACCCGTCCCATGGTCAAGCTCCATTTGAAACCAACCATAGCCCAGTTTCGTCTCCCACCACCCATTAATGGCATCCAAAGCAAACCAAGGCAGGCGTCCGGTGTATGCAATCTTTGCAGGATCGCAGTCTCCCCAGGTCACACCAATTTCGTGAATATGTGCCGTTGCCGGCCGGTCAGCTGACATCTGCACGCAGACTGGCCAGAATACCCTGCGCCCATGGCCCAGCAATGTCTTCGGGCATGTCCCCGGTAGAGGCATCATGGATCCCTCGTTCACCAACCAAAGTCGCCCCGCGCGCACGCATTTTATCCATCAGTTGTTCCGAGCCTTGATTGAATGTGGCCGAAAAGACCATGTCACCCAGCCCAAAAATGGCGAACCGCACGTGGCTTAGGTCAGGCTGGCTTGCATCCAATGCATCAGCAAACGGTTGTGCATTGGATGGCAAATCACCATTACCAAACGTTGAAGTCACGACCACATAGAAAGTGCCTGCTATCAAAGCAGCAGGATCCACATCCGCAAGAACCGATACTTCAGTCTCTAAAGTGTCATCATCCAGCGCCTCAATAATATCTTCACAGAGGAACTCTGCGCTGCCGGTTTCGGTTCCATACAGGAAATGCAGTTTCATCAGGGCCTCCTTTTAAGACGCTGGATGGGCACATTAAGCGAAATGCAGTTTGACGTACTCAAAATCACCCGGCTGGTTGTTGATCCCAACCTTTGGAGGTGCGATCCAGCTGGCGTATTCTCCGGGCTCGTAACACGGCACCATAAGCGATTGAATGTAGTCGCCATCTGCTTTCGTGGGCAGCCATCGACCCTTGTTCGCAGCCCATTCAGTATCAGACAGAGTGTTGCCCTCAGGATCGGCTTTGATCGCGGAAAACACACCAATCTGGCGGTGAAACGCCTGATGCGGCAGCTTCAGCTCAAAATCGATACCATCACGTTTAATCTGCTTGTTCCAACGTCTTAGGCCACCAGATGCATCACGTATATAATCATCGCGCAGGCGCATATTAATCGCAGTCAAGGCGGATACTTCTTGATCAAGGATCTGGCCATTGACGACCGATTTAACCATATACGTATCGTTGGTCAGCTGATGATCATCGTCGATACGATGTTCCATATAGCGGGCTTTGATACCTGCGTTGAACGCGTTTGCAGCATTGGTCGACACCTCTTGGCCAAAGAGATCCAGCGACAAAGAATAATGCAGATTCAGTTTTTTCTGGATTGTTGGCAGGTCAATGACCCCAAGGTCCCGAATACGTCCGATGTCGTAGGGATCTGTAATACCAGCCGCCTTCATCGCCAGACAGGTGGCCTGCACAACGCGGCCAACTCCGGTTTCACCAACAAACATATGGTGGGCTTCTTCGGTCAACATGAAACGACATGTCCGCGACAGAGGGTCAAAACCCGATTGCGCGAGGCTCTCCAACTGCATCTTTCCGTCACGGTCCGTAAAATATGTGAACATGAAAAACGATAACCAGTCCGGCGTTTCTTCGTTAAAGGCGCCCAGCATACGCGGGGCCTCGTCACTACCAGAGGACCGGACAAGCAGTTCGTCAGCCTCTTCGCGGCCGTCTTTGCCAAAGTATTTCTGGAGCAGGTAGACCATGGCCCAAAGGTGACGTCCCTCTTCGACATTCACCTGGAACAGATTGCGCATATCATACAGAGATGGTGCGGTTAGCCCCAGAAAACGCTGCTGTTCGACCGACCCGGGTTCGGTATCGCCCTGAATGATAATCAACCGCTTGAGCATATTGCGGTATTCGCCCGGCACCTCTTGCCACGCCGGTTGGCCTTTATTTTCTCCGCAGGGGATCATACGATCCTCGACCTGTGGAGCGAGCAAAACACCCCATTTGTACTCGGGCATCTTGACGTAATCAAATTTTGCCCAACCTTTTGGATCCACACTCACAGCGGTGCGCAGATATACCATGCTGTCCTGAAAGTTTTGGGGGATCAAACGGTTCCACCAATCCAGATATCCAGGATGCCATTTTTGAAGTGCCTTGAGCACTTTGCGGTCTTGGCTAAGTCCCACATTATTTGGGATCTGCGTGTCATAGTCCACTTTTATATGGTCCAGCATCGTCGTCTTCCCTTTGCCTAGGGTGGATCATTAACCCACCGAATTTCCTTGATTAGTGCGAATACGCGTTCTGTTTACAAAGAGCCTGCTTTGATGTGTCACTAGACACGTTCAGGGTCATATTGTCCCCGCTGTCCGGTGCCATAGCGCTGCAGCGCACCCTCGGCACCGACTGCGTTAGGTCGGTTAAAAATCCAGTTTTGCCACGCTGTTAAACGGCCAAAAATGCGTGTTTCCATCGTCTCGGGTCCCGCAAAACGCAAATTCGCCTCCATGCCCGTCATGGCATCAGGGCTGAAGCTTGAGCGTTCCTCAAGGAAAATACGGATCTCGTCTTCCCAGTCGATATCGTCAAGGATCATGGTTACAAGACCGAGGTCTTCAGCCCGTTCTGCCTCAAGCGGTGTCCCAATCACATCCTCGGCGTTTGTGACGGCTTCGGCATGTCCCAAAAAACGTGTTTGCAGACGGGTCAGATCGTTACCCATCGGATAGGATCCAAAATTGCCCCGTGTCATGTGAATGGCCGCAGTGGGGCGATTGTCGCCCTCGAACTCGTCCTCCATCATATAGCTGCGATCGACAGACCACAGCAATTCCGCCAAAACACCTGCATAGCAAGATCCATGTTCAACCAAAGCAACCAGTGACCGAGAGGTTACATCCAAACGTTTGAGCACGCGTTTCCAATAATGCAGCACTTCATTTGCAAGCCAGTGATCGCGATTATCGAGCATTACAGCCTCGTGTGCTGCGACTTCGGCAGGATCCCCTTGTGTGCAGATTACCCATACGCCCAGCTTGGCTTCGTTTGCGCGCAGATGAAGGATGGCATCCTCAAATTCCCGTGCCAAGCGCAGCAGATATGTCTGATCCCCTTCAGCCTGAACCGCCGCCATATCGGTTGCGGCTGCACTCTCGGGTCCTTTCAACGTTATAGTGACACGGCCACCGCTCCGGTCCAACGCAACCTCGACCAAACTGTAGCTTAGATCCCCCGTTTGCGAGATGCGGCGATCCAGAGGCTTCAGGACTATGCCATCGTCAACGTCTTGTTTCGAAGAGGCGGCTGCAAACTCCGCTGCTCTTTCGGACACGGTGGCGTCGAACCGAGAGTTCGGTATGACCTCGTCCACCAGACCCCATTTTCGGGCACGCTTGCCACGCACGCCCTCTTCGGTTGCACAAAACACATCCGCCAAATCACGGCGGACCTGACGTTTGTCCGTCACACGGGTCAAACCGCCGGTACCCGGTAACACCGCCAACAACGGCACCTCGGGCAAAGAGACAGAGCTGCTGCTGTCGTCGGTCAGCATCAAATAATTGCAGGCCAAAGCCAATTCGTAACCACCGCCCGCACAGGCCCCTTTGATCGCGGCGATATATTTCTGACCACTGTCGGCTTCGGCCGCCTCGTAGGTGTTGCGTGTTTCGTTCGTGAACTTGCAAAAGTTCACCTTATGGCTGTGCGCCGCACCACCTAGCATGCGGATGTTTGCACCAGCGCAAAACACGCGATCCTTGCCCGACTGCATGACTACCACTTTGACCTCAGGGTGTTCAAAACGCATGCGCTGCACGATATCATTCAGTTCGATATCCACGCCTAGGTCGTATGAATTCAACTTTAATAAATAGCCATCAAACAGACCCGCCGTTTCATCCACATCCATGATAAGCTGCGCCACCGGACCGTTGTATTCGATCCGCCAATGGCGATAGCGTGATGGATCAGTCTGAAAGTCGATGACTTTTGTCATGCCGGACCTCTTAATTCCAGTTACGTGCAATATAGTGCTATCAACTGAAGCGTAAAGGTTTCATTTGACGCGAAATACACTGTATTCAATACTTATTATGCATTATATTTCATATTGCGTGTCTTTAAGAACTGTTTTGTATGATCAAGTACAACAGCAGGTTGATCCTGATGTGGGGCATGACGACACGCGTCAAGAAGGTAAACACTCGCGTCACCCGGACATAAATCTGCATACAATAACACTTGTTCTGCCGATCCATATTGATCCTGCTTTCCCTGCAACGCCAGTACAGGGCAGGTGATATGACGTGCAATATGGCGCTGGTCCCAGATCGCAAAGTCCGGATGTAGCCAAGCACCAGCCCACCCGCCAAAGGCAACATCAGGATCGCGGTGATGACGCGCCAGACGCTGTCGCAGATCCGTCTCGTAGACGGAGTGCGCACGAGCAATTTCTTGCAAGGCGATTGCTTCTGCAAAAAGATGTGGAGCCAGCAAAATTATAGCCCGAATATTTTCTTCAGGCGCAAGGGCCGCGTGCAGGGCCGCAATCGTGCCACCATCTGAATGCCCAAACAGGATAACATCCGGGGCAGACAACGCTTTCAACACCTCGGGCAAAACAACCGTTGCCTCGCGGGTCATATAATCCACTGCCCACGGCAGATCTTTGACGTCCGACTGGCCGTAGCCCGCCCGGCTGAAGGCAAACACCCCACAGCCTGTCGCTTGCGCCAAGCGATCCGGAAAATTTCGCCATAGGGACACGCTTCCCAGACCTTCATGCAACAAAACAATGGTTGGTGCTTTTGTCGGTGCCGGTCCAGTGGCACGCCACTCCAGCCTATGTCCACCCGCCTGACACCATCCTGATCCGGACGCCCAGTCTATCACGGCATATCCCGAAGCTTGAACCTTTGGATTTTACCTGTGGCCGTTTTTGGCAAATCAGAAACAATCTCAACCCAACGGGGATATTTCCATTTACCAATCCTGTCCTGAACCAAGCTCTTTAGGGCATCGGCAAGGTCATCTGCTGCCTCTGCCTTTAGAACCACATACGCTTTCGGTTTTTCAAGACCGTCCCCATCGCGAGCCGATACGACCGCCGCTTCCAGTACTGCGGGATGGGTTACAAGCGCTTGTTCGACCTCAAACGGACTGACCCATATGCCCGAGACCTTGAACATATCATCAGTGCGACCACAGTAGACGTACCTGCCATCATCACGGATCTCGTATTTATCGCCAGTCCTAGTCCATTCGCCCTCGAATGTCGTGCGGCTTTTGGATCGTTGGTTCCAATAACCATCTGCTGCACTCTCTCCGCGCACCAGCATTTCACCCACTTCTCCGGGAACAATTTGACGCCCGTCTTCGGTCAAGCACTTTAGTTCATATCCCGGCACAGCGCGCCCTGAGGTGCCGTAGACAATATCGTTTGGATGGTTTGACAGAAAGATGTGTAGCATTTCAGTCGATCCGACCCCATCCAGAATTTCTACCTCTGTTAGTCGTGACCAAGAGTGACCCACCTCGGCAGGCAGGGCCTCGCCCGCCGAAATACATTGACGCAAGCTGTGCGCAGGCATCTTCGCCTGTTCAATCTGTGCCACCATGGCCGCATAAAGCGTCGGCACACCACAAAATATGGTGGCGCCCGTTTCAGAAATTATTTGCAGCGCCACATCCGGTGTGGGACGTCCGTTAAACAGAACCGATGTCGCCCCCACTGCCATGGGAAAAGTCATCGCATTCCCAAGCCCATAGGCGAAAAAAATCTTGGCCGCCGAAAATATGATATCACCTTGCCGGATACCCAAAACCTGTGCGCCGTATGTATCAGCCGTTGCGCGCAATGCGCTGTGAACATGGCGCACCCCTTTTGGACGCCCTGTTGATCCGGATGAATAGAGCCAGAACGCACAGTCGTCAGACGTCACCTGTGCCATCGGTGCCGCAGGGGCGCCCGTGATAAAATCATCCCAAGATTGGATGTCAGCGGGCCCATCCCCGATGATAATCACTTGTTTTAAATCCGGTTGGTTTGCAACGACAGGCCCCACAACAGGCCAAAGTTCCGCCGACACAATCAAAGCAGATGCCCGCGCATCGCGTAAAATCACGTCATAGATTTCGGACCCAAGAAGCGTATTCAAAAGCACTGGCACAACACCCGCCCGCAGCGCACCCCAAAACAAGGCTGGATATTCTATCTGGTCCAATACGATACAAGCGACGCGGTCTTCCTGTTTCAGACCAGCGCGACGCAGCGCACCCGCAACCTGTCCAGATTGATGTGCCAACTGTCCATACGTCAAACGACGTTTAGCGCCCGTTGCCTCGACAAAAGCGGTGCAATTTTCACGCCCCTCGTCAATGTGCCGGTCAACAAACCAAAGTGCGGCATTGCCGTTTTGGGTCATGAGATCCTCCGCTTTCATGGTCGCCGGTTTGGGCCCAGCGCGCGTGTCTTACCGATCCTGCACCTTGCGGCACGAATTGCAAGAATGCTTCGCGTTTCCGACGCCCTGCGTGGTTTGTAACGACAGCGCCTTCCATCAAAAAATTTTGAAAATCATGTGTTAAAACGTGTTGTTACAAAAGCATCTGTTGGACCTTATTGATGCAGGACAGCCAATAAACAAACAGACGACGAGAAGACCGTTTCTCTTTCCATAGCCAAACACGACTGAACAACCGTTTCGGACAGATTTGTCACAGGCCATGCCAACCTGCTGTTAATTCCGTGGCCTGACTTGAAAGGGTATAAATCGAACGTCACCGTCCGAGGCATAACGCGAAAATGTTCGTTAAAGGTGAGTGAGGCCAGATTGGCAGTGCGTCACTACACAGTGGCCTCTCCTGTTCACCTCGTCAGTCACGCAAGCTTTTGGCAGAATCTTTGATGGCGTCATACTGACCTGACGGGCGAAAACGCCACAAATAATCGGGTAGCACGGCTGCCATCGCTTTTGGGCTGATCTTAAGGTCGGCAAATGTCGCAACGGCGCTGCCGACAACATTGTCGTGGCTTAAGGATTTAACCTGATCGCGTGTGATCATTCCGTTTTTCAGTAACCCGAAGGTAGCTGTTTGCAAAAGATCAAAGGCCAAGGCCATGCCCTGCCCCGCAAACATCGGTAGCCCGAGCACCAAACGCCTGCGACGAATAACGCCAAGCATGATTTGCATCAGTTCGCGGAAACTGGCGATGTCCGGCCCACCCAATTCGTGAATACCATGCGCTTGTCCACAGACACCCATCACGGCGGCTTGTGCCACATCATCGACGTAGACTGGTTGAAACCTTGTCCCTGCACCAACCAGCGGCAGAACAGGTCCCATCCGGGTCATGGCCGCGAACCGGTTAAAGAACTGATCTTCAGCGCCAAATATGATCGACGGACGCAGTATCATAGCGTTAGGCATAAACGCCAAAACAGCTGCCTCACCACGACCTTTGGTTTGGGCGTAGAGACTTTCACCATCCGGATCAGCGCCGATCGCCGATATGTGAACCATATCTGAGATGCCACGTTCTGCAGCCAGACGGGCGATTCGCGAGGCCCCTTCCATGTGGATCGTGTCAAAACGATTTCGGCCAACTTCGCTTAATACTCCAACACAATTGACGACAGCGTCCGCTCCATCCATCGCCGCAGCAGTGCTGGCATCGTCTGTAATGTTGCATTGAACCGGTTCAACTTGACCGGCTGCACCATAAGGTCGAACAAAAATAGCTTCGTTCGGGCGACGGACAGCAACGCGCACGCGCCATCCCTCTTTGGCCATACGACGCGCGATGTAACGTCCGACAAAACCGGATCCACCATAAATGGTAACGAGCTTGGGCATAAGAAAGGCTCCGTGAATTTGGGTGTTGGTGTACTTCGAGATTGCCCAAGCCTCAACCCATCCATGAAAGGTTCAAAAACATCGTTTGTGGCCGTTGACAGAACATGGGGCAAGTCGTAAGTGGCGTGAGGTTCACCTGCCCAGGTGGCGGAATTGGTAGACGCGCTAGCTTCAGGTGCTAGTGTCCGTATGGACGTGGAGGTTCGAGTCCTCTCCTGGGCACCATTTACCCCCAACAGTGTTGAACATATCGACCTGTAAACATTTATTTTTTCGGTAATTTTTCGTATCAATTTGACCATAACTGAACATACGATACCCCAAATAGCACTTTCGGACGTCAAGATCAGGAAAGCAGAGATTCGGGACAAATCTTATAAGCTGTTGGACGGCGGTGGCTTGTTTGCCCTGGAAAAGCCAAACGGCTCAAAGATATGGCAGCAAAAGTACCGCCACATCGGCAAAGAACGACTACTGTCTCATGGGATATCCCCCGACGTGACCCTAGCCCAAGCCCGCAAGAAGCGCGGTGAGGCTCGGGCAATGGTGGCAAACGGCCATGATCCCGCTGTGCAGAAGCGCCTCGACCAGATCGAAGCTGAAATACAGTCGCGCACCACCTTTTTTCTCGTTGCTGAAGAATACTTGCAGATGGCCCATGATCGCGAACTGGCTGACGCGACATTGCGCAAAAAAGTCTGGCACGTTGAGACCTTGGCAGCCCCGCTTCATAACCGTCCAATCAACAAAATCACCTCTGCGGAGATACTCCATCTCCTCAAGAAGGTTGAGGCCAGTGGCAGACGTGAGACCGCGAAGAAGCTACGCGGCACCCTCTCAGGCATCTTTCGGCTCGCGGCTGTAACCCTGCGAGCCGACAACGACCCTACTTATGCAATCAAGGGTGCATTGTTGCCGGTCAAAGTGACCAACCGCGCCGCCATCACGGATGAAAAGGCGTTTGGCCAGTTTCTGCGCGACCTAGACGCATACACTGGCGCGGGAGTGATCAAAGACGCCTTGCTGTTCCAAATCCTGACGATGGCTCGTCCTGGTGAAGTACGTGGTGCGAAGCAGGCAGAATTTGATTTTGAGAAAAAGACTTGGTGCATTCCCGCTGGTCGGACCAAGATGCGCCGTGATCACATCGTTCCCCTATCAGATCAAGCTCTGGAACTCGTCAAACAGAACTGGATCAGTGTTGAGGGTGTTGAGCTGGTTTTCCCTTCGTTGAACTCGAACCGAAAGTGGTTATCCGAGAACGCGTTCAATTCTGCATTGCGCCGGATGGGCTACACCAAGGATGAGGTGACCGCACATGGCTTCCGGTCGACTGCCAGCACGATCCTGAATACGCGGGACTATGACTCTGACGTGATCGAAGCGGCGTTGGCACACCAAGACAAGAACGTCATGCGTCGGACCTACAATCGCGCCACGTACTGGGATCAACGGGTCATTCTGATGCAGGACTGGGCTGAGCTTGTTGGCAATCTTCGGCTGCCAGAGGTCGTTAAACGCTGCCAGCGTCTTTTGCCGGTTTTCACGGTTCATGGCGTGTCCGCCTAGAAATTGCCCGCCTTCATCCGAGAACAGACCCAGGCTGGGCTGTGCAGATGC